>CAILDA010000024.1 GCA_903832875.1 uncultured Micrococcales bacterium | reverse complement strand
GTGGAGGGCTGGGGAATTCGTGGCTAGTGAGGGATTCGAACCCCCGAAGGCTGAGCCGGCTGATTTACAGTCAGATCCCTTTGGCCGCTTGGGTAACTAGCCAGTGCTCCCGGCCGCCTGTAATCAGCCGGACGGGTGCCGAATAAGAATACCTGAATCAGGGGGTTTGGCGCTAATCGCCTTTACACAACAATAAGGTTGCAATGACTGCAAATGTTCTGCAAAAGCTGGTTTATGTTTGTAGATTACATAGGGATTTGCATACCTTTACAGAAATGGGTTGTTGGTGGCTGGAATTGTTGATGTTGCACGTGAGGCTGGGGTCTCAACTGCAACTGTCTCAAGAGCACTAAGTGGCAAAGACTATGTTTCTCAGGAGACCAAGACTTTGGTGCAAACTGTTGCTGAACGCTTAGGTTATGTTCCTTCAGCTTCTGCATACACCTTGGTTACCGGTAGAACTAAGAACATTGGTGTTGTGGTTCCTTACGTTGATAGATGGTTCTTCTCAACTGCTTTAGAAACAGTTGACCGAGAACTAGTAAAAGCTGGTTACGACGTTACTTTATATAACCTCTCCAGTGGTGATGATCACCGTAACTCTGTGTTCACCAGATCACTGGCACGTAAGCGAGTGGACGCGGTTATGTGTATTTCAGTGAAGATGACCGATGACGAGACAGCAGCTCTAACAAAGGTAAACAAACCTATCGTTGCTTTGGGTGGTCCTATTGCAGGAGCAAAGTCAATCAAGATTGATGACACCGCGGCTGGACGATTAGCAACAGATCATCTGTTAGCCATGGGGCATACCAACATCGCCATGATTGGTCAGAATGAAAAAGATGACAAACTCTTCAATGTCTTCAATGAAAGACGTGACGGCTATGAGACAGCTCTAAAACTAGCTGGCATCCTGCCCCGGGCAGGTTGGTATAAAGCAGTATCTAAATATGCAATCAGCGAAGGTTACTCAGCGGCTAAGCAGTTACTTGGTGATCCACACAATGCACCTACCGCTATCTTTGCTTCCTCTGATGAACTAGCCGTTGGTGCAATGCTGGCCGCTAAAGACATGGGGCTTAAAGTTCCTCAGGATGTCTCAATCGTTGGCGTTGACAACCATGAACTTGCTGAGTTCTTTGGGATTACAACTATTGATCAGAATGTTACCGGCCAGGCTGAGTTGCTAGTGAAAACAATGCTCCAGTTACTTGATGACCCTGAGCATCCTGTTAATGATGTGGTGGAATGGCCTATCGAATTGATTGTTCGAGGTAGTACCACTAAAGCAAAAACCGTAGCGTAGTTAGTTAGACTCACTTTCATGGCAGATTCCTCATTCGACATAGTCAGCAAAGTTGACAAGCAAGAAGCAGCTAATGCTTTGAACCAGGCTCAGAAAGAAATTGAGCAGCGCTACGACTTCAAAGGCGTAGGTGCAGAAATTGATTGGTCAGGCGAAAAGATCCTGATGAAAGCTAACAGCGAAGAGCGAGTCAAAGCTGTTCTCGATGTTTTCCAAAGCAAGTTGGTGAAACGAGGAATCTCGCTAAAGAGTTTGAAAACAGGAGACCCTTACCCTTCAGGTAAGGAATACCGTATTGAATCAGAACTCAAGCAAGGCATTGAACAGCCTGATGCTAAGAAGATCTCTGCGCTTATTCGTGAACAGGGTCCTAAGTCTGTCAAAGCAAACATTCAAGGCGATGAACTAAGGGTCTCTAGCAAGAGCCGCGATGACCTGCAAGAAGTAATGGATCTATTGAGATCTAGTGATCTTGATGTTGACTTACAGTTTGTGAACTACCGCTAAGGAACATCTATCTCTGTAATGGGAGATGTTGGCGGATACGCCAAAGTATCTGATTTAGCTAAATTCTTGTTTCGGCTTGCAACTATTCCACTTACCACTGATGCAAAAGCAAACATTACTATTGGGAAAATCATCGCCAATGGCAAGCTGGATCTATCAATCAAAGAACCCATAAACATCTTGGCGAAGATAATCACTGTGTAATTGAACAGCGCCATTCTTGATAGAGCCTGAGCTGTTGATAAACCTTCGATGTTTCCTGTTGCGCTATAGAACCCAGGCACCATGGATGAAATACCGTAGCCGGCTATTGCAAAGAACAAACACATCAAACCAAGAGCGAGTGGTTGATTAGAACTAGCTAAGGTTGCAGAGCTATAGATTGCTAAAGCAAAAGCAACAGAACCAAAAGCTCCACCTATCTGTGAAATTCTAGCTATCTGATATTTCTCAGTTAGTTTCACAATAGAGAATCTGCCAAAAATCATGGCAATGATGAACACGGTATAAGGCAAAGCTGCCGCTCCTGCATCTAGGAATAGCACCTGCCTGCCATAGACAGAAGACCAATCCATGATGACTAACTCTGGCCACATTCCAGCAAAAGTTCCAATCGAGAGCAGCCAAAGGTATTTAGGTGTTTTGAACCAAGAAACCTTGTTGGTCTTCTCACGCTCTTGACCATGGTTGTCTTCTTCAGGAGTAAGCATGTTACTTGCTGACCACAGGAATAAGCCAAGGCAGATAACTGCAATACCTGCAATGTGAATGACCAGCGGAGTATAAGAAGCAATAGCAGCTGAGATAGACGCAGAAACCGCTGCGCCAATACTCCACGCGCCATGGAAAGAACCTAGTAAAACTTTTCCTTGACGCTTCTGGAAGGCTACTGCCTGCGAGTTCAAAGCAATGTTGAAAGTACTGAAAGCGAAAGACATGGTGAAATGCAGAGCAAGAAACACTAACCAAGATTCTGTTAGTGGCAGGCAACCGATGATTATGGCAATTGAAACGGCTGAATACTTAATGATCGGAGTAGTGCCAAAACGAAGTACGAGTTTGTTCGTGAAGAGCAGAGGAATAATGGCTCCTGCTCCACCAAAACCAATGATGGAACCCCAAACTTCATTGCTAACATGAAGGTTACCTATGAACTCTGGGATCCGAGGCATCCAAGAAAGCGAAGAAACGCCTTGAGTAAAGAACATGACCATCAGAGCAAATTGGGTGGATTTAGCCCTAGTTTGTGTCATGCCTTTTTTATTAGACAAAACTAGTTTTTCTTGAAAGCAGCATCAAGGAAATCAGTTCTGTCAACGAGTTTCACTCGTTCACGTTCCTGGGCTGCGCCTAAAGCTTTCTCAGTTGCATCAATCTTTAGCCATTCAGGCCAGCCTAAGAATTGAACATTCTTAGCGTTCAATAATGCAACTACTGCATCTTCGTCGGAATGTTCTGGCTGCCACCATGAACTTCTATCAGCCAGCACGCAAGCAATAGTCTCCATGGCATCACTCTTGGTATGACCAATAAGGCCTACCGGTCCACGCTTAATCCAACCGGTGGCATAAACACCTGGAATGTGTTTACCAGTAGTATCTAAAACTCGTCCGGCTTCGTTAGTGATAACTCCATACTTACTATCAAAAGGAATCGAATCCAGTTCACTACCGAAGTATCCAACGGCACGATAAACAGCCTGCACTGGATACTCGATAAATTCACCTATTAGTGTGACTCCACCTTTACCATCAAGCTCTGTTCTTTCAATCTTTAGTGCTGTTACCTTGCCATCAACACCGATGATCTCTTTAGGTGAACTAAAGAAATGTAAGTGCAATCTTCTGGTAGCTCCTGTTAGTTCTTTACCTCTGATGCCTTCAAGAGTATTTACCATGACTCTGGTTTGGTTATTGGTATCAATCGCATCTTGAGAGCCAGCATCGTATTTGAAATCTTCGTCATAGACGATGGTGTCAACTCCTTCGATTTGACACGCTTCACGAAGTTCCAGTGGGGTGAACTTAACTTGAGCAGGTCCTCGTCTTCCAAAGACATGAACATCGGTAACTGGAGAAGTTAATAAGCCTTGATAAACATTGTCAGGAATATCTGTTGAAAGGAGATCTTGCGGATGTTTAGAAAGAATTCTTGCAACATCCAAAGCCACATTACCGTTACCGATAACCGCTACTTCTTTAGCATGTAGTGGCCAGGTTCTAGGAACATCAGGATGAGCGTCATACCAGTTAACAAAATCAGCTGCACCGTAAGAACCATCAAGCTCAACACCAGGAATGTTTAGTTCTGCATCCTTGATAGCACCGGTAGCGAAGATGACAGCGTTGTAGTGACTCTTGAGTTCATCAAGAGTGATATCTGTGCCATAGGTGACATTGCCGAAGAAACGAATGTCTCCCCTGTCTAAAACTTCATAGAGGGCTTTGATGATGCCTTTGATTCTTGGGTGATCAGGAGCAACACCATAACGAACTAGGCCATAAGGTGCTGGTAATAAATCAAACAGATCAATGCTTACTTCAAAGTCTCGTTCAGCTTTGATAATCAAATCAGCAGCATAGATACCAGCAGGACCGGCACCAACAATGGCTAAACGCATTTTGTTCAACTTAGTTCTAATCCTTATTTATTGTTCGCGGTCAACAACTGCTTCAGCGAAAACCTTTAGAGCTTCTTTGACTGGTGATTCCGGTAGTGGAGCTAAAGCCGCAACAGCATCTTGGGCCCAAGTTCTAGCCAGCTGGTAAGCCTCTTCCAATGCAGGATGTTTACGAAGCTTAGAAACAACTAGTGCTAGTTGAGCATCGTCTTCGAGGCCACCATCAATTATCTCAAGAAGTTCTTTAGCCTCAGGGTCACTACTTGCTCTAAGTAACAGTGTTGGCATGGTTGGGACACCCGCACGAAGATCTGTACCAGGAGTCTTACCTGAAGCATCCGAGAGGATGTCAATAACATCATCAATGAGTTGGAACGCGACACCAACCTTCTCACCATAGCTACGCATTGGTTCACGGTATTCATCTGGTCCATCACCATAAACAACACCAAGTTCAGCACTAGCTGCAATCAAAGAACCAGTCTTATCTGCTAACACTTGTAAGTAATGTGCAATCGGATCTTCATTATTCTGCGGACCCAAGGTCTCATGCAGTTGACCTAAACATAATCTTTCAAAAGTATCTGCCTGC
>CAILDA010000023.1 GCA_903832875.1 uncultured Micrococcales bacterium | reverse complement strand
GTATGCAACGAAGGCTTGATCGAATAGGAACAGTGTCAAAGTTGAGAACTGACCCGAGTCTCCACCGTTGTATGAACCACCAAGAATCAGCGGCTCAGCAAATACCTGAAGACCACCGATAGTTCCAACAATCAAAACGAAGGTGATGGTGTTACGTAGGGATGGCAGTGTCACATAAAGGAACTGCTTCCACTTGTTAGCCCCATCAAGAGAAGCTGATTCATAGAGCTCACCTGGGATAGCCAACATCGCAGCTAAGAAGATAAGCGCGTTGTAACCAGTCCAACGCCAAACAATCATCGAAGCGATTGCGATGTGGCTTGAAGTTGTTCCTTGAATAAAGTCAACGTGTTCAAAACCAAGAGCACCAATGATGATGTTGATCATTCCAAAGTCACGACCGAATAGCTGACCGAAAACAATCGCGATAGCCAGAACAGATGTGATGTTTGGAACTAGCAGGATAGTTCTCCAGAAAGTTGAACCTCTAAGGCTTGGGTTATGCAGGATTGCTGCCAAACCAATTGCAATTATCAACATTGGAATTGTTGATAGCAACCAGATATCCAAAGTATTCCAAAGAGCATTCCAGAAACGATCATCAGCAACTAGTTCAGTGAAGTTTGCCATACCGATGAACTCTTGAGTTCCAAGAGCATCCCAGTTAAAGAAAGCGATGTAAACAGAATAAACAATTGGTGCTAAACCAAAGATAAGGAACATTACAAAGAACGGTGCAGTGAACAGGTAGCCCCAACGTCCGTTTAGTGAAAGAACCGCGTTCGGGTTGTTCAGTTTCTTATTCGGCTTAGCTGGTTTCCAAGGTGATGGTGGCTTGGATTTGCCAGTCTTAGCCACAGTTGCTTGTGACATTTTCTATCTCTCTGGTTAAGACTTAACTATTTACACTTACCCGCGTCAGCAATGCCCTTGGCAAATGCTTTAGCTGGAACTTTTTCTTTTAAGTTTGCAACAAGTGAGATAGCTGAACCCATTGCCATATCGATACAGCGTTGGAGCTTGCCTTCGAAGATTGGCTTTAGCTTCTGCACACCCTTTGCATAAATTGCTCCGGTAGGTGCGTTGTTGAAGAACGGATCCTTGAAACCAGCTAGGTCAGGATCGTTGTATAGCGAAGGTGTTGAAGGGAACAGACCATAGATCTGGAAAACCTTCAACTGCTGGTCTGGAGCTAGATACCAAGAAATAAAGTCCCAAGCTTCTTGCTTGTGCTTTGCACCCTTAGGGATGGTTAGCTGGCTTCCACCTTGGTTACCGCCACCACCAGGAACGCTAGCAATGTCCCACTTACCCTTGGTAGTTGGTGCTTGACCCTTGATGTAGTCCATCATCCAAGCTGGAGCCAACATAACTGCGAAAGTTCCCTTTGACATACCGACGTTCCAGTCAGATGAGAACTGACCGATACGTGTACCAATGCCAGCTTTAGAAGCAGCAACAGTTGTATCGAATGCCAGCTTTACGCGAGGGTTGGTCTTGTATACAAGCTTTCCGGTGTCAGTTCCGTCATTCCTGTAATACTTCTCTGTTCCCTGGTTCATAACTGCTGGATAAATTGTTCCAACGTTATCCATGAAACCAATGTTTGCTTTCTTCTGTGCGGCAGTAAGTTTCGCCATGTACTTCTTACCGAATTCGATGAACTTAGGCCAGGTGCTCCAAGCTGCGCCGACCTTGTCGCGGGCATATGGAAGGCCCTTAGCCTTGAAGAGATCCCAACGGTAAGCAACTTCCAAACCTCCGACGTCAGTTGGAATACCGATAACACTGTCGTTGTAGCCAACTCCGTGCTCCCAACGCCATGATAGGTAGTTCTTTTTTATGTCAGTTGCGGACTTGTTGCCAACAGTTGTGCGAAGAGTTCGAAGGTCCACGAAGCACTGTGGGTACGCACGCCAGAAACCTGAATAAGAAATTTCAACAGCTGCAATGTCTGGGTTACCAGCACCACCGGCAGCACACTGGGTGTATAGAGCTGTTCCGTTTAGAGCATCAAGATCTGATTTCTTAATGCTTAGTTTGATTTCAGGATGAAGTTTTCTGTAGTCAGCAACAAGTGCTGGCTGAATCACGTCACCAAAAGTATTAACGGTCAACACAGTACAAGTGTCTGTGTCAGAGGTTGCGCCGGTGCAGTCAACTACCGCACTCGCCGGAGAAATTGCGCCTAGTGCGCCGATAGAAAGAATCCCTGCAGTCAAAACTGCTGTGACCTTAACTGAGAACCAGTTCTTTGACATTACGTGCTCCTACTGAGGGTTGCCTCCCCTTTTAGTTGTTGTGCGACAACTAATCAGGGAGGCCTACTTCCTCGGTTATAAGGTTTGTAGTAAACTGCGAAAGCGGTTTCACAGTAAGACAAGTTTGGCGTGAAAGCGGTTTCTTAGCAATCTGAGAACCTCTTTTCAAGTCAACCGTTACCAAAAAGTAATCAAGTGTTATCAGCCCCAGGCCTGAAAATTGAACTAAGAAATAGAAGAGGAAAGCCGTGAAGATCCAGATCAAGAGACGAGCAGCTGTTGCTAGTTTTGCTCTAGCAGCCGTTCTATTTAGCGCTGTGAGCGCTGATGCGACTTCCCCTAGAGCTGCTACCCCTGTAAAAGAGCGCATCCTTTGGACACAGTCCTTCAATGAGAAGGCTGGCAGCAAAGTTGACCCAAAGGTCTGGTCATACAACACTGGTGCTGGTGGTTGGGGTAACAATGAACAGCAGTATTACACCAACAAGGCAGCTAACATATCAACCGATGGCCAGGGACACTTAGTAATCAGTGCTAGAAAACTCGATGTAGACGACCCTAAGAACACATATATAACTAACTGGTGTATCGATTGTGTTTACTCAAGCGCCAGGGTTATGACTAAAGACAAAATCGGTTTCAAATATGGAAGCATTTCAGCAAGAATTCAAACACCGGAGGGTGTTGGCATGTGGCCAGCTTTCTGGATGCTAGGTGCGCCGCGTGCAAACTGCGATGGCTGGCCTTCATGTGGCGAAATTGACATCGTTGAAGCTAGAGGATCTCAGCCTTACCATTCTGTATCTTCTTTACATGGACCTGACTATTCAGGTGGGTCTGCAATTAGCCACTATTTCTTCTCTGGTAACACTGCCCTTACTGCCGGCTACCACACTTACCGAGTT
>CAILDA010000022.1 GCA_903832875.1 uncultured Micrococcales bacterium | reverse complement strand
TGGATTCCCAATTGATTTGACGCTTGAGATTGCAGAAGAGAATGGTCTTTCAGTAGACAGAGACTCTTTCACCGCTCTAATGCTTGAACAGAAGACCAGAGCTAAAGCTGATGCCAAGGCGAAGAAGGCTGGTGGAACTGACCTCTCAGTTTTCGGCGACTTTAGAGCACTCGGTACAACCAAATTCACTGGCTATGAGGAATTGCAATCCACCGGTAAAGTCATTGGACTGATCGAAGACGGTGTTCAGGTCAGATCAATCAAGGCTGGTTCAACGGCTGATTTGATTCTCGATTCAACAAGTTTCTATGCAGAGTCCGGTGGTCAATCAGCTGATGCTGGAATCATCTATGGTGATGGCTTCGAACTTGAAGTGTTGGATGTTCAGAAGCCAGTCAAAGGATTAGTTTCGCATCGTGTTCTAGTTCGCAAAGGTGAAATAGCTACCGGAACTAGCGTAAATACATCAGTAGATCCTGACTGGCGATTAGGCGCTGCTCAGGCACACTCAGCCACTCACGTCGTACACGCAGCACTAAGACAGGTACTTGGACCTACAGCTCTGCAGTCTGGCTCTTATAACAAACCTGGCTACATGCGGCTCGACTTTTCCTGGAACCAATCACTCAGTGCTGCTACTAAGTCTGAAATTGAAGAGGTATCCAATCTCGCAATTCGCCAGGATCTTGCTGTCAGTGCACAATTCATGACACTTCCAGAAGCTAAAGCCTGGGGTGCAGTAGCTCTCTTCGGTGAAACATACGACGAGAGTGTTCGTGTAGTTGAAGTGGGTGGACCTTGGTCACGAGAGCTTTGCGGAGGAACCCACGTTTCAAGGTCCTCACAAATTGGTTTAGTGTCACTAACTAATGAGTCCTCGGTAGGTTCCGGTTCGAGACGTATAGAAGCACTTGTTGGAATTGAAGCGTTCAGAGCGTTGACACAGGAAAGAATCTTGTTACATCAGATTGCCGAACAATTAAAAACTTCTCCTGCGGGAACTGCAGAGAAACTTGAACAAATCCTAATTGAATTAAAAGACGCGCAGCGAAAATTAGCAGAGGTTCAAGGCTCTGCTCTTGCGACACTCGTTCCAGATCTAATCGCTGAAGCTAGAACCCTTGGTAACAGTAAATTGGTTTCGAAAGTAATTTCTGATGTATCAAGTGCTGAAGCGCTCCGTGATTTGGTTATTAAGGTACGCGACCAAGTTGCCTCTGAAACAGCTGTTATTGCGCTCTTCGCTGTGATCGAAGATAAGCCTGTAGTAATTGTTGCTGCTACTACAACCGCGCAAGCAGCTGGGTTCAAAGCTGGAGATCTAGTTCGCGCCGCCTCTGCTGTTCTTGGCGGTGGCGGTGGCGGTAAGCCTGACCTTGCTCAAGGTGGCGGAACAGATTCATCAAAGTTCGAAGCTGCTCTGACTGCCATAGTAGAAAGCATCGCCTAGTTGCTTCGCACTGGTCGTAGGCTTGCCATCGATGTTGGGCAAGTTCGTATTGGGCTTGCAATCTCTGACTTACACGGTATTTTGGCTAGTCCCTTGGCTACGGTAAAAGCAACTGAGAACATCACCGTCGCAATAGATGAGATTTTAGAACTCGCAGAGCGTGATGGGGAAGTGCTCGAAATCTATGTCGGTATTCCTATAAACCTTCAAGGTATGAGTACGAGCTCAACTAGTAATGCCTTGTCCTTTGCTGAGGAGCTTTCTAAGCACACTACAACTCCGGTGTATCTTCTCGACGAGAGATTGACCACTGCCTTAGCAAACGCGCAACTCAAGTTGATAGGCAAATCTCAGAAAGACGCTAGAAGCACAATAGATCAAATGGCAGCTATAGCCATTCTTGAATATGCTTTAGACATGGAGAAGCAATCAGGACAACGGCCTGGCTTCGGGATTTCTGAATGGAGGAAAGACAATGAATGATCTTCCTCAACCAACACGTCGTGAGAGTAGAAACCAGCAAAGCAAGAAATCTAAGTTCTTTATCATCCTTATTTCTTTATCGATTGTCCTAGCTGGAGCCGCGTACCTGGGAAAGTCGAACATTCGTCTTTGGCTAGATGCTGTAGACGGTAGTGAATACAACAGCGAAGGTATCGGCAAGGTGGCTTTTCTTGTTAACCGAGGTGACAATGGCGCAATAGTAGCCAAAAACCTTGTAGCTGCTGGTATCACCAAAGAGTATGCGTCGACACTTCGTCACATTTACGCTGCAAATCCAACGTTCTTTCCAGGTACTTACCTAATACCTAAAGAGGTCTCTACAGACGTAGCCATACGCATTCTCACCGACCCAACTCAGATGGTTGTCGATAAAGTAACAATCCGTGAAGGCCTTCGGATAGGAAGCGTTCTGACACTCCTTGCAGAAGCAACTGGCATAGCTAAAAAAGACCTTGTTTCCGCTAGTAAGAAACTCTCAGCATTCGATTTGCCGAAGAATGCACCAAACCTTGAGGGATATCTTTTTCCTGCAACATACTCGTTTGATCCATCACTTAACGCTCACGAAGTTCTGTCTGTGATGGTGACGAGAACAAAAGAACAGTTGGTGCGAGACGGAGTTGCAAAAAAGGATTGGCACAAAGTTCTTACGCTGGCCTCTGTGATCCAAATGGAAGCGAGACAGACTCAAGACTTCTATAAAGTGTCTCGAGTTTTCACCAATCGACTTGCAATAGGAATGCATTTGCAATCTGATGCAACTGTGTCTTACGGAGTTGATGGCTCGACTGTTTCTACCTCAAATGCGGATCGTAATGATGCAAACCGTTACAACACCTATCGTTACCCAGGGTTGCCTGTAGGGCCTATCTCAGGAGCAGGTGCAACAGCAATTGATGCAGCATTGCATCCTGTTGATGGCAGTTGGTTATTCTTCTGCGCAATCAATCTGAAAACTGGTGAAACTGTATTCAGTACTACTGTTTCTGAACACGGTAAAGCTGTCGAAAGATGGCGTCAATGGATGATTGAGAATCCTGGTTGGAATGGTTAAGTCATTTCACGTTCTTGGCGACCCTATCTCGCACAGTCTTAGCCCCAAAATACATGCAGCCGCTTACAAAGTTTTAGGAGTCGACTGGTCATACACAGCAATTCAAGTTGCAAAGGGCGATCTCGCTGGTTTCCTAGAGACAAACACAGCTGACGGCTATAGCATCACGATGCCTCTCAAATATGAAGCCGCTGGCTTTGCTGATCGTAGAGATGATTTAGTAACACTCACAGATGTTGCCAATACTCTGTATCGCACCGATGAGGGTTTGAACGCTTACAACACTGATGTGTTCGGGATAACGAAGGCGCTTGAAAGCGTTCTAACAAAACCAATTGAAGTAGTTGCTATTTTAGGCGCAGGAGCAACGGCAAAGTCTGCAATGGTTGCAATAGCTAAGGCAAAGCCGAATGCCCTATTTGACATTTATGTTAGGGATTTAGATCGGGCTCAAGACATTGTTGCCCTAGCCGGCGAGCTTGAAGTTTTTCAAAGCATTCATCTATTGGAGGACTTCTCAAACTTTCAAGAACTAACGGTCAATACCTTGCCACTTGATGCCTCTAAGGCCCTACCAAAGCATTCACAGAAGGGTTACCTCTTGAACGCTAACTATGCAGGTGGAGATAACTCTCTAGTTTCATCCTTCGCCTCAGATCGAGTTATTGCCGGTCAAACGATGTTGGTATGGCAGGCATTACAGCAAGTTCGAATCTTTATGGGGCTTGGGTTGACTGAGTCTGTGCCTAATGAGCCAGCCGTGGTCGCGGCCATGTTTGAAGCTCTATAACCACTATGTTATAAATGTGCGAGAATAGAGCGCATGTTACGTTGGCTTACCGCAGGGGAGTCTCATGGCCCCCAACTTACTGCCGTCCTGGAGGGTTTACCTGCTGGCGTCGAGATTAGCACGCTAGACATTCAACTAGCTCTTGCTAGGCGCAGACTCGGTTATGGCCGAGGTGCACGCATGAAGCTTGAACTTGATAAAGCCAGCTTTACTGGTGGTGTTAGACACGGCAAAACAATGGGCGGACCTATCGCAATCGTTATTGAGAACACCGAATGGCCTAAGTGGCAACAAATTATGTCGGCTGATGTTGTCGCTGAAGAAGAACTCACTGGAGCAAGAGCAGAGGCCTTGACTAGACCTAGGCCTGGTCACGCTGATTTCACAGGTATGCAGAAATATGGCTTCCTGGATTCAAGACCAGTATTAGAGAGAGCTTCAGCTAGAGAAACTGCTGCTCGGGTAGCTCTTGGTGAAGTTGCCTCAGCTTTCTTAAGAGCACTAGATATCAAACTTGTTACCCACACAGTTGCCCTTGGAACAGTTCAAGCACAAGCCGATTTAGCACTACCAAGGCCTGAGCACGTTGACCAGATTGATGGAGATCCACTTAGAGCTTTTGATACGTCTCTGAGTGCAGCGATGGTCGCTGAAGTTGATAAGGCTCACAAGGATGGTGACACCCTTGGCGGTGTTGTTGAAGTTTTGGTTTATGGAATGCCACCGGGTGTTGGTTCTTTCGTGCACTGGGATAGAAGACTCGACAGTCAATTGGCCGGTGCTCTAATGGGTATTCAAGCTATCAAGGGTGTTGAAGTAGGCGACGGATTCGAAACTGCTAAGCGAAGAGGATCTGAGGCTCATGATGAAATTAAAGTCGGTGACTCTGGTTTGGTTGAGCGTATGACTGATCGCGCAGGTGGAATTGAAGGCGGTATGAGTAACGGTGAGATCATCCGTGTTCGTGCAGCTATGAAACCAATCTCCACAGTTCCAAGAGCACTGCAGACTATCGATGTTGCAACTGGAGAAGAAGCCAAGGCTCATCATCAACGTTCAGATGTTTGTGCAGTGCCTGCTGCCGGAGTCGTAGCTGAGGCCATGGTCGCTCTTACTATTGCTAATGCGGTTCTTGAGAAATTTGGTGGCGACTCGATTGCCGAGACCAGACGTAATCGAGATAGTTACCTTGCTAACATCCCTGAGAACTTACGTTCAAATATCGCTCGCTAAGAAAATGATCAGTAAACCAATAGTGCTTATCGGACCTATGGGCGTCGGTAAGACAACCATTGGAAGAAAACTCTCACGAAAACTGGGCTTACCTTTCGTTGACACTGATGTTCTGGTAACCAAGGTTCATGGCCCAATACCTGAGATCTTTTCTTCGGAAGGTGAAGAAGCGTTTAGATCTTATGAGGAGCAAGCTGTTTCTCAAGCTCTAAGCCAGGTACAGGTCATCGCTACCGGTGGTGGAGCAGTGTTAAGCGGTCAAACTCAAATAAACCTAGAAGCAGCCATCGTCATTTACCTTTCAACAAATGGTAAGCACATGAAATCCAGACTTGATAAAGGTAATAGACCCCTTCTTCAGAATGGTATGGACGACTGGCATCGCATCTATGAGGAGAGGAAGCCTCTGTATGAAGGTGTTTGCACCTTCGAGATAGAAACATCAGAAGTGGGTTTAGCACAGACTATTAGCCAAATATGCGAGAAACTTGATGCACTATGAGTAGAGCAACCACTGTAATTAACGCACCTGGAACTCCTGGATATCAGGTTCTCGTGGGTAGAGGCCTACTAGATGAGTTGAAAACATCGCTTGGCGATGCTGTTCGAAAGGTGTTATTGGTTTACCCAGAGGGTATGCAAGCAAGTGCAGAACTTATTGCAGAAACGATGACATCATTAGGGAAGCAGATCTGGCAGTTACCTGTTGCTGATGGAGAGAATGCAAAAACTGACAAGTGGCTATCAGTTGCTTGGTCTAGTTTGGGGCAAGCAGAGTTTTCTAGAAGTGATGCTGTCGTCTCGTTAGGTGGCGGAGCTACAACTGACTTAGCTGGTTTTATTGCAGCGACTTGGTTACGTGGGATTTCCGTTATTCACATTCCAACAACTCTGCTTGGAATGGTAGACGCTGCAATAGGTGGCAAAACAGGAATCAACACGCTAGAGGGAAAGAATCTAGTTGGCGCGTTTCATGAGCCAAAAGCAGTAATCGTGGATCTAGATACTCTCGAATCATTACCGAAGTTGGAACTCATCTCAGGCTTCGGCGAGATTGTTAAGTACGGGTTCATTGCAGACCCAGTTATTCTCGATCTAATTGAGGAAGATGTTGAGGATGCTAGAAACATTCACTCGGATCGCTTTGAGGAATTGGTAAGGCGTTCCATTGCGATTAAGACTTCCGTTGTCGGTCAGGACTTCAAAGAGTCATCACTGCGTGAAATTCTCAATTACGGTCATACTCTCGCTCATTCAATTGAGCTAGTCGAGCATTTCAAATGGCGCCACGGTCGCGCAGTCTCTGTTGGGCTTTGTTTCGCAGCCGAACTTGGAAGACTAACTGGTCGACTAAGTGACGATGTTGCAGACAGGCATAAATCCATCTTGAAGAGCTTAGATTTGCCAACTAGTTACCCGGCTGATAGATGGGAATCCTTATTCACCGGCATGCAGGTAGATAAAAAGAGTCGCGGGGGAATGCTTAGGTTCGTAGTCTTGGATGGTCTTGCTAAGCCTGGAATCTTAGAAGCTCCTACCAAGGAAATGCTTTTTACCGCTTACCAAGAGATTGCTGAATAGAAAGTAGATTTGAGACATGTCTAAAGTACTCATTCTTAACGGTCCAAACCTCTCACGCCTTGGTTCGAGAGAACCAGAAGTATATGGTTCAGCTACTTATACAGATTTAGTTAGCTCCTGCACTGCATTAGGCGCAGAACTTGGCTTAGATGTAGATGTTAGACAAACGAATGATGAGGCAGAGCTGATTTCGTGGATACATGAGGCGGTTGATGGCAAGGTCAACGTTGTTCTGAATCCTGCTGCTTTCACTCATTACTCATACGCTCTTAGGGATGCTTGTGCAATGATTTCAGGCTCTGGCGCAAAAATGATCGAGGTTCATATCTCAAACCCTCATGCCAGAGAAGCATTTAGACATAATTCAGTTATCAGTGCCGTTGCAACAGGAGTTATCGCCGGATTCGGGATAGATTCCTACCTGCTAGCGCTAAGACAACTAGCGCACTGATAAACTGCTAAAGGCCAATCGGCCCACTTACTAACCAGCGAGGCACAAATGGCAACAAGCAACGACCTTAAAAACGGCATGGTCTTGAGCATGGATAACCAGCTCTGGAGTGTTATTGAATTTCAGCATGTAAAGCCCGGTAAAGGCCCAGCCTTTGTTAGAACCAAGCTGAAGAACGTCATCTCAGGCAAGGTCATCGACCGTACTCTTAACGCTGGTGTCAAGATCGAAACAGCTAACGTCGATAAGCGCGAAATGCAGTATCTATACAGTGATGGCGATGGCTATGTATTCATGGACACTCAGGATTACAACCAGGTCACTTTGAGCAACGCTCTGGTTGGTGATGCAGCTAATTACCTTCTGGAGAACCAACAGGCTATCGTCGCAATTCACGAGGACAACCCAATCTTCATAGAGCTCCCTCCTTCAGTTGTTCTCGAGATCACTTTCACAGAGCCAGGACTTCAGGGAGACCGCTCAAGCGGAGGAACAAAGCCAGCAACTGTTGAAACCGGTTTACAGATTCAGGTTCCTCTTTTCGTTGAACAAGGTACCAAGGTCAAGGTTGACACCCGCACTGGTGAATACCTTGGTCGAGTAACCGACTAAGCCTTGAGTTCAAGATCTAAGGCACGCAAGAGAGCAGTCGACGCTCTGTACGCCGCTGAACTGCGTGATGAAATGGCAACAGACCTACTTACTGCAACTCAGGAATCAGTTGCTGACCGTCAGAATCAAGACGAGATCTTTGACTTTGCCATGGAACTAGTCAGTGGCGTTCTAGCAAACCAGATTGAAATTGACGAGTTGTTGTCCTCCTTGGCACAGAACTGGACACTTGATCGCATGCCAGCACTGGATAGAGCCATCTTGCGCTTAGGTATCTACGAGATAGCTTTCGGAAATCAGGTGCCTGCAGAAGTGGTAATCAGCGAGGCGGTTGCTCTGGCAAGTGAGCTAAGCACTGACGATTCACCAGCTTTTGTGAACGGAATTTTGGCTGGAGTTGCTGCAACACGAAAGCCAATCTAGACCTGAAACTAGGTTTGTTATAGACTTTAGGAAATTCATCCTTTAAACGCGTCCTGTGAGGCGCAGAAGGAGGTGGGCGTGGTTACACGCACCGTCTTAGACGCAGCCGACATAGATCGCGCAATAGTTCGCATTTCTCATGAAATAGTCGAAGCTAATCAGGGTACTAGCAATTTACTGCTACTTGGAATACCTACTCGTGGGGTATTTCTAGCTCAACGTATAGCCCAATCAATCAAGAAGAACTATCCAGATTTCGACATTGAGCATTCTCTAGGCAAACTCGATGTCACTATGTTTCGTGATGACCTTTCAACCAAACCAGGTAGAGAAGTCACTCCAACTGAGATACCGGTAAGCAACTTAGAGCATCAAACAGTTGTTTTAGTTGATGATGTGCTCTTTAGTGGCAGGACAATCAGAGCAGCTCTTGACGCACTGGTTTCTTATGGCCGTCCTAAGGCAGTTCGATTAGCTGTGCTAGTTGATCGTGGTCACCGTGAACTACCGATACGAGCTGACTACGTTGGCAAGAACCTGCCAACCAGTTCAACGGAGCGAATCTCTGTGAAGCTCACTGAAAGCGATGATGAACAATCGGTGGTGATTGAGCAATGAAGCATCTACTGAGTATTAGTGATCTTCATCGGGATTCAGCAATAAGTCTTCTCAATTTGGCAGTAGAAATGCAACAGGTTAACAGCAGGGATGTAAAGAAGCTTCCAGCGCTTAATGGAAGAACCGTTGCAAACCTTTTCTTTGAAGACTCAACCAGGACTAGATTCTCTTTCGAACTTGCTGCTAAGCGACTATCCGCAGATGTTGTGAACTTTACAGCGAAGGGTTCCTCAGTCTCGAAAGGCGAATCCCTAAAGGATACTGTTCAGACAATTGAAGCTATGGGTGTCGAAGCGCTTATTGTGAGACACCATCACAGTGGAGCAGCAAACACCATTGCTAACAGCGCTTGGTCAAAATCTGCTGTTATCAATGCGGGTGATGGAACTCATGAACATCCAACTCAAGGATTATTGGATGCGCTTACTATTCGTCAAAGACTCAAAGGCACCTCAGATAAGGGTGATCTATCTGGTTTGCGAGTACTGATTGCTGGCGACATACTGCACAGTCGTGTTGCTAGGTCTAACCTCTTGCTACTTCGATTGCTTGGAGCGAAGGTCGGTATCGTCGGTCCAGCTACTTTAGTTCCAGACGATGCTCGCATTCTTGCAGACTTTGTCTACTTCAACTTTGATGAAGCTCTTAGCGACAATTTTGACGTTGTGATGATGCTTAGAATGCAACGTGAACGAATGAACTCAGCATTTATACCAAATGAAACTGAGTACTCAACGCTCTGGGGCCTAAGCGAATCTCGATTCAACTTACTTAGTACTGACACTCTGATTATGCATCCAGGACCGATGAACCGGGGTCTTGAGATATCTTCTGCTGCAGCTGATTCTCCACAGTCAGCAATTTTGGATCAGGTAGCCAACGGAGTTGCAGTTCGCATGGCAGTTTTATACAAGTTACTAGCGCAAGAAACGAGTCTCAAATGAAGAAAAACCATTACATTCTAAGTAACGTCCAGCTCTCTAACGGCACATCGGTTGACATCGAAGTGAAAGATGGACTTATTAAAACAGTCGCAAAGGATCTCTCAGGAGCGGATGTTATCGATTGTTCCGGTCTGATTGCACTGCAAGGTTTCGTAGATTTGCATACTCACTTAAGAGAACCAGGCTTTGAGCAGTCTGAGACTATTCTCACTGGTAGCAAAGCAGCTGCTAAGGGTGGTTTTACAGCAGTTCATGCAATGGCAAATACCATGCCGGTTGCTGATAACGCAGCCGTTGTTGAGCAGGTATACGCTTTGGGTAAAAGCGCTGGGTACGTCCAAGTGCAGCCAATAGGCGCGGTGACCTTAGGACTTAGTGGAACACAACTTGCTGATCTAGGCAAGATGAACGCGTCTCAGGCGAAAGTAACTGTGTTTAGCGACGATGGTAAATGTGTCAGCGATTCATTGGTTATGCGAAGGGCTCTTGAGTATGTCAAAGCATTTGGAGGTGTTATAGCGCAGCATGCACAAGATCCTGCACTAACAGTTGGCGCTCAGATGAATGAGAGCGAACTATCACTGAAGCTTGGTCTTACTGGTTGGCCAGGAGTTGCTGAGACAGCAATCATCGCCAGAGATGTTCTACTTGCAGAACAAGTACAGTCCAGACTGCACGTCTGTCATGTTTCAACCCGCGGTTCTGTTGATGTTATCCGTTGGGCTAAGGCTAGAGGAATAGCTGTTACGGCTGAAGTTACTCCGCACCACCTTCTGCTAACTGAAGAACTTGCCAGTGAATACAACCCGCTCTTCAAAGTCAATCCGCCACTTCGAACCCAAGACGATGTCTTGGCTCTAAGAGAGGCAGTAGCCGATGGAACCATCGACATTGTCGCAACAGATCACGCACCACATCCAGCTGATAGCAAAGACTGCGAATGGGGAGAAGCTGCCTTTGGAATGGTTGGTCTGGAAACAGCTGCTTCGATTGTCAAAACAACTCTTGTCGATACTGGCTTGATTGATTGGGTTAGGTTCGAGGAAGTTCTCTCCACTAATCCAGCAAAAATTAGCGGGCTGACAGACCAGGGACAAGGCATTCAAGTTGGCTCGTTTGCAAACATTGCACTAATCGACCCAGCTACAAAGTTTAAGGTGGACGCAGTTTCGCAAAGCAAGAGTTCCAATAATCCTTATCTCGGTATGGATCTTTCAGGTGAGATAATGCACACCATTTATAGAGGCACATTCACAGTCAAGAATTCAGAGATTCAGAACCTAGGAGCAAACTAATGGCAATACCAATGAAGTCCGCAATCCTGGTTCTTGAAGATGGTAAGAGCTTCAAAGGCGTTCCTTTTGGTGCAACAGGCTCGACTCTTGGAGAAATTGTTTTTGCAACTGGAATGTCTGGCTACCAAGAGACACTGACCGATCCTTCTTACGCTGGACAGATAGTGCTACAAACAGCACCACACATCGGTAACACCGGAATGAACGACAGAGACGAAGAGTCAGACAAGATTTGGGTCTCTGGCTACATTGTTCGTGATGTTTCTCGTGTTGTTTCAAACTTCCGCAGCCAACGCAGTCTAGAAACAGATCTGCAGCGCGATAGCGTGGTTGGTATTTCAAGCCTAGACACTCGAGCATTGACATTGCACCTTAGAGACATCGGCGTTATGCGAGCAGGTATTTTTAGCGGAGAAGAAGCCAAAGCTCCTATCGAAACTCTGGTTGAGCGTGTTCGTGGCGCAGACCAGATGAAAGGTAAATCACTTTCCAGTGTTGTGACAACTGCCATTAGATACAAGGTCGAACACAAGGGGACTAGAACCGGCTCTGTTGCCATCCTGGATCTTGGTATCAAGCGTTCAACCATTGAGAACATGGTTGAAAGAGGTTTGGATGTTGAGGTATTCCCTGCAACAGCATCAGTTGCGGATCTAATGTCCATCAATCCTGATGCTGTCTTTTATAGCAATGGACCGGGCGACCCTGAAACTGCGACAAGTCAAGTAGAGACGCTTAGAGAGATTTTGAATGCAGGAGTTCCGTTCTTCGGAATCTGCTTTGGTAATCAGTTACTTGGTCGAGCGCTTGGCTTTGAAACATACAAGTTAGCTTTTGGACATCGTGGCATAAATCAACCGGTCCTCGATAGAAGAACCGGGCGAGTTGAAGTAACTGCGCACAATCACGGGTTTGCTGTTCGGGTCGATGGTGGGGAATACGTTGATTCACCAGCAGGCTTTGGAAAGGTGAGAGTCAGCCACATCTGTCTCAATGACAACGTCGTTGAAGGCCTAGAGTGTCAAGACATCCCTGCTTACTCTGTGCAGTATCACCCAGAAGCTGCTGCCGGTCCACACGATGCCAATTACTTATTCGATCGATTGATTGAAATGATTCAGCAATACCAACAAAAGAAAGCCAACTAATGCCGCGTAGAGAAGACATCAAAAGCGTTCTGGTAATTGGTTCAGGACCGATTGTTATCGGTCAAGCTTGTGAGTTTGATTATTCAGGAACCCAGGCTTGCCGTGTCTTGAGAGCTGAAGGCATCAGGGTAATTCTCGTCAACAGCAATCCAGCGACCATCATGACTGATCCAGATTTTGCTGATGCTACATATGTTGAACCAATCACACCTCAGGTCATCGAAGCAATCATTGCCAAAGAAAGACCAGACGCCATTTTGCCAACTCTTGGTGGCCAGACTGCACTGAACGCTGCAATGTCCCTTCATGAATTGGGCATTCTTGAGAAATACAATGTTGAACTTATTGGTGCAAAGGTAGCAGCGATCAAGGCTGGCGAGGATCGCTTTTCTTTCAAGCAGTTGGTTCTTGACGCTGGTGCTGATGTTGCAAAATCCGTCATTGCTCACAACATGAATGATGTTCTTGCCGGTGCAGAACAACTCGGTTACCCAGTAGTTGTTCGCCCGTCGTTTACCATGGGTGGACTCGGTTCCGGTTTTGCTTATAACGAGACTGATTTACGTCGCATAGCTGGAGCGGGCTTACAAGCAAGCCCGACAACAGAGGTTCTTCTAGAGGAATCTATTCTTGGCTGGAAGGAATATGAACTTGAACTAATGCGCGATACCGCTGATAACACAGTGGTGGTTTGTTCTATTGAGAACGTTGACCCAGTTGGAGTTCACACCGGAGATTCAATCACAGTTGCTCCAGCCCTTACCCTCACCGACAGGGAGTATCAGAGACTTCGCGATATCGGAATCGATATCATCAGAGCAGTAGGTGTTGATACTGGTGGTTGTAACATTCAGTTCGCAGTTGAGCCGAGCACTGGTCGCATCATAGTTATTGAGATGAATCCAAGAGTCAGTAGATCCTCAGCTCTTGCCTCTAAAGCAACTGGTTTTCCGATTGCAAAGATTGCAGCCAAGCTAGCAATTGGTTATCGTCTTGACGAGATTTCCAACGACATCACGAAGGTGACACCTGCATCTTTTGAACCAACACTGGACTACGTTGTTGTCAAAGTTCCTAGGTTCGCTTTCGAGAAGTTCCCTGCAGCAGATGCAACCCTGACTACAACTATGAAGTCAGTTGGTGAGGCCATGGCCATTGGACGAAACTACGCCCAGGCCTTACAGAAGGCTTTGCGATCATTAGAAAGAAGAGGTTCCTCTTTCCACTGGGGCGAGCAGCGTCTGACCAAGCAAGAACTGATTGAAATTTCAAAGACGCCTACCGATGGACGCATTGTCACTGTTCAACAGGCACTACGCCTGGGAGCAACTTCTGCAGAGATTTTCACGGCAACAATGATCGACCCTTGGTTCATCGACCAGATAGTACTAATCAACGAGATCGCTACTGAGATAAAAGACTCTGAATCGCTCAATGCAGAGCTATTGGAATACTCTAAAACTTTTGGTTTCTCTGACTCTCAGATAGCTCAGCTACGAGATCTTGAGGAGGGCGATGTTAGAGCACAGCGCTATGCGCTAAGCATCAGACCTGTATACAAAACTGTTGATACTTGTGCGGGGGAGTTCCCAGCTCTTACCCCTTATCACTACAGCACTTATGAAGAGGAGACGGAAGTTCGACCATCTAGTGCTAAGAAAGTAGTGATCTTGGGTTCTGGTCCTAACCGAATCGGTCAAGGTGTTGAGTTCGATTACTCATGTGTTCATGCATCATTTGCTTTGCATGACGCAGGGTATGAAACCATCATGATTAACTGCAACCCGGAAACAGTGTCAACTGATTACGACACCAGTGACAGATTGTATTTTGAGCCACTAACCCTGGAAGATGTTCTTGAAGTCATACATGCAGAATCAGCTAGCGGAGAGTTAGTTGGAGTAATCGTGCAACTGGGTGGACAAACAGCACTTGGTCTTGCTCAAGGCTTAGCCGCGCACGGTATTCCGATTCTAGGAACAACACCTGATGCTATTGATTTAGCTGAAGAACGTGGAGCGTTCTCAAGAATTCTTGATGATGCAAAGCTAATCTCACCAGCAAATGGAACAGCCACTAGCCTGCCAGAAGCTCTAGTTATTGCAGAGCGAATTGGTTATCCAGTCTTGGTTAGACCTTCGTTCGTTCTTGGTGGTCGTGGAATGGAGATTGTCTATGACGAGAATGCTTTGGCAGGTTACTTCGACCGAATAGCAGATCAGGCAATAGTAGGTCCTAAGCATCCGTTGTTGGTTGACAGATTCTTGGACGATGCTATAGAAATCGACATCGACGCACTCTATGACGGAACTGAATTGTATGTAGGTGGCGTTATGGAACACATTGAAGAAGCAGGTATCCACTCAGGAGATTCATCCTGCACACTTCCTCCGATTACCCTTAGCGATGCTCAGATCGATCGTGTTCGTGACGCAACCCTAAAGATTGCGCAAGGTATTGGCGTTCAAGGTCTACTGAATGTCCAGTTCGCGCTTGCTCACGATGTTTTATATGTACTCGAGGCTAACCCGAGAGCATCCAGAACGGTTCCTTTTGTCTCTAAAGCCCTAGGTATCACATTGGCTAAGGCAGCCGCTCTAGTTATGGTTGGTAGAACAATCAGGGAACTGGTTGCAGAAGGGCACTTGCCTGCCTCTGATGGCACACACATCCCAGCCACCTCAGCTATTTCGGTAAAGGAAGCGGTGCTTCCGTTCAAGCGATTTGCTACTAAAGATGGCAGATTCGTGGATTCACTGCTCGGTCCTGAGATGAGATCCACTGGAGAAGTAATGGGTATCGACGTTGATTTCCCAACTGCTTTTGCCAAAAGTCAAGCTGCTGCTGGGAGTGCTTTGCCGAAATCTGGAACGATATTCATCTCGGTCGCTGATAGAGATAAGCACCAGGTTGTTTTACCGGTTAGAAGACTGTGGCAACTAGGTTATGAGATTCTCGCTACCTCTGGAACAGCAGCGATTCTAGCTCGTCATGGAATCCCAGCCCGTGTTGTTAGAAAACACAGCGCTGACGATAACGCACCAGCAGGACCATCTATTGTTGATCTCATCATGGCGGGTGAAGTTGATGTGGTTGTGAATACTCCATCTGGAACAAATGCTAGAAAAGATGGTTATGAGATTCGCGCTGCAACAACAGCAGCAGACGCTCCAATCTTCACCACCATTGCGCAACTCTCAGCAGCTATCGGCTCATTCGAAACAGTTATCGCAGGCGAGTTCAAAGTGAGATCGCTGCAAGAACACGCTGCTGATAGAAAGGCCGCCCTTGCCTGATACTTTTTCTCGAAAACTAGAAACAGCATTTAGTGGCTTTGGTCAACTCTGTGTCGGCATTGACCCTCATGCCGAACTTCTCGACGAACATGGCTTCGATCAGAGCCCTGATGGCCTATTTAGTTTTAGTATGCAAATGCTGGAAGACCTTTCTGGTGTAGTCGGAATAGTAAAGCCCCAGGTGTCTTTTTATGAAAGATTTGGATCTCACGGCTTCGCTGTTTTAGAGAAGGTTCTCTATGAAGCTAGTAGAGCTGGCTTTCTAGTTATTGCTGATGCTAAGCGCGGGGATATTGGAACCACAATGGCTGCATACACCAGCGCTTGGCTAGATAAAGACGCACCTTTTATCTGTGATGCATTAACTGTCAACCCTTATCTTGGAGTTGGCGCATTGCTTCCTGCAGTAACAGCGTCCTTGGAACGAGGAAAAGGGTTATTTGTTCTAAGCGCCACTTCAAATCCTGAAGCAATATCATTGCAATCTGCCAAACAGAATGATTTGAGCGTCGCGAGATCAGTAGCTGACGAAGTTGCACTACTAAATAGACAAACCGCTCAAAGCAAGGTTTCCTTTGGCTCTGTTGGTTTGGTATTGGGTGCAACAGTTGATTTAGCAAGTTTAGGTTTAGCTAATCTGAATCAGCGTTCAGAGCATCACAAGACTCCTATTTTGGCACCTGGCTTTGGAGCACAGGGTGCCAAACTAAGCGAAGCAAGGACCATCTTTGGTTCTGATGCCGATTCCGTTGTTTATTCAATTAGTCGCAGTGCTCTTAGGAATGGTTTAGTGAACCTAAGCAACACCATCGAATCTGACAAAGAAGAGCTACTTCAAGCTCTAACAAAATAGGCTAATCATATGACTCGTCTAACAGTTATCGCAGGACCTACCGCTGTAGGCAAGGGGACTGTTGTTCTTTGGATGTTGGAGAAGGACCCTGATATCAGATTGTCTGTTTCGGCAACCACAAGAGAACCTAGACCTGGTGAAGTCGACGGGGAGCACTATTTCTTCGTTTCAGATCAAGAATTCGATGACATGATCTCTGCTGGTGAGCTTCTAGAGTATGCGGTTGTCCACCAGAAGCATCGCTATGGAACACCTAGGAAGCCCGTAGAAGAGGCTCTAAAAGCCAACAAGCAGGTCATCCTAGAGATTGATGTTCAAGGGGCAAGGCAGATCAAAAGGTCTATGCCCGAAGCGAACCTGATTTTCATAGCACCACCTAATTGGGATGAACTTAGACGCCGACTTGTCGATAGAGGCACTGAATCACCCGAACAGGTAGAAATTAGGCTGGAAACCGCTAAAGCAGAGCTAGCCGCTGCTAGTGAGTTTGACCACACAGTTATCAACTATGAGGTAGCGGAATGTGGTCAGCAAGTCTTAGACTTGATGCAGGCTTCGTGAATCAACTGAATTCACCAAATAAACCAAACGAAAGCAACTAACTTATGTCTGAAAAACTCGAAGGTATCGTATCTCCATCTATTGACGCGCTTATGAATAAGCACAGTTCAAAGTATGGATTGGTTATTTTTGCTGCCAAGCGTGCACGTCAGATCAATGACTATTACTCAGCTCTTCACGAGGGTAGCTTGTTTGCTAACGTTGGCCCACTTGTTGACGCAGCTGTTGATGACAAGCCGCTTTCTATTGCTATGCGCGAAATCGTTTCAGGCGCTGTTGTAGCAGAAGCTAAAGCCGAATAACCTAAGAACTTACTTTGCGTATCCTGGTTGGTATCACTGGCGGGATAGCGGCATACAAGTCCGCTTCCGTAATTCGTGGATTCACCGAAGCTGGACACGATGTCAAAGTTCTGCCAACTCAAAATGCACTCAGGTTTATTGGCGCAACCACACTAGAAGCACTTTCACATAACGCAGTTGATGTTGATCTTTACACTGACGTTGAGAGCGTAAAGCACATCGCCCTAGCCCAAGAAGCAGACTTAGTAGTCGTAGCTCCTGCCACAGCATCATTTCTTTCGAGATACGCCACAGGTATAGCAGATGATCTCTTACTTAATGTTTTGCTAGCTACCAAGGCAAAAGTCGTTCTAGCTCCGGCGATGCACACCGAGATGTGGCTGCACGAGAGCACGAAAGAGAATGTCGCGAAACTTAGGTCAAGGGGAGTTCTCGTTATTGAACCTGTTTCAGGTCGACTAACAGGAGAAGATACCGGAATCGGTCGCCTACCTGAACCTGAGGAGATTGTTCGGAAGTCTCTGGCTTTCTACAACTCTTGTGTTGACCTAGTCGGTAAGAAATTCTTAGTGGTTACCGGAGGGACAAGGGAAGCCATAGACGCAGTTCGTTTCATCGGCAACAGTTCATCTGGCAAGCAAGGCTTAGCTTTAGCCGATGCTGCTAGTGACAGGGGAGCAAATGTGACAGTGATAGCAATCAACGTTGGCTTAGATCTCTCCCGTTTCAAGAACGTATACACCGCCAAATCTTTTGCAGATGTGCAAGAGCTTTTGCAGAAACATGCAGCAGACGCCGATGTGATACTGATGCCTGCAGCTATTAGCGATTACAGAGTTGAAAACCCAAGTCAAGACAAAATACATCGCGCACAGCAACCAACTCTTGACCTTCACCTAGTTGCTAACCCAGATTTGTTGACAAACTTGGTTACAGCCAAGTCTTCCGGTGCGCTCACTCAACTAATTGTTGGCTTTGCTGCCGAAGTAGTAGCTGACCAAACAGAACTGGCAACCAATGCTAAAAACAAGCTAGCTACTAAAGGCGTGGACGTGATTGTTGCTAATAACGTGAGCAACGGGCAAAGCTTTGATTCGGATGATAATTCAGTGCTGATAGTTAGTAACAAGGGAAAAGACGAGACTTTCACTGGGTCTAAATATGAAGTTTCCAACGGAATCTTGGACTACATCAAGTCACTTATATTGATTTCTTAGCTTTATTGCGTATCAAGGGAACCTTGTCTGAGCACGAGGATATACTTATCCTCTATGAACGACTTGAGATATTTCACATCCGAATCCGTTACTGAAGGTCACCCAGACAAAATCTGTGATCAAATCAGTGACGCCATTCTTGACGACTTGCTGAGCCAAGATTCTGCTTCCAGGGTTGCAGTTGAGACTCTAGTAACCACTGGTTTGGTACATGTCGCTGGTGAAGTAACCACAGAGGGTTATGCAGAAATCCCTGACATTGTCAGAGCTAAGCTTCTTGAAATCGGCTACAACTCATCAGACATTGGTTTCGATGGAAACAGCTGTGGTGTTTCAGTTTCAATTGGCAAACAGTCAGCGGATATTGCAATGGGTGTTGATACATCGACAGAAGCCAGAACTCTTACCCAAACTGAAGAGTATGACAAACAGGGTGCTGGAGATCAGGGTCTCATGTTTGGGTTCGCCTGCAATGAAACACCTCAGTTGATGCCGTTACCGATCAAGATTGCTCACACTCTAGCTGAAAAGCTCGCGTCAGTAAGGCAAGAGAACAAGATTGGTTTCTTACGCCCTGATGGAAAAACCCAGGTAACAGTTGGCTATGAAAACGGGAAACCGGTGTCAGTACAGACGGTTGTTCTGAGCACTCAGCACAACCCAGGCGTCAGTCATGCTGAAATTTCAGTCGCCGTCTCAGAATTAGTTATTGCACCCGTGTTAGAAAGTTTTGGCTTTGACATTGCACACAGCGATGTTTTGATAAACCCAACTGGTCAGTTCATTATTGGTGGCCCTCAGGGTGATGCAGGACTTACTGGTAGAAAGATCATTGTTGACACCTATGGAGGTTACGCAAGACACGGTGGAGGAGCTTTTAGCGGTAAGGATCCATCTAAGGTTGACCGATCTGCCGCATACGCAATGAGATGGGTTGCCAAAAACGTTGTTGAAGCTGGACTTGCAGACAAGGTTGAAGTTCAGGTTGCCTACGCAATTGGAAAGGCGAGACCAGTTGGCTTATATGTTGAAACCTTTGGAACCAACACTGTCGACGAGCTCAAGATTCAAAGAGCAATTGAAGAGGTATTTGATCTAAGACCTAAGGCAATCATTGACCAACTGCAGTTACTTAGACCTATTTACTCAAAAACATCCACGTACGGACATTTTGGTCGAGAGTTGGCTGAGTTCACTTGGGAAGCAACAAACCGGGTTTCGGAGTTGCGTTCAGCAGTAGGGCTCTAATTGTCAAAGATTGCCGCAGTTAGATTTGCTTCGCCGTTACCTCAGTTAGACCGCGAGTATGACTACCTAATTGTTGAGGGTATGAGCTTAGAAGTTGGATCGCTTGTTGAAGTGCCTTTTGGATCCGGGAAGAAGGCCAAGTCAGGTGTCGTTGTCGAACTAAAAGAAGACTCCTCGCACAAAGGGGAACTAGGAAGCATTACTCAGGTTCTCTCTATTCACCCACAGACTTCTGCCAAGATACTTGAACTATGTAAGCAAGTCGCGCAAAGACAAGCATCTACAGTTGGAGAGATACTAGCCGCCGCGCTTCCAAAGAGGTTCGTTCGAGTTGAAAAGAACATCTCTCCACTGGCAAAACTTGAAAGTGCAGTGTCTACTGGAGTCTCAGAATTGGCTGAGGCTTTACTTAAAGCTAAACGAGTGCATTACACACCCCAACTAATCGCAAGTTCAGATGATGTTCCTAGCTGGGCATTGGATTTTGCGAATGCTGCGAAACGAGAACTTCAAGCGGGTAAAAGCTCACTGGTTGTTCTTCCCGACTATAGGGAAGTTCGTCACTTTGAATTGGCCTTAGAGCACTTGGGTCTAAGCGAGTTCTCTCTAAAGCATGTCAGCACAGATAATGGATCGGCACGTTACGGCAATCACCTACTTGCACAGATCTCTTGCGCAATCAATTATGGAACGAGAACAGCCTGTTTTTCCGCTATCAAGGATTTAGCGCTCATCATGCTCTGGGATGACGGGGATGAATCTCACATCGAGCAGAGTTCTCCATATTGGAATTCCAGAGATGTTTTACTGCAACGTCAACAGGTTGAAGATACACACTTGGTTATAGCCTCTCATTCACCGAGTGCGGAATCCCTACGGCTAATTGACTTGAACTATCTAGTCGCCTTGAGAGCTAAAGGCACGAAGCCTTTAGTCCGCATCACAGACAGTTTCACAAGATTAGATGATGAAACGTTTGCCCTGGTCTCAAAATGTCTTTCTGATGGAAAACCGGTGCTAGTTCAAATAGCCAATCTGGGTTGGGCAAGCGCCATTGCTTGTTCCAGCTGCAAGGAACTAAGGAAGTGTCCAAGCTGTCAAAGTGGAATATGGATTGACCCTTCCGGCATGTATAGATGCAGGAACTGCAAGCAGAGCGCTTTGCTTCCTCTTTGTACATGTGGTGGCGCAAACACTCGTCCAATTCGAATTGGTGCATCAGCCATAGCAGACCAGTTCAGGAGAAGTTTTCCAAATACCACCATCCTGGAATCAAATGGTGATAATCCACTACTGTCCACTACCGCAAGTGGAGTTCTAGTTGTTGCCACCCCTGGAGCCGAACCAGACGTTGTTGGTGGCTACGACCTCATAGTTATAGCCGATGCCGCCCAGATGATTGGAGCACCTCGGCTAAGGGCATTGGAAAAAGCTGTGGGAAGTTGGGCTAACGCTATTTCGTTGGCGTCCAAGCAGAGCTTGGTAATCTTCGTGGGTCTTTCAGGGGTCATAGCTGACCAAATCAAAGATCTCGATTTTGAAGCAATCGTTGGTGGAGATTTCCAAGACCGGTTGAGTCTAGGGCTACCACCAAGCACTCGCTTGGCATCAGTGATATCTAGTAACCTGGCTGACTTCAACTTGCTTAGAGAAGGATTGGAAAAGAGCGCCATGTTAGACCGTCTGCGATTTTTACCTAGCGCTGACAAATTTTGTCTTGTCCTCGACTACCAGTACTCAGATGGTGCGGAACTTGCTAACTTGCTTCGTAGTCTTACGAACTTGCTGACAGCGCAAAGTAAGCACAAAAGGCCTGGTGAACGTGTTTACCGAATCAATATGGATGACAGCAAAGTAATCTAGTTGAGAGAGCTTGGGAGAGCATGAAGATACTATTTGCTGGGACTCCTGCTATTGCGGTTGAGGTACTAGAGGGCTTACTGCAGTCTGGCCATGAAGTGGTCGGGATACTTACCAGGGAACAAGCACCGGTTGGTCGAAAGAAGATTCTTACTGCCTCTCCGGTTTCTAATCGTGGTACTGAACTAGGCATTCCTGTCATTGAGGCCAACAAGATTTCCACCGGAGTATCAGAAATTATCAAGGGACTTGGCGCAGATCTCGCCGTTGTGGTCGCTTACGGAGTAATTCTCAAAGCAGAGGCGTTGGATCTAATGCCTCTCGGTTGGTACAACCTTCACTTCAGCGTTCTTCCAAAATGGCGGGGAGCTGCTCCAGTGCAACGATGTATCGAAGCTGGCGAAACAGAAACAGGTGTCACGTTATTTAGGTTGGATGAGGGGATGGATTCTGGTCCCATAGTTGCAATTGCTCCCGCTCAAATACATCCAAATGAAGCCACCGATGATCTACTTCTGAGATTGGGAAATGTTGCAACATCGCTAATCAATGCGGAACTGCCAGGAATCTACGCTGGCACTACAGAACTTAAACCACAGCAGGGCGAGCCAAGCTTCGCGACAAAACCAACTAGGCAAGATGCTCAATTGAACTTTGCGTTAACTGCTAAGCATCTTGTCAACACTGTGAGAGCCATGAACAGTGAACCGATGGCTTGGTGCAATGTTGATGATGACTCGCTAAGAATTATTGAGGCCGTCGATTACCTTGGTCCTGCTCCAGACGAAGTTGTGATTGGTGGAGTTACTAAGTATGAACAAAGAGTATTGGTTTGCTGTGGCGATGGAACTTGGCTTGAATTGATCAGAGTGCAACCAAGCTCAAAGAATGAGATGTCTGCTAAGGATTGGCTGAACGGCAAAACTGGTCTGGTAGTGCTCAGTTGAGAATACCTATTTCCGCAAGAAGCGTTGCCTTGGAACTTCTAAACAAAGTAACCCATGATGACAGTTATGCGAATCTTGTAATGCCTGCACTATTGGATGCCGCCAAGTTAGACACGAGAGATGCTGCTTTTGCTCAAGAACTCGCGTTCTCCACTTTGCGTTGGCAGTTAACCTACGACGCGATTTTAGACACCGTTAGTTCAAGACCAGTAAATGAGATAGATGCGACGCTACTAAACGCACTAAGACTTGGTTGTCACCAGCTGTTGCAAATGAGGGTACCAGCGCACGCGGCACTTAACGAGACGGTACAACTCATTCGCTACGCATCTGGTGAAAAGCCTGTTGGTTTTGCTAACGGATTACTGCGCAGAGTAAGCGAGAAAAGTTTTGAGCAGTGGCTTACTGTAATCGAAGCAAAGGCTAATGCTGAAGTGGAACGTCTGTCTCTTCGATACAGCCATCCACAATGGGTTGTTAGAGCCTTGCAACAAAGTTTGCTTTCTGATGGAAGAGCAGATTCGATTGATGACCTCCTTCGAATCAACAACGTTCCAGCTCTAGTGAACCTAGTTGCTTTGCCTGGTCTAAGTTCGCGGGATGACTTTAGTGATTTGAGTGAGAGCGATAACCGTTATAGTCCGTTTGGTTTCACGCTTGATTCTGGTAATCCTGCTGATCTAGTTGATGTAAAAACAGGATCTGTCAGGGTTCAGGATGAGGGCTCTCAGTTGGCTGCTCTTGCATTGGCTAGCTTTAGAGATATAGCGAAAGGGGAGAGTTGGCTTGATCTTTGTGCTGGCCCTGGTGGCAAGGCAGCGCTTTTGGCCGCGATAGCTGAAATTGAAAAAGTTTCCCTTACTGCCAATGAGGTACAGCCACATCGAGCAAAACTAGTTAGCCAAGCTCTCAAAGCATTTCCAAACGTAAAGGTAACTGTTGAGGATGGCAGGGATTTTGCAAAGCAACCAGCACAGTTCGACAGAATCTTGGTTGACGCCCCTTGCACAGGTCTTGGAGCACTTCGTAGAAGACCTGAGGCGCGTTGGCGTAAATCCGCTGAAGACCTAAAGACACTCACAGCTTTGCAGTTTGAATTAGTGCAAAGCGCGTATGCTGCTCTGAAGCCTGGCGGTTTGCTTCTGTATGTGACCTGTTCACCGCACTTATCAGAGACAACAGCGGTTATCGAGAAAGCCATAAAGCAACTGGGGGTTAAGGTTCTAGACCTAACCACGGTAATGAATGAAAGGTTTATGGCTGGCACTCTGCCATCAAACCGCAAGACTATCCAGCTATATACTGACCGCGATAACACCGACTGTATGTTTATGGCCATGCTGACTAAAGAGGCTTAGGCGATTAGAGTTAATTCATGGACATAAGGATTCAGCCGAGCATTCTTAGCGCAGACTTCGTCAACTTGGAAGCTGACTTCGAGTCCATTTCAGCCGCGGATGGCATCCACGTAGATGTTATGGATGGCCATTTCGTTCCAAATATGACTTTTGGCCCACCGATGGTCAAACGCATGCAGGAAATAGCCAAGGTGCCACTAGATGTCCACCTTATGATAGAAAATCCAGACCATTGGGCTCCTATTTACGCAGCTCTCGGGGTCTTCTCAGTTACTTTTCACTTTGAAGCTTGTAAGGACGCCGTTGCAACAGCCAGAGCCATAAGGTCAATGGGTTCAAGAGCGGGCATTGCAATAAAGCCAGGAACAGCCGTCTCCGCGATCGAATCGATAATCAGCGAATTCGATCAGGTGCTCGTTATGTCTGTTGAACCAGGCTTTGGTGGTCAATCATTTATCGGAAGCAGTCTTGAAAAGATTTCAGCGGTGAGTGCATTGATTGACCTGCATAGTCCACAAACTTGGCTGCAGGTTGATGGTGGAATAGATGAAAGTAACATCGCAGAGGTCTCTAAAGCTGGCGCAGATACTTTCGTGGCCGGTAGTGCTGTGTTCAAGAGCTCTGACCGCAATGGACAGATTAGGACCCTTAGGGATCTTGCACTAGCTGCACACCACTAGCCATCGGTTATCAAGTCCAGTAAAATGGCTTGATGAAGACCTTCGAATCACTTTTCTCAGAAATCACAGTCAAAGCTGCAGCTGACCCTGCAACTTCAAACACAGCGAGACTGCTCGCAGATGGAGTTCATGAGATTGGTAAGAAGGTAGTCGAAGAGGCAGCAGAAGTATGGATGGCTGCAGAGTTCCAGAGCAAAGAAGATCTGGCACTAGAAATCAGTCAGCTTATTTACCACCTACAAGTTTTGATGGTTGCCAAAGGCGTCAGCATCGAAGATATCCAAGCTAAATACTAGGAAAGAATCATGCTAAGAGTAGCTGTTCCAAATAAGGGCATTCTCTCTGAGTTTGCAACCGCCATGCTCGATGAGGCTGGTTATGCAATCAGAAGAGATACTAAGACACTTCGTGTTGTTGACATTGAGCACGACATCGAATTCTTCTATCTAAGACCAAGGGATATAGCAACCTATGTTGGCACAGGAGCACTTGACTTAGGGCTTACTGGACTAGATCTACTTGCTGATAGCAGGTCGCAAGCAATTAGAGTTGCTGACCTGAACTTTGGTAAATCAACTTTCCGTTTAGCAGCTCCTGCCGGTGTATTTAGTTCAGTACAAGAACTAGCTGGGAAACGAATTGCCAGCGCTTACCCAAGCATTATCGAGGACTACCTCAAGACCGTAGGTGTGGTGGCCAACATAATCAAACTTGATGGCGCAGTTGAAACTGCGGTAAGCCTAGGTGTAGCCGATGCGGTTGCCGATGTTGTTTCGACGGGTAATACTCTTCGACAGGCTGGTTTAGAGATCTTTGGTCCGGTAATTTTGGAATCTTCTGCCTATCTAATTGCAAATGAGGACAGCGTTGCCAAGGCAGCAGGACTACTTAGAAGGCTAAATGGGGTTGTAGTTGCGCGTGAATATGTGATCTTTGATTACGACTGTCCTGTATCTCTTGTTGATCTAGCTTCGGTTATTACTCCTGGTATTGAATCACCAACAATATCGCCAACCAAAGATCCTGATTGGGTCGCTGTCAGGGCTCTAGTAAAACGAGAAGATACCAACACCAAAATGGATGAGCTTTATGATCTTGGAGCACGGGCGATTTTAGTTAGCGCTATTCACGCTGCACGTATCTAAACATGAGTCTTTCAATCCGAGTTATTCCCTGTCTAGATGTTAGAGACGGAAGAGTAGTCAAGGGTGTTAACTTCCAAGGACTAAAAGATATTGGTAATCCTGTCGAGCTTGCTGCTCGTTACAACTCAGAAGGTGCAGATGAACTTACCTTTCTTGATGTTTCCGCAAGTATTGAAGGAAGAGCAGCCATTCTTGAGATAGTTGAGAAAACAGCTGACAGCATTTTCATTCCGCTTACGGTCGGCGGTGGAGTAAGAACACTAAAAGATGTTTCGGAATTTCTAAGAGCTGGTGCAGACAAGGTCTCCATCGGATCTGCTGCTACCACTAATCCAAGTCTGCTGGACGAAGTAGCTTCAGTTTATGGGGACCAGGTTTTAGTGGTTTCACTTGACATCAAGAGATCAGCTGAATCACCATCGGGTTTCGCTCTAACCAGTCATGGTGGTTCGATGGATACTGGTTTGGATGCTCTTCAATGGATTGAGGCTAACCAGAGTAGAGGCATCGGGGAGTTACTGATCAACAGTATGGATTCAGATGGCACCAAGGATGGCTTCGATCTCGAGTTGCTCTCTAAAGTGCAAGCAGTATCGGGTTTACCACTGATTATCAGTGGTGGTGCCGGAAGGATTGATGATTTCGTTTTAGCAGCCAAGTCTGGCGCTAATGCAGTTCTAGCAGCTTCAGTATTTCACTCAAGCGAGATATCTATCAAGGAAGTTAAAATTGCCATGAGAGAGCAAGGATTACAGGTGAGACTATGAGTGAACAGATTCAACCAAATTATGACGCTAATGGATTAGCACCAGTGATACTTCAGGACAGCGAAACCAAGCGTGTATTGATGTTGGCATACATGGACTCTGAGGCTTATTCGCTTACTCTCGTCCATGGCACCTGCCACTTCTTTTCGAGAAGTAGGAACGAAATTTGGCACAAAGGGGCAACCTCAGGAAACTTCATGAATGTTGTCTCAATTGAGCTTGACTGCGATTCCGATGCCGTTCTTGTTCAAGTGAGACCTAGCGGGCCGGCGTGCCACACCGGCACAGAGTCATGCTTTGACCACTAACACTTTTGAACTTTCTAACTAGGCTGGAACAATGACTAGGACCTTCAACATCGACAAGGCTGGCTTTCTTGCTCTGGCCAAGCCTGGGTTGGTCGTTCCCGTCTTCTTGAAAGTCTTTGGTGGAAACGAGACACCTGTTGGGATCTATGAAAAAGTTTCGGCCAATAAGTTAGGAACGTTTCTTCTTGAATCAGCAGAGCAGGGTGTTTGGTCGCGATTTAGTTTTATTGGAGTCAGCAGCAGAGCTAGCTTCATTCAAAGAGATTCAGAACTTAAGGTTTCAAAACCAGAGTTAGCACTTCCAAATGGTGAACTACTCCCGAGCTCTGCTCTTGAGGCAATAAAACTTGTTCAATCGGCTTGGCAGATTTCTGACCACCCTGATCTACCTCCTCTAACCTCAGGTCTGGTAGGTCTGTTTAGTTGGGATGTAATTCGCGAGATTGAGAATTTACCAACAGTTCCACCAAAGGATTATCAGCACCCGAACATTCACTTAGAGATGGTTCAAGACATTATTGTGATGGATCACAAAACAAGCAGTCTTCTTTTAGTCTCTAACGTCTACTGTGAATCAGTTATGGACTACGCAGCTGTATACGACCAAGCTACGCAGAGGATAGAGGATCTTCTAGATTTACTAAGTAGCCCTCTTCCTCCAACACTGTCTGTTCTAGATAATGCGTCCACTCCTGAGCTCACTCATAGAACAGATAAAGCAGATTTCCTTGCTTCGATTGAAAAGGCTAAAGAGTACGTTGTTGCAGGGGATGTTTTCCAGGTAGTTGTTTCTCAACGCTTTGACATTGAGGTAACAGCAAGACCGATCGATGTTTATCGAGTGCTTAGATCACTTAATCCAAGTCCCTATATGTACCTATTAAATTATGCGGATGAGCAAGGTGACTATTCTGTTGTTGGTTCATCACCTGAAGCGTTGGTAAAGGTAACAGGTAACGAAGTAATAATGCATCCAATTGCAGGATCTAGACCGAGAAGTGCAGATGCAGCAGAGGATGAAGTACTTGCCGAATCTCTCCTCGCTGATAAGAAAGAGCGCGCAGAACATCTCATGCTCGTAGATTTAGCTCGTAATGACTTGCTTAAAGTCTGTGAGCCTAGTTCTGTAAACGTGACACAGTTTATGAAGATTGAGCGTTTTAGCCACATCATGCATCTTGTCTCAACGGTTGAAGGTGAACTAGTTGCAGATAAAAGCGCGGTTGATGTGTTCACGGCAACATTCCCAGCGGGGACGCTTTCAGGAGCTCCGAAGCCAAGAGCTCTTGAGATAATCGATGAATTAGAGCCCGCCAATCGAGGAATCTTCGGTGGGGTAGTTGGTTACTTCGATTTTGCAGGTAACGCCGATCTAGCAATCTCTATCAGAACAGCGTTCATTAGGGATGGGATTGCCAGGGTTCAGGCTGGAGCTGGAATTGTCTTGGATTCAGTGCCTGAGTCCGAATATCAGGAAACAGTCAACAAGACTGGAGCGGTTATCGCTGCCATAGCCCAGGCCAACGCCTTATTTGGAACAGATTAGCGCTTAATTACTGTTCTAGATACATAGCAAGTTAAGATTAAGACAGAGAAAGGCAACACATGACGACCCACGAGAATGAACCAGGCCACGGCCACTCAATTGCAGCATGGTCTGCTGTCATCGTAGCGATAATTGGTGTGACACTTGCAACTCTTGGAGTTTGTATTGCCGATGGCGCAATCACCATTATTGGTTCTGTCATTACCGTAATCTCTATTTTTCTTGGACCAGTACTTGCCAAGCTCGGTTTTGGCGTTGCAGGCAAATCAACATCTTCTCAATAAATGCTTGACGATCTCTACGCCGGCGCGTTATCCGACGCAGAAACCCGCCTGAACAGGTACTCGATTGCGGATTTAGCTAAAGCAATTGAAGCCCAGCAACCTGCGTTGGATGCCATAGGTTTGCTCTCGGTCGGCAACACAATCAATGTGATTGCTGAGATCAAGCGAGCAAGTCCTTCAAAGGGCTTTTTAGCTGAAATAGCTGACCCAGCTGAATTAGCAAAGACATACGAATCTGCTGGCGCAGCCGCTATCAGTGTGCTTACCGAAGAACGACAGTTCAAGGGAAACCTTGCTGACCTTGCACAGGTTAGACAAGCTGTCACGGTTCCTATTCTGCGTAAAGACTTCATAGCAATCGAACAGCAGGTTTTAGAGGCCAGGGTAGCTGGAGCAGATATTGTTCTGCTGATAGTTGCAGGGCTAGAGCAAAATACATTGCAGCACCTTGTTAGATTCGTTGAGAGTTTTGGCATGACTGCTTTTGTGGAAACCCACAACAAAGAAGAAGTACTAAGGGCAATTGACACTGGGGCTAACATGATTGGCATTAACGCAAGGGATCTTTCGACTTTTGATACAGACCGCGAGCTCTTTGCAACCTTGGTTGACCTTTTGCCCAAAAATGCCCTTGCAGTAGCAGAGTCCGCAGTCCGTGACATAACTGACGTAGTTGCCTACGCTCAAGCAGGAGCTGACTGTGTCCTTGTTGGTGAGGCGCTAGTAACAGGCGATGCAGGCACTCTACTGAGTGAATTCATTTCCGTGCCAAAGATTAGACTTTAGCTAATGACTGAGAACACTTCGCTAAAAGCCCAGAATGGTCCATACTTTGGTGAGTATGGTGGCCGCTTCGTGCCTGAATCTTTGATTGCAGCGTTAGATGAACTTGAAGCTACCTACGAGATTGCTAAGACAGACCCAACCTTCATTAAAGAACTAGACGAACTCAACAAAAATTATGTTGGTAGGCCTTCAATCATCACTGAGGTTCCTAAGTTTGCTGCACTTGCCGGGGACATTAGAGTTTTCCTCAAGCGTGAGGATCTAAATCACACTGGTTCACACAAGATCAATAACGTTATCGGCCAGGCACTTCTTACTAAACGTATGGGTAAAACCCGCATAATCGCAGAAACCGGAGCAGGACAACACGGTGTTGCAAGTGCAACAGCAGCTGCACTATTTGGTCTTGAGTGCGTTGTTTACATGGGAGAAGTTGACACCGAAAGACAAGCACTTAACGTAGCAAGAATGAAATTGCTCGGAGCTGAAGTGATTCCAGTGACCACCGGTTCGAGAACGCTTAAAGATGCCATCAACGAGGCTTTGCGGGATTGGGTCACCAATGTAGATAACACGCATTACCTTTTAGGTACAGTCGCTGGACCACACCCATTCCCAACCATGGTGAGAGATTTCCACTCTGTTATTGGGACTGAAGCCAGGGAGCAAATGCTTGTCGACTATGGTTTCCTGCCGGATGTTGTCGCAGCATGCGTCGGTGGAGGCTCGAATGCAATCGGATTATTCCATGCCTTCCTAGATGATGACGCAGTTAAACTCTGGGGATTTGAAGCCGCAGGTGAAGGCATGAACACTTTGAAGCACGCCGCAACCCTAAGCAAGGGTAAAGTCGGCGTTCTGCACGGAGCTAAAAGTTACTTACTGCAAGACGAAGATGGTCAGACAGTTGAGTCGCACTCTATTTCCGCAGGCCTTGACTATCCAGGTGTCGGACCTGAACATTCATGGCTTAAGGATTTGAATAGAGCTCAATACTTTGGAATCTCTGACGATGAGGCAATGCAGGCTCTTAAAGCACTTTCTCAGACTGAAGGTATTATTCCCGCCATTGAAACTGCCCACGCTCTCGCCGGTGTAATCAAACATGGATCGGAACTTCCTAGTGGCAGTTCAATACTGCTTAACCTAAGCGGTCGTGGCGATAAGGACATGGAAACCGTGGGTAAGTACTTTGGCTTTCTAGGAAACAAGAAATGAGCACACAAACCGTTCTAACTGATTTAGCTACCCGTGGTGAAGATGCATTAGTTGGCTATTTCCCAGCGGGTTACCCAACCAGCGCTGATTCAATAGAAGCCTGTGTTGCAATGTGTGAAGCTGGAATCGATGTGTTGGAACTAGGGGTTCCTTACTCAGACCCAGTAATGGATGGACTTGTTATCCAAGTTGCAACTGAACTAGCTCTTGCTAATGGTTTCAAATTAAGCAATTTCTTCGAAACTCTGAAAGCAATAACTTCGCGGGTGTCTACTCCAGTTTTGGTAATGAGCTACTGGAATCCTATTTTGCAATACGGTGTGAGACGATTTGCGGAAGATTTAAAAGCAGCAGGAGCAACAGGACTCATCACACCTGATCTAATTCCGGATGAAGCCGGCGAATGGCTGAAGATTTCGGATGAACTAAATCTAGATCGAGTATTTCTCGCAACACCTTCATCCTCGACCAAAAGGCTGGAGCAAGTGGCTTCGGTCTCAAGAGGATTCATTTACGCCGTTTCGACTATGGGAATCACTGGTGCTCGAGAAGACCTAGATGCTAAGGCCAGAGCAGTTGTTGCCGGAGTAAAAGCTACTGGAACCAAGGTGCCTGTCTGTGTTGGTATTGGTATCTCTTCCTCAGATCAGGTCAATGAGGTTAACTCTTATGCTGATGGGGCTATCGTTGGAAGTGTGTTCATCAAGGCTTACCGCGATGGCGGTATCGAAAAATTGCGCAATGTTGTTCAAGAGCTGAAAGCTGGTAACTAGAATCATGAATTTCGTCTATTCAATTCCTTCTCCAACAGTTAGCTCGTTTGAGCTGGGACCTTTAACTATCCATTTCTATGCGTTGTTTATCCTCGCTGGAATAGTCGTAGCGACTTTTTTGACAGCAGGTCGAATGAAGGCCCGCGGAATGGAACCAGGTCTTGCCATTGACATTGCCATCTGGGCAGTTCCATTTGGAATTATCGGTGGACGTTTGTTCCACGTTTTCACTCACGCTAACGATTACTTTGGTCCAGGCAGAGACTGGACAACAATGTTCAAGTTGTGGGAGGGCGGCCTTGCCATCTATGGCGCTCTAATCTTTGGAACCCTTGGTGCATACATAGCCTGTCAAGTTGATATTAAGAAACTTCGCATTAACTCGGCAGGGATCAGATTCCTTAGTTTCGCTGACGCCTTGGTTCCAGGTTTGTTAGCCGCGCAAGCATTAGGTCGCTGGGGTAACTTCTTCAATAATGAGCTTTTTGGAGAACCAACAGATCTTCCGTGGGGACTGGAGATCTCGGGACTGAACCCAAACTATCCAAACGGTTTGCCTGAGGGTGTGTTGTTCCACCCAACCTTCCTATACGAGTCTTTATGGTCGTTGCTTGGTATTGCAGTCTTGCTGCTCTTGGAAAGCAGATTCAACCTCAGATGGGGTCGAATGGCCGCTTTATACCTAATGTGGTACTCCTTAGGACGATTCTTCATCGAAGGCATCCGCTTAGACCCAAGTGATGTGTTCTTAGGCCTTAGAACTAACCAATGGTCTGCAGTTATTGCATTCCTAGTAGGGCTCGCACTGCTGAGAATCCAGTATTCAAAGCACACTGGGGTAGAAGAAACAGGCTACTTGCCAGGCCGAAGCGCTAAGCCCCAGCCAGTGAAGACTTCTAAGAAACCAGCCTCTGAGGTAGAATCTAAAGAGTCTTCAGACCAAGAGTAACCACTCTTAATCCTTTAGCGGGCCATTGTCGTCCCCATTTAGCAATCTATGAATGGAGTTCGACATGTCGAATCTTTCGCCGTTTGAGCGGTTCAATACCGCTCCAGCCGCGTCTGGTTTATATGACCCAGCTCGTGATAAAGACGCCTGTGGCCTAGCCATGGTTGCCACGCTTCGTGGTACCGCAGGACACGACATCATCGACACAGCTCTTACTGCACTGAGAAACCTAGAGCACCGCGGAGCAGTCGGATCTGACGAGGGTACTGGTGATGGCGCTGGAATCATCACCCAAATTCCTGACCGTTTCTTTAGACATGTAAATGATTTTGATTTACCAGCAGCTGGCGAATATGGCGCTGGACTTGTTTTCCTAGAAAAAGATGCCGATTCCAGAGCTTTCGAAGCATCTTTTGCAAAATTAGCTGAGGACCTATCGCTAAAGCTTCTAGGTGTTAGAGAAGTTCCTACAGATGACTCGGTTCTTGGTGATCTTGCTAAAACAGCAATGCCACAGATCGTTCAGGTATTTGTTAGCGCAACTGATAACTCAACCGGTGACGAGTTCGAAAGAGCTTTGTATTTGCTTCGTAGAATATCGGAACGAAGCCTCAAGGTTTACCATCCATCGCTTTCAGCTAAAACCATTGTTTACAAGGGTATGGTTACCACACTGCAACTGGAGCCGTTCTACCCAGACCTTAGCGATGAAAGATTCGAATCCAAGCTTGCACTGGTTCACTCACGTTTTTCCACCAACACTTTTCCTTCTTGGCCGTTAGCTCATCCGTTCAGAATGATTGCTCATAACGGTGAAATCAACACCGTTAAGGGAAATCGAAACTGGATGCGAGCAAGAGAGGCAAGACTTTCATCTGAGTTACACAAAGACTTAGAAGCCTTGAAGCCAGTTATTACCCCTGGCGGTAGCGACTCAGCATCCTTCGATGAAGTTCTAGAGTTACTAGTTCTTTCAGGTCGCTCACTCCCACACGCCATGATGATGATGATTCCTGAAGCTTGGGAAAAACAGACCGACATGTCTTTGCAACTAAGAGAGTTCTATGAGTACCACTCGATGTTGATGGAACCTTGGGATGGACCAGCTGCGGTTATCTTTACTGATGGTTCGCTAGTTGGTGCAACATTAGACAGAAACGGTCTTCGCCCTGGTCGATACATTGTCACAGAAGATGGCTTAGTAATTCTTGCTTCCGAAATTGGTGTGGTCGATATAGATCCAAGCAGAATCGTTCGCAAAGGTAGATTGCAACCAGGACGCATGTTCTTAGCTGATACAGCAACTGGTCGACTAATCGATGATGAAGAAATTAAGGCAGAGATTGCAGCTAGCGAACCTTGGGGCCAGTGGCTCAAAGACAATCGCATTAACCTAAAGGACCTACCTGACCGTGAGCATGTTGCTCATACGAAGAATTCAGTTAGCAGAAGACAGCGAACATTCGGATACACCGAAGAGGAGCTTCGAATGCTGGTAGCGCCTATGGCTAGAACCGGGGCAGAACCACTAGGAGCCATGGGTTCAGATACTCCTATCGCTGCTCTTAGCGTGAAGCCACGTTTGTTATTTGATTACTTTGTTCAGCAGTTTGCTCAGGTCACCAACCCACCGCTTGACTCAATTAGGGAAGAGATTGTTACCTCATTGAGCGTTGGTATAGGGCCAGAGCAGAACTTACTGGATGCAACTCCTGAACATGCTCGCATGGTGATCCTAGATTTCCCGGTTATCTCCAACGATGAGCTTTCTAAGATCAAATACAGCGAAGATGCTGGTATTGGTAAATCACATGTCGTTAGAGGACTATACCGAGTTGATGAGGGCGAAGAAGCCTTAGCTGAAGGACTTAGAGAGATTTGCATAGAACTCGATGAAGCGGTTGCAGCTGGGTGCAACTTCATTGTTGTCTCGGATAGAGATAGCAATCGCGAGCTTGCGCCTATTCCTTCTCTGCTTCTTACCTCTGCTGTTCACCATCACTTGATTAGAGCTGGCAACAGAACCAAGGTTGGCTTAGTTGTTGAAGCTGGAGATGTTCGAGAAGTTCACCATGTAGCTGCTTTGATTGGCTACGGCGCAGCCGCTATTAACCCATACCTGGCTATGGAATCTGTCGAGCTTATGGTTCGTAATGGAACTATCCAAGGCATCACAGTTGAAACAGCCACTAGAAACCTAATCAAAGGACTTGGTAAAGGTGTTCTAAAGATTATGTCAAAGATGGGCATCTCAACTGTTTCCTCATACTCTGGAGCACAATGTTTTGAGGCGATTGGTTTATCTCAAGAATTCGTTGATGCATACTTCACCGGCACTACAAGTCAGCTTGGCGGTATCGGCTTAGAAGTTATTGCAGCCGAGATAGCTGCACGTCACTCAAGTGCTTATCCTGTTGAGAGAGCCACTCGTCCGCACGAAGAGTTAGAAGTCGGTGGGGAATACCAATGGCGCCGTGAAGGTCCACCACATCTATTCAACCCAGAGACAGTGTTCAAATTGCAGCACGCAACAAGAACCAAGCGCTTCGACATCTTCCGCCAATACACGAAGTTAGTTGATGACCAAGCTGAGCGTTTGATGACGCTACGTGGAATGTTCATGCTTCGCGAAGGAGTTAGGCCTGCAGTCTCGCTCAACGAAGTAGAGCCAGCCAGTGAAATAGTAAAACGGTTCTCAACAGGAGCTATGTCCTATGGCTCAATCTCACCTGAAGCCCACGAGACACTTGCTATCGCAATGAACAATCTTGGAGCTAAATCAAATACTGGTGAAGGTGGGGAAGATGTTGAAAGACTTCTGGACCCTGCCAGACGATCTTCAATCAAGCAGGTTGCATCTGGACGCTTTGGTGTAACCAGCATGTATCTGACTCATGCAGATGACATTCAAATCAAGATGGCTCAGGGAGCTAAACCCGGTGAAGGTGGGCAACTACCTCCAAACAAGGTCTATCCATGGATTGCTGCAACACGACACTCGACTCCTGGTGTTGGTTTGATTTCACCACCACCTCATCACGATATTTATTCGATTGAAGATTTGAAGCAGCTCATCTTTGATTTAAAGCGTGCTAACTCAAAGGCAAGAATCCACGTCAAGTTGGTTAGCCAAGTTGGTATAGGAACTGTTGCTGCTGGTGTTGCTAAGGCTAAAGCGGATGTGATTCTGGTCTCGGGTCACGATGGTGGCACAGGAGCATCTCCCTTGAACTCACTCAAGCATGCTGGAACTCCATGGGAATTAGGCCTTGCTGAGGCTCAGCAAACATTGATGGTTAACGGTCTAAGAGATCGCGTCTCTGTTCAGGTTGATGGTCAGATGAAAACAGGTCGAGACGTGATGATTGCAGCACTCTTAGGTGCAGAAGAGTTTGGTTTTGCAACAGCACCGCTAGTGGTCTCTGGTTGCGTCATGATGAGAGTTTGTCACCTCGATACCTGCCCAGTTGGTGTTGCAACTCAGAACCCAGATCTAAGAGCTAGGTTCACTGGCCAAGCCGAGCACGTTGAAAACTTCTTTATGTTCTTAGCTGAAGAGGTCAGGGAATACCTTGCCTCGCTTGGCTTTAGGTCTCTCGATGAAGCTATCGGCCACAGTGAGCTACTTGATGCCAACAGAGCAATTTCGCACTGGAAGGCAGATGGTCTTGATCTAACTCCGATTCTGGCAGCTCCTGCGCCTAACACCGGTCCACTGCGTAGGTTCACTTTCCAGGATCATCAGCTTGGAGACCACTTCGATCACCAACTCATTGCTGCAAGCATCAAAGCACTAGAAGATGCGCAACCGGTTTCTATTTCGCTACCAATTACGAACACAGCTCAAGCAGTAGGAACAATGCTCGGACATGAAGTTACCAAGAGATATGGCGTTGAGGGTCTTGCTGAAGCAACAATCGATATTCATGTGTCAGGGGCAGCTGGTCAATCATTTGGTGCGTTCATACCTAAGGGAATAAAACTAACTCTCTCTGGAGACTCGAACGACTATGTCGGTAAGGGTTTATCTGGTGGATACATCGTGGTAAAGCCTGCCGATAGTTCTGTATACCCAGCTGATCAAAACGTCATTGCAGGAAACGTTATTGGTTATGGTGCTACCAGCGGCTCCATGTTCATTAGTGGCATCGTCGGTGAGCGATTCCTAGTTAGAAACTCAGGGGCAACAGCTGTGGTTGAAGGTGTTGGCGATCACGCTCTTGAATACATGACCGGTGGAGTTGCAGTGATTCTTGGCAAGACTGGAAGAAACCTAGCTGCTGGTATGTCAGGTGGGTATGCGTATATCTATAAACTTCGAGCTGATCATGTGAACCACAGCGCACTAACTGATGGCGAACTAGATCTGCTTGCTCTCAACGGATTGGATGCAGGGACTCTGAAGACCTTGTTGCAGAAGCACGTTGAAGAGACTGGGTCAAAGCTTGCAGCGAAGTTGTTACAGAACTTTGAAACCAATGTGAAGGATTTTACGAAAGTTCTGCCAAGAGACTACGCCAGAGTTTTGGAAATTCAACGTGAAGCAACGCAGGCTGGTGAAGCTTTGGATTCACCAAAGATTTGGTCTCGCATTCTGGAGGTGAGCGCTCGTGGCTGATCCACGCGGATTCCTTAAAGTAACTGAACGTGAGACTGCTAAACGTCGTCCTATTGAAGTTCGCATCAAGGACTGGCGCGAGGTATACGAAGATCACGATCCTGCTGTGTTAAAGCAACAGGCTGGTCGTTGCATGGATTGCGGTATCGCATTCTGTCACCAGGGTTGCCCACTAGGTAACTTGATTCCTGAATGGAATGACCTCACCTGGCGACAAGATGGCAGAGCAGCTATTGAAAGATTGCATGCCACCAACAACTTCCCTGAGTTCACTGGCAAGCTATGTCCTGCACCATGCGAGAGTTCCTGCGTTCTAGGTATTAATCAACCGCCGGTAACAATCAAGGAGATCGAAGCATCAATTATCGATCAGGCCTTCGATAGAGGTTGGGTTGAAGCTCATGCACCTGAGCGCATGACAGGCAAAACAGTTGCTGTTGTCGGTTCTGGTCCTGCGGGACTTGCTGCTGCTCAGCAACTAACTCGTGCAGGTCACACCGTTGCTGTCTATGAGAAAGATGACAGAATCGGTGGATTGCTTCGTTACGGTATTCCAGATTTCAAGATGGAGAAATACCACATCGATAGAAGACTTGAGCAGATGTCTGCTGAGGGAACCAGATTCCGCCCAGGTGTTGCAATTGGCAGCGAACTTAGCTGGGATGATCTATTTAGAAGATATGAGGCAGTGCTAATAGCGACCGGCTCTTCAAGACCTAGAGATCTTTCAATAGAGGGCCGCGACCTTGAAGGCGTGCATTACGCAATGGAATACCTCACTCAATCAAACAAAGTTGTTGCAGGGGATTCAGTAGTAGATCAGATTGTTGCCACAGGTAAGAAAGTCATCATTCTAGGTGGCGGAGACACTGGAGCGGATTGTCTAGGAACCGCAACTAGACAAGGTGCGGTATCTGTAACAACACTTGCAATCGGTTTCCAACCACCAGCCGAACGTCAGGCAAACCAACCTTGGCCAACTTTTCCCAACCTGTTTGAAGTTGCCAGCGCACATGAAGAATTCGGTGAACGCAAGTATCTAGCCAACACCGTTCGTTTCATTGGTGCTAATGGCAAAGTTACCGGGGTAGAGGTAGCTGAGACTGAGGTTATCGATGGACGGCGTGTTGCTAAAGCTGGAACTGAGCAGATTATTGAAGCCGATCTAGTATTACTAGCTCTTGGCTTTACTGGCCCTGAAGGTGAGATCGAAATTGGTGAGGCTCGTGTTGAACGAGACGAGAAGACCAACCTAGCTAGAAGCGATAAGTACGCGACCAACATTGATGGCGTATTTGTTGCAGGAGACGCTGGCCGCGGTCAAAGCCTGATCGTTTGGGCTATCGCAGAAGGAAGAGCGGCGGCGGCGGCCATTGACGAATATTTAGAGGGCACCACTATGTTGCCTGCACCAGTTAAACCATCAGAGATCGGTATGCACGCCTAAGCACTCGGTAGGCTGTTATCTGCATAACAAGCAAAAAGGAAAATATGAGACGCGCCAAAATCATTGCGACACTAGGTCCTGCAGTATCAACCTACGAGTCCATCAAGGCCATTATTGAAGCTGGTGTTGATGTTGCAAGAATGAACCTTAGCCACGGTAGTTACGATGTCCACGAAGGCATCTATAACATCGTTAGGCAAGTGGCAGCAGATCTAAACAAGCCAATCGGTATCTTCGTTGACCTACAAGGTCCAAAGATTCGTTTAGGACGTTTCGCTGACGGTCCTGTGACACTTAATAAAGGTGAAACCTTCAAAATCACCATCGATGACATACAGGGTGACGTAAACATTTGTTCAACAACGTTCAAGGGCCTACCAGGTGATGTGAAGGTAGGAGATGTCCTTCTAATCGATGATGGCAAGGTTGGCCTTCGTGCTACCGCTGTTGACGACAGAACTGTGACAACAGTCGTTGAAGTTGCTGGTGTGGTTAGCAACAACAAGGGAATTAACTTACCTGGGGTAGCTGTTAACGTTCCAGCTCTGAGCGAAAAAGATGAAGATGATCTTCGTTGGGGTATTCGCTTGGGTGTTGACATGATTGCGCTTTCTTTTGTTAGAAATGCTTCTGACATTGTTCGTGTTCACGAAATTATGCGCGAAGAAGGAAAGTTCCTTCCAGTTATCGCAAAGATCGAAAAGCCTCAGGCTGTCGAAGCACTTGAAGAAATCATTGACGCCTTTGATGGCGTCATGGTTGCTCGTGGTGACTTGGGTGTTGAGCTTCCATTCTGGGATGTTCCACTGGTACAAAAGCGTGCAGTTGAGTTATCACGTCGTTGGGCAAAGCCGGTCATCGTTGCTACTCAGATGCTTGAATCCATGATTACAGCATCAAGACCAACCAGAGCTGAGGCAAGCGATGTCGCTAACGCCGTTCTGGATGGCGCGGATTGTCTAATGCTCTCCGGTGAGACATCTGTTGGTGAATTCCCAGTTGAGACCGTCAAAGCAATGGCTAGCATCATTGAATCAACTGAAGAGAATGGTCTGCACCGCATTCCAGCTCTTGGCACTAAGCCACACACTCACGGTGGTGCTGTCACATTAGCTGCTGCCGAGATTGCCGAACTTCTTGGTTCAAAGTACATCTGTGTCTTTACTGAATCAGGTGACTCATTGCGCAGAGTGTCACGACTTCGTCACGAGATTCCAACTATCGCCTTCACTCCATCTACAGAGACTCAACGTCGTCTTTCGATTGTTTGGGGTTCGAATGTTCACTTGGTGACTCCGGTTACTCACACTGATGAGATGATGCACCAGGTCGATGAGATTCTGCTTGGCCAGAACCTTGCCAAGATAGGCGATGAAGTAGTTGTCGTTGCTGGATCGCCTCCAGGCATTCCAGGATCGACCAACTCACTCAGAGTCCACAGAGTTGGCGATGCAATAAACGGAGCTGCTCCGGCTTACACCAAGTAAAAGAAAAAGACCCTCGAGATTCGGGGGTCTATTCTTTTTGGTGCCGAAGGTGGGAGTCGAACCCACACGCCTTGCGGCAAAGCATTTTGAGTGCTCCGCGTCTGCCATTTCGCCACTCCGGCATGTAACGGAAAAAGTCTAAACCATCAGCCAAGGCTATCTTTGCCCGCTAGGGTAAAAGCATGAACAGTCTTGATGCAGTAAAGCCACGTATCGTCGTAGCCGAGGATGAGGCCATTATTCGTCTGGACATTGTTGAGACTCTTATCGAAGCCGGTTTTGATGTCATCGCTCAGGCAGGAGATGGGGCAGAAGCTGTTCGATTAGCCCTAGAGCTCAAGCCAAATCTGGTTTTAATGGACATCAAGATGCCAGGAACCGATGGCTTGCAAGCAGCCGAGATTCTCTCAGAACATAGAATCCCAGTGGTATTGCTGACAGCCTTTAGTTCAACTGATTTAGTAGACAGAGCCAGCGCTGCTGGGGTTTATAGCTACGTGGTGAAGCCCTTCAATCCAAGTAACCTAATTCCGGCACTTCGTATAGCGCTTTCCTTACACGAGCGAATTTCTTCACAGGCTCAAGAAGTGGAAGACATCAACGAGAAGCTCGAAACCAGAAAGCTAGTTGATAGAGCCAAGGGACTACTCACCGAGAAGATGAAACTAAATGAGCCTGAAGCGTTCAGATGGATTCAGAAGGCTTCAATGGATAGAAGACTAACCATGAAGCAGGTTGCAATAACCGTCATCGAACAGTTAGCTGACAAATAACCCCTACCGGTTATCTCTCAAGAAATTAGTGATACGAACTGTCGATAACCTATTGCCTTGATCGTCGGTTACCTGAATTTCGTGGGTTGCTAAGTTCTTACCGATGTTCACTGCCTTACAAGTAGCAGTTATTAAACCCGATTTACAGCTCTTGGTGTGTGACGCATTTACTTCGATACCAACCGCGTGACGATCAGGACCGGCAGCTAGCGTTGCACACATACTTCCTAAGGTCTCAGCGATTACTACATAAGCACCGCCATGCACGATTCCTAGCGGTTGTCTATTGCCTTCAGCGGGCATCGTTGCAACCCCTGCCTCACTTGAAAGAGAAAGAATTTTGATGCCCATGGTGTCGGCTAGTTCACCGAGACCTCGTTTGGCAACCCAAGCGGCAATCTCGGCAGCAGTTGGCTCTGACATCTAAATCCTTTACAGTCCTTGAACGGTCTTTCTAAGGTGCCCAGTTAGGCTTTATCCATGACCGAAACCAAGCCTACTCTTTTGCTAATCGATGGTCATTCTTTGGCTTTCCGAGCTTTCTATGCTCTTTCCCCTGATTCATTTATGACCCCTGATGGTCAACACACCAATGCCGTTCATGGCTTCATCTCAATGATGTTAAACATCCTCCAAAACGAGAAGCCAACGCACTTAGCGGTAGCCTTCGATCTCTCTAGAGCTTCCTTTAGAACTGAAGAGTACCCAGAATACAAAGGCACCAGAGGCGAAACTCCACCGGAATTCAATGGTCAGACAGAGCTTTTGCGTTCAGCCCTTGAAGCGATGAGCATCATTACTCTCACCAGAGAGAATTACGAAGCAGATGACATCCTCGCCAGCCTCGCTGATCAGGGTTGCGCTGCTGGTTATCGCGTCCTAGTTGTCTCAGGGGACAGGGACACCTTCCAACTCATTCAAGATGATGTGACCATTTTGTATCCAGTCAAGGGTGTCATGAACTTAGCTCGCATGAATGATGCGGCCGTTCTTGAGAAATATGGAATTCATGCCAAGCAGTATCCAGATCTAGCTGCCCTTGTTGGTGAAACATCCGATAACCTACCTGGTATCCCAGGAGTTGGACCTAAGACTGCAGCCAAGTGGTTACAGCAATACGGTGATCTGAAATCAGTTCTTAACGCAGAAAATGACATTCCAGGCAAAGTCGGAGAGTCACTGCGCGAGCACCGTGAGTTAGCAATCCGCAACAGAAAGTTGAACCACTTGGTTCGAGATCTAGAAATTGGATACACCTTCGACGCATTTAAAATGAAACCTGTTGATGAAGCAAGAGTTCGAGAGAACTTTGCCAAACTGCACTTCCGTTCACTGCTGGAACGTGTGCTGAAGGGCCTAGGTGTTGCTCAGGGAACAAAACCAGTTGTTGCAGCGAGTGTGGTTGAAGAGAGCGTAGCTGAGGTGAAGAGTGCGCCTCCAGTAGTCCTTGATCTACTAAAAGAGGCTAAAGATGATCCTTCTGCGTTAGAGAAGATCTATTCAACCAAGGATCCAGTCAGCGTTTACTTTGATCATGGCGATGAATCAATTCTTGGTGTTGGGCTATCTGTTGGTTCAATCCGGGTGCGATTGCAAGCTAAGGCTTTCGATAAAGATTTCAAAGCTTGGTTGAGTTCTCCCAAACAGAAGATTGTTTTCAATTCAAAGGCTGCTGAGCGCGCATTAGCACAAACTAAGGTTTTACTCACAGGTGTAATTGATGATCCACTACTAATGGCATACATTGATAATCCATTGCGCCGAGGTTTTGAGATTGAAGATCTAATCGAAGAGTACTTAGGTGTGGCAGTTGGTGTTGAAGCCACTGATGAACTGATCCAAGACGATAGAGATCTATCAGCACTTGCCTGGTACAGCCTCCAACTAGCCAGCAAGTTACAGGCAACGCTCAACGCCTCTAAGCAATCTGATGTTTATCGTGATGTCGAACTTGCTTCATCACATCCATTAGCAAAGATGGAAATCACTGGAATCTCCGTTGACGAGAAGGCACTAGCTAAATTAGTTAAGAAACTAGACAAAGAGATTACTGACATCGCTGCAACCTGTTTCGAAATCATCGGCAAGGAAATCAACCTTGCTTCACCTAAACAATTGCAAACTGTGCTCTTTGAAGATCTAGGCATGACTGGAACCAGCAAAGTGAAAACAGGTTTCTCAACCAATGCTGAAGCCCTAACAACACTGTTTGAACAAAACGGACATCCATTCTTAGAGAACCTTCTAAAGCACCGAGAAGTTACCAAGATTAGACAGATAGTTGAGACTATTTCTAAAGCGGTTCAAGCTGACGGTCGCATTCACACCACCTATGTTCAAACAGGAACCTCAACCGGTCGGTTATCTTCTGAGAGCCCTAACCTGCAAAACATTCCGGTTAGAAGTGAACGCGGGCGACTAATTCGTGATGCATTTATTGTTGGCGAGGGTTTTGAGACGCTTTTGACCGCAGACTACTCGCAAATAGAGATGCGCATCTTGGCTCACCTCAGTGGTGACGAAGGTCTCATTGAAGCCTTTAGAAGCGGTGAAGACCTGCACAAATTTGTTGGTTCAAGAATCTATGGTGTTGAACCTAAAGATGTGACAAGCGCGATGAGATCGAAAGTAAAGGCAATGTCCTATGGGCTTGTCTATGGTCTTAGCGAATACGGTTTAGCGAAGCAGCTCCGTATTTCCAATGCGGATGCCAAGCAGCTGATGACTGATTATTTTGCGAGATTTGGTGGAGTAAGAAAGTATTTGAGCAGAGTAGTCGATGATGCCAAGCTAAACGAATACACCACCACCATTTATGGCAGAAGAAGACCGTTCACGGATTTGAACAGCAAGATTTTTACTATCCGTGAGAACGCTAGGAGAGCAGCTCTAAATGCTCCGATTCAGGGAACTGCTGCTGACATCATGAAAATCGCAATGATCGAAGTTGACAGAGCACTTACAGAAGCCAAGGTAAAGAGCAGAATTCTGTTGCAGGTCCACGATGAATTGGTCATTGAAGTAGCGCCAGGAGAACTTGAGCAGGTAACCGAGCTTGTTAAGAAGGGCATGAACTGCGCAGCCAAGCTTGATGTTCCATTAGAAGTGAACATCGGCATAGGCAAGAGCTGGGATGAGGCTGCTCACTAATGGTCAAAGCAACTGTGACTGTAGCTTCAGAAGTTGGCTTGCATGCCAGGCCTGCAGCTGATTTCGTTAGAGCAGCAACGCTTAGCAATCATCAGGTTTTCTTGGTAAACAGGCTAGGTAAAAGAGCCTCAGGGGTAAGTATTTTGGCTATTTTGGGCCTCGGTGCTAAACAGGGCGAGGAATTGGTCATCGAAGTGACCGGTCCTGATGAGGTTACGGTTTTGGAGACTCTCAGCCACGTTGTTAGCAGCCCGCTAAGCCAGTAGACTAGCCAAGGTTCAGTTTTGGACCAACACCCCGTCCACGCCAAGTGGTTTTAGCATGCAAGTTAACGTGTTAAGGCTGTGCGGCCCGAGTAAAAACAAGATCGAGATATCATCTCTATGACAAGTAGCACCGCAAAAGCACCTAAACAGGTTGCAATCAATGACATGGGAACCGCAGAAGAGTTCCTAGCAGAAGTCGAAAAAACCCTAAAATTCTTCAACGACGGCGATCTAATCGCAGGTATCGTAGTGAAGATTGACCGTGACGAAGTTCTCGTCGATGTCGGTTACAAAACTGAAGGTGTTATCCCTTCACGCGAATTATCTATTCGCCATGATGCAGACCCAAGTGACATTGTTACTGTCGGGGATTCAATCGAAGCTCTCGTTCTTCAGAAAGAAGACAAAGAGGGTCGTCTAATTCTTTCCAAGAAGCGCGCTCAGTACGAACGTGCCTGGGGCGATGTTGAGAAGGTTAAAGAAGCAGACGGCGTCGTTACCGGTTTGGTTATCGAAGTTGTTAAGGGTGGTCTAATCGTTGACATTGGTCTTCGTGGATTCCTTCCAGCATCTCTAATCGAGCTACGTCGTGTTCGCGATCTAACTCCTTACCTTGGTCAGAACATTGATGCCAAGATTCTTGAACTAGATAAGAACCGCAACAACGTTGTTCTTTCTCGCCGTGCTCTTCTTGAAGAGTCACAGTCAGCTAACCGCACAACCTTCCTTGCAGATCTTGCTAAGGGTCAGATTCGTACCGGTGTTGTTTCATCTATCGTGAACTTCGGTGCATTCATTGACCTAGGTGGAGTTGACGGTCTAGTTCACGTGAGTGAGCTTTCATGGAAGCACATCGAACACGCTTCAGAAGTTGTTGAGATTGGCCAAGAGGTTACCGTTGAGGTTCTTGAAGTTGATCAGGAGCGCGAGCGCGTTTCACTATCTCTCAAGGCAACTCAAGAAGACCCATGGCAGGTATTCGCAAGAACTCACGCTATCGGTCAGTATGCACCAGGTAAGGTCACCAAGATCGTTCCATTCGGTGCATTCGTACGTGTTGCAGATGGCATCGAAGGTCTAGTACACATCAGCGAGCTTTCAGCTAAGCACATTGATCTTGCTAGCCAGGTTGTAACTGTGAACCAGGATGTCTTCGTGAAGGTTATCGACATCGATCTTGATCGTCGCCGTATCTCACTTTCATTGAAGCAGGCTACTGAAGAAGTTAACCCGGAGGGAACTGACTTCAACCCAGCGCTATACGGTCTAGCTACTGATTTTGATGACCAGGGTAACTACAAGTACCCAGAGGGCTTCGACTCAGCTACAAGCGAATGGAAGCCTGGCTTCGAGGAAGCCAAAGCTAAGTGGGAGAAGGAATACTCTGAGGCTCACACCCGTTGGGAAGAGCACAAGAAGCAGGTCGCTATCGCTAACGCGTTAGCAGCATCTCTTCCAGAGGCCAAGCCAGAAGTTGCTAGCACCACCACTTCATCTTCATCCGAAGGTGCTGAGGAATCTGCAGGAACACTGTCAGCTGACGAGTCTCTAAGCGCTCTTCGCGACAAGCTCAACGAAGCAGAATAATAGAACTAGTTTTGAAGGGTTGGGCCATTGGTCCAACCCTTCAAACATTTAACTAAGAGTTAGGCTTGACAGGTGTTCTTGATAGGTCTAACCGGTGGCATAGCAGCCGGCAAATCAGCCGTGGCTGAGCACTGGGTCAAACTCGGTGCGATAGAAATTGACGCTGACGTCTTAGCCCGAGAGGTAGTGGCAAAGGAAACACCTGGAGCTAAGCAAGTAGAGGAAGCTTTTGGCTCAGATTTCTTTGTCAATGGAGAACTTGATCGCAAGAAGTTGGGCCAGTTGGTCTTTGCTAACCCAGAGAAGCTAAACCAACTAGAGGCGATTGTTCACCCTTTGGTGAAGCAAAGAGCGAGAGAGCTTATTGCTGCTGTTCAAGATACAGCCATTGTGATTTACACAGTTCCTTTGCTTGTTGAGGCTCAGGTTGAACTGCCTTTTGATGCAGTGGTCACTATTGAAGCTCCAGAAGATGAACGAGTAAAGAGACTAGTAAAGAACAGGGGAATGACTGAAGCAGAAGCTGTTAGTCGAATCCGAGCTCAGGCAACGCCGCTGGAGCGAGCAACCAGAGCAGACCACATCCTTAGCTCCAATCAGTCGCTTGCGCTATTGCTGCATGATGCAGAAGTGCTGTTCCATAAGTTTGTTTTAGCTAACGAGGCTAAGTCTGAATGAAAGAACCAACTAGAACCTTTGCTCCTTTTCAAGTTATTAGCGACTATGTTCCTTCTGGAGATCAACCAACAGCTATAGCGGACCTAACTCAAAGAATTCACGCTGGAGAAAAAGACGTTGTCCTACTTGGTGCTACCGGTACAGGTAAATCAGCAACTACTGCTTGGCTCATCGAAAAACTACAGCGACCGACTTTAGTTCTGGCACACAACAAAACATTGGCAGCTCAATTAGTCAATGAGTTCCGAGAGTTACTGCCAAATAACGCTGTTGAGTACTTTGTAAGCTACTACGACTATTACCAGCCTGAAGCATATGTGCCTCAAACAGATACCTTCATTGAGAAGGACTCCTCTATCAATGAGGAAGTAGAGAGGTTACGGTACTCAGCGACAATGAGTTTGTTGAGTAGGCGAGACGTGGTTGTTGTCTCAACTGTGTCTTGCATTTATGGACTAGGGGCACCAAGCGAGTACTTGGACATGTCTATCCCACTTCATAAGGGGCAGAACATTGACCGCGATGCTCTAATTCGCGAGTTCGTCTCGATGCAGTATCAAAGAAACGACTATGACTTCTCAAGGGGAAACTTCAGAGTCAAGGGTGACACTATTGAGATCATTCCTGTTTATGACGAGTTGGCAATTCGGTTAGAGCTTTTTGGTGATGAGATTGAGAACATCTATCAACTGCATCCACTTACCGGCGAAGTAGTTCGTGCTATTGACACCATCTCGGTATTCCCAGCGAGTTACTACGTAACATCCCCTGAACGTATGGGGCTAGCTCTTGAAGCCATTGAAGAAGAAATGGTTGCCAGAGTAAAAGAGTTTGAGATACAGGGCAAATTGCTTGAAGCTCAACGCATCAAGATGAGAACTACCTTTGATCTTGAGATGATTAGGGAACTTGGCTTCTGCAGTGGAATCGAAAACTATTCCAGACATTTAGATGGACGAGAACCAGGTTCGTCACCGTCTTGTTTGCTTGATTATTTCCCCGACGATTTCTTGACTGTCATCGATGAATCACACGTTACAGTTCCTCAGATAGGTGCCATGTATGAGGGGGACTCATCGCGTAAGCGAACACTTGTGGAACATGGCTTCAGATTGCCTTCAGCTATGGATAACAGACCACTTAAGTGGACTGAGTTTTTGGATCGAGTTGGTCAGACTGTTTATCTTTCAGCTACCCCTGGTAAGTATGAGATGGGTATCACTACTGAGGTAGTGGAACAGATTATTCGACCAACCGGTTTGATAGACCCAAAGATTGTGGTTAAACCTATCAAGGGTCAGATCGATGACCTACTTGAAGAAATCAGGGTTAGAGCTGCTCGAGATGAACGAGTTCTTGTGACAACACTGACTAAGAAGATGTCTGAGGAACTTACCGAGTTCCTAAGTGAAGCAGGCGTTCGAGTTAGGTACCTACACAGCGATGTTGACACACTTAGAAGAGTTGAACTACTAAGAGAGCTTCGTAGCGGCGTTTACGATGTTCTAGTTGGTATTAACTTATTGCGAGAAGGTTTGGATTTACCGGAGGTTTCCTTAGTTAGCATTCTGGATGCTGATAAAGAAGGATTCTTACGTTCAACTACTTCATTGATTCAAACCATTGGTCGAGCTGCTAGAAACGTCAGCGGTGAAGTCCATATGTATGCAGATCGAGTCACCGACTCTATGGCTAGGGCCATCGATGAGACCAATAGAAGGCGTGAAAAACAGGTGGCATACAACCTTGAAAAAGGTGTTGACCCACAACCATTGCGCAAAAAGATAGCTGACATTACGGACAGTATTCTTCTCGAGGAACAAGACACTGCCGAACTACTTGAGAAGTCAAAATCCAAGCGCAATAGAGATGGTAAGGGCATTACCCCCGTGCGCTCAAGACCTAACCAGAACGCTAGTTATGACGATTTGCTAGACCTAGTGGTAGATCTTGACCAACAGATGAAGGCTGCCGCCGCCGAACTGAAGTTCGAGCTTGCAGCCAGGCTTAGAGATGAAATTAGTGAACTTAAATACACTCTGAGGCAGATAGATAAGGTTTAGAGCCACCTCTGAGGGTTAAACTTGTGAGATGCCCTCAATCTCCATACCCACTAAAGAAAAGCTCGTTATTAAGGGTGCCAGGGTCCATAACCTAAAGAACATCACCTTAGAGATCCCTAAAAATGCCATGGTGGTTTTCACCGGCTTGAGTGGTTCGGGCAAGTCTTCTTTAGCTTTCGACACAATTTTTGCTGAAGGTCAACGTCGTTATGTTGAGTCACTCAGTGCCTATGCCAGACAGTTCTTAGGCCAGGTTGATAGACCAGATGTTGATTTCATTGAAGGACTATCTCCTGCTGTTTCGATTGATCAAAAATCAACGAACCGTAACCCTCGTTCAACAGTTGGAACAATCACTGAGATTCACGATTACCTGAGATTGCTTTGGGCTCGTATCGGAGTTCCACATTGTGCTGAATGCGGGGAGTTGATTACCAAGCAGACTACGCAGCAAATCGTTGATCAAATCATGCAGCTTAAGGCTGGAACTAAGTATCAGATCCTTGCTCAGGTTGTTGACCAGAAAAAAGGTGAATTCTCTGATCTGTTCCGAGAACTCATCAGCCAAGGTTTTGCAAGAGCAGTCGTTGATGGTGAAGTAATCCAATTAGCAGAAGCTAAACCACTTCGCAAAACATACAAGCACGACATCTCTGTCGTTATTGACCGGTTGGTCGCTAAAGCTGACATCACACAGCGTCTTACAGATTCAGTTGAAACAGCACTAAAAGTTGCCAATGGTCGACTAACTGTTGATCTAGTTGATGTTGAGGGTGAAGGTAAGTATCGCAACTACAGCGAGAAGATGTCTTGTCCTAACGAGCATCCTCTAGCGCTAACCGAGATAGAGCCTAGAACCTTTTCTTTCAACGCACCATTTGGTGCTTGCCCTACCTGTTCAGGTCTTGGCACCAAGATGGCCGTTGATTCTGAACTAGTCATTGGAGATGTTTCAGAATCCATTAACGGCGGAGTTATTAGACCTTGGTCAACTCAAGGTAAAGGTCTGTTTACTTATTACACACGTTTGCTTACTGGTTTAGCCAAGGACATGGATTTCTCTCTTGACACTCCTTGGATGGAACTTCCAGAAGAAATTCAAGAAGCAGTCTTGTATGGCAATAACTTTGATGTTCAGATGAAATGGAAGAACCGTTACGGTAGAGAGCTTCGTTACACCACTGGTTTTGAAGGCGCCCTGAACTACATCGAGCGTAAATACCTTGAGGCTGAAAATGACTGGGGTAGAGGGCGTTGGGCAGAATATCTTCGTGAAACTCCTTGCCCTGATTGCAAAGGTGCCAGGTTACGTCCTGAAGTTCTAGCTGTGAAAGTAGCTAAGACATCCATTGCTGATGTTTGTTCTATGAGTCTTGGTGAATCGATGAATTTCTTTGACAAGCTAAAACTCGATAAGCGTGATGAGAAGATTGCAGCTCAAGTGCTAAGAGAGATTAGATCTCGGCTTGATTTCTTGATTGCTGTTGGTTTGGATTACCTAAGTCTTGAAAGAGCGGCAGCAACCCTCTCAGGTGGTGAAGCTCAACGAATTCGTCTAGCAACACAGATTGGTGCTGGTCTTACTGGCGTTCTCTATGTCTTGGATGAGCCAAGCATTGGTTTACATCAACGAGACAACCGAAGATTGATTGACACCCTCATCAAGCTTCGTGATCTTGGAAATACTTTGATTGTTGTTGAGCATGACCACGACACCATCATGGCTGCTGACTGGTTAGTTGATATTGGTCCTGGTGCTGGTGTTCACGGTGGCGAGGTTGTGCACTCAGGTAGCTATAAGGCGATTCTCACAAACAAAGAATCAATAACCGGCGCATTCCTAAGCGGTAGGGAATCGATTGCTACTCCTAACAAGCGCCGTCTAGTTGACCCTAAGCGTCAGATAAAGGTTGTTGGTGCTAGAGAGAACAACCTAAAGAGCGTTGACGTTAGCTTCCCGTTAGGGACTTTCACGGCTGTAACAGGTGTTAGCGGTTCAGGTAAATCTTCATTGGTGAACGACGTGCTCTATGAAGTCTTAGCCAACAAACTAAATGGTGCGAAAGGTGTTGCTGGTAAGCACACTCGTGTTGAAGGTTTAGATCAACTAGACAAAGTTGTGCACGTTGACCAGAACCCTATTGGTAGAACGCCTCGATCAAACCCTGCAACATACACCGGTGTCTTTGATCACATCAGAAAACTCTTTGCTGACACCCAAGAATCTAAAGCTCGTGGTTACCAGCAGGGTCGCTTCTCTTTCAACGTTAAGGGCGGGCGTTGTGAGGCGTGTAGTGGTGATGGAACTCTAAAGATTGAGATGAACTTCTTACCTGATGTTTATGTCTCCTGTGAGGTCTGTCACGGCGCTAGATACAACAGAGAGACTCTGCAGGTTAAATACAAGGGCAAATCAATCGCTGAGGTTTTAGAGATGCCGATTGCAGAAGCAGCTGAATTCTTTGCTGCCATCACAGCAATATCAAGATATCTAGACACCTTGGTGGAAGTGGGTCTTGGTTATGTTCGCCTTGGTCAATCTGCGACAACTCTCTCTGGTGGCGAAGCACAGCGTGTGAAGCTAGCAACCGAACTGCAGAAGAGATCTAATGGGCGAAGCATCTATGTTCTTGATGAACCGACAACCGGTTTGCACTTCGAAGATGTTAGGAAGCTGCTACTAGTACTCAACGGCTTAGTTGATAAGGGCAATACCGTTATCGTCATTGAGCACAATCTGGATGTAATTAAGAGTGCTGACTGGTTAGTTGACATTGGTCCTGAGGGTGGTTCTCGTGGTGGCGAGATTGTTGGTATTGGTACCCCTGAAGATCTTGCTAAAAATGCTAAGTCACACACCGGAAAGTTCCTTAAAGAGATACTTGGCTAGCCATGGCTAACGATGTTTCTTTTAGACCTAAAACCTCTGAGATCCCAACCGATCCTGGTGTCTATCGTTTCCTAGATGAGACAGGCCGTGTGCTTTATGTTGGTAAAGCTAAGAACCTTCGCGCAAGACTAAGTTCATATTTCGCTCCGCTGAGTACTCTGCAAGAGAAGACCCGTCGAATGGTCCAGAGCTCAGTTGATGTGAATTGGACAATAGTCAAAACAGAGTTCGAGGCTTTGCAGCTTGAATTCACCTGGATCAAGGAGTTCAATCCACCTTTCAACGTCAGGTTCAAAGACGATAAGAGCTATCCATACCTAGCAATAACAATGACTGACGCTGTCCCTAGGGTCTTCATTACCCGTAATCGTGAAATCAAGGGAGCCAAATACTTTGGTCCTTATACGCAAGCCTGGGCGGTTAGAGAAACCCTAGACACACTCCTGAAGGTTTATCCGATTAGGTCCTGCTCAACCGGTGTCTATAACCGAGCTAAGTCATCTAACCGACCGTGTCTGCTTGCAGATATCGGTAAGTGTGCAGCTCCTTGTGTTTCTAGAATCAGCAAAGATGATCACAAGTCCATGGCCAAAGAATTTGCTGACTTTATTCAATCGGGAGATGAGAAGTATTTAGATTCACTAAACAAGCGAATGCTGGACGCTTCTGAGTCGGAGCAATATGAGCTAGCTGGCAGACTCCGCGACGACATCGCTGCACTTGAAGCTGTACTTGAGAAAAGCACAGTGGTATTTACCGATCAAACCGATGCCGACCTATTTGGCATCGCTGATGATGAACTGGCTGCTGCGGTAAGTCTGTTTCGAGTGCGTGGTGGTCGCATCAGAGGTGTGATGGGTTGGGTAGTCGATAAGGAACTAGAGCGAGATCACACCGAACTTGTTGAGTATCTCTTACAAAACGTTTATGGCAAAGACAATACTTTCGCTAGCGATGTTCCTAAAGAAGTGCTCGTACCAGTGATGCCAGCAGATGCTGAAGCTCTAACCCAGTGGCTTACAGAGATTAGAGGCATGAAGGTTGATCTTAGAATCCCACAACGAGGGGATAAACGTGCACTAGCAGAAACTGCTCATACCAATGCCAAGCATGCTCTTGGTTTATACAAGCTTCGTAGAACCGCGGACTTCACTGCTAGAAGTGAAGCTTTAGCGCAACTGCAAAAGTATTTGCAACTGGAAACCGCACCACTACGTATCGAGTGTTATGACGTTTCGCATCTTGGTGGCACCGGAATTGTTTCTTCCATGGTGGTCTTTGAAGATGGCTTGGCTAAGAAGGATCAGTATCGTAAGTTCAACATAGAAACATCAACTGACGACACTGATTCGCTCTATCAGACTCTTCGTCGCCGATTGAAATATCTGGTTGAAGGAGATAGCGAAACTAAAAATAAATTCAGTTATCGACCTGGGCTACTGATCGTTGATGGAGGAGCACCTCAGGTAAATGCAGCAGCTCGAGCTCTAGCAGATAGCGGCGTCCAAAACTTAGCTGTGATTGGCTTAGCAAAGCGACTAGAAGAAATTTGGTTGCCGAATAACCCGTTCCCAGTGATCTTGCCAAGAGGTACTGAAGCGTTGTTCCTATTGCAACGGGTGCGCGATGAAGCTCACCGCTTTGCGATTACGGCTCAACGTAAGCAACGCGCCTCAGGAATTGCCACCGAATTGGCGTCAATTGAAGGACTAGGGGATAAACGAGTAGCTGCATTACTTAGGCGCTTTGGCTCTGCTAAGCGCCTCAGAATGGCTTCTTTGGAGGAGATTGGTGAGGTTTCCGGCATAGGACCGGCCTTAGCGGCATCAATATTGGCTAAATTGAGCGATAACTAGCACCAGTTCGGTAATTTCATCTCGGGCGTGTCGCAAAATGACTAGAGTTATCTCAACGAGCAAGGAAGAACCTAAGTGAACCAAGACAATTCGTTTGAGTTACTGATAGTAACTGGCATGTCTGGCGCGGGTAGATCAACCGTTGGTAAAGCTTTGGAAGACATGGATTGGTATGTCGTTGATAACCTGCCGCCACAAATGATCAAACCAATGGCTGAACTGTTCTCGCACTCAGGTCGTGAATTGCCAAGGTTAGCCGTTGTCATCGATGCACGTGGTGGAGAGCTCTTCCTAGATCTAAGTGAGCACATAAATTTGCTGCGACAAAGTAACGTCGCTGCTCAGGTACTTTTCCTGGAAGCTAACGATGCGACATTAGTGAAAAGATACGAGCAAGTCAGACGACCTCATCCCTTACAGGGTAATGGAACCATTACCGATGGAATTGATGCTGAGCGAACCAGGTTATTACCTCTTCGTGAGCAAGCGGACTATGTTATCGATAGCAGCGAACTGAACGTCTATCAATTAGCGTCAAAGATTGCCGAAAGTTTCTCATCTGAAGAATCTAAGAAACTGAATCTAATGATTCAAAGCTTTGGATTTAAATACGGTGCACCGAGCGATGCTGACTTGATTGCTGACATGAGATTTATCCCTAACCCGTTTTGGGATGAAGCATTGCGTCCATTCACCGGTGAAGACCAACAAGTCGCTGATTTCGTATTACAGCAAGACGGCGCTGAGGAATTCATCACCAACTACGTGGCAGCTCTTCAACCAGTTCTTCGTGGCTATCTTAAAGAGAACCGTAAGCACGCATCCATTGCCTTTGGTTGCACCGGTGGCAAACACAGATCTGTTGCAACCGCTATTGAAGTGGCTAAGCGATTGACCGTACTAGAAGGCGTCGAAGTGCGCCTAAAACACAGAGATTTAGGGAAAGAGTAATTCATGGCATTAACCGCGGAACTTAAAGATGAACTGGCAAGAGTTGAGGTCTCGAAGAGTTCTGTGCGAGCAGCTGAACTTGCAACAGTATTGCGCTTTTGTGGTGGCTTACATCTAGTTGCAGCAAAGATTGTTGTGGAGATTGAGGTTGATACTGCCCAGTTGGCTAGAAGAGTGCGCAAAGACTTAGTAGATGTTTACGGTGCAGAGAGCGAACTAGCCATGATTGCTGCCGGGGGTATTCGCAAAACAAGCAAGTATCAAATCCGTGTTACAGAAAACGCCGAGATACTTGCAAGACAAACCGGCCTTATTGACACTAAGAACAGGCCAGTGCGAGGACTGCCAGCAGCTTTGGTTTCTGGAAGCAGAGCAGATGCAGAAGCAGTTTGGCGTGGAGCAATCCTGGCGCATGGCTCGCTTACCGATCCTGGTAGGTCAGCAACTCTTGAGATCACCGCTCCTGGAAATGAAGCAGCTATGGCTCTAGTTGGTATTGCTCGCAGGCTTGATGTTATTGCCAAGGTGCGTGAAGCACGTGGTGTCTATCGCGTGGTTGTTCGCGAGGGTGATGCAATTGTTGAAATTCTGAAGCATGTTGGTGCTCACGGGGTTGTTTTGAAATATGAAGAGCTCCGAGTCCGACGCGAAGTTCGAGGTAAGCAGAACAGACTCGCCAACTTTGATAATGCGAACTTGATGCGTTCAGCTCAGGCAGCTGTTGCCGCTGGTCTTAGGGTCAAACGAGCAATGGAGATTCTTGGTGATGATATTCCTGATCACCTAAGGATTGCAGGGGAGTTACGTCTTAACAACAGAGACGCCAGTCTTGATGATTTAGGTCGACTAGCAGTTCCACCGCTAACCAAAGACGCTATTGCTGGGCGCATCCGAAGATTGCTGGCTTTGGCGGATAAAGTAGCAGCAGAGCGCGGAATTGCTGGAACTGAAATTGAACTTCCAGATTCCGACGAGTAAAGAAAATAGGAGCACAAAATGAGTAAATACGTATTGCCAGACCTTAGTTACGACTACGGAGCACTGGAGCCGAACATTTCCGGGCGCATCATGGAATTGCACCATGACAAGCACCACTTGGCTTACGTTAACGGAGCTAACACTGCTCTGGATGCTCTAGCTGAAGCTCGTGAGAAGAACGATCTGACCATGGTGAACAAGTTCCAGAAGGATCTTGCATTCAACCTTGCCGGTCATATCAACCACGCGGTGTTCTGGAAAAACATGTCTCCAGAAGGTGGCGACAAGCCAACCGGTGAACTAGCTGCTGCCATCGATGAGTTCTTTGGCTCATTTGACGCTTTCAGAGCCCATTTCACAGCCTCAGCGCTTGGGATTCAGGGTTCAGGTTGGTCAATCTTGGTTTGGGACATTTTGGGTCAAAAACTGATTATTGAGCAGCTTTATGACCACCAAGGAAACCTTGCTGTTGGATCTATTCCACTGCTGATGTTAGACATGTGGGAACACGCTTTCTACCTGGACTACCAGAACGTTAAGCCAGAATATGTAAAGGCATTCTGGAACATCGTGAATTGGGCTGACGTTCAGGCAAGATTCGCAGCAGCTAGCCAAAACACAGCTGGTCTTCTGCTACCCTAAAAGTAGGTTTTCCACCCGACGTTGAGTGGCAAAAACACACTTAACCCCCCTCAAAATAGCGCCGTCACTGGTGCCTGAAAATGGAGTCAATATGACCACTCGCGTTGGAATCAATGGTTTTGGAAGAATCGGACGTAACTTTCTTCGTGCAGAACTAGCCAAGGGCACAGACCTTGAAATTGTTGCTGTAAATGACTTGAGCGACCCTAAGGGCCTAGCTCATCTTTTGAAGTATGACTCCGTAACTGGTCGCTTGGACATGGATGTAACCGTCGATGGTCAGAACATCATCGTTGGTGGAACAGTCATCAAGGTTCTAGCTGAGCGCGACCCTGCAAATCTAGGTTGGGGAGATCTTGGAGTTGACATCGTTATCGAGTCAACCGGTCGTTTCACTGACGCTAAAGACGCCATCAAGCACATCGAAGCAGGAGCTAAGAAAGTAATCATCTCTGCACCTGCAACAGGTGAAGATGCCACTTTCGTAATTGGTGTGAACGAGCACCTATACGACCCAGCGAATCACCACATTATCTCTAACGCTTCTTGCACAACTAACTGTCTAGCTCCTTTGGCTAAGGTCTTCAACGATACTTTCGGTATCGTAAACGGTCTTATGACAACAGTGCACGCATACACAGCCGACCAAAACCTACAAGATGGCCCGCACTCAGATCTTCGTCGTGCTCGTGCCGCTGCTATCAACATCGTTCCTTCATCTACTGGCGCTGCTAAGGCAATCGGACTCGTTCTCCCAGAACTAAAGGGGCTTCTAGATGGTTTCGCACTTCGTGTTCCAGTGCCAACAGGTTCTATCGTTGACCTAACTTTGGTTTCAAAAACTGCAGTGACAGTTGAAGAAATCAAAGCTGCATATAAGGCAGCCGCAGCATCAGGTCCACTAAAGGGAATCCTGATGTACACCGAAGACGAAATCGTCTCAAGCGACATCGTTACCGACCCACACTCATCAATCTTTGATGCAGGCCTGGTTCGTGTTGTCGGTGGAACAACAGTGAAGCTTTCTTCTTGGTATGACAACGAGTGGGGTTACTCAAACCGTTTAGTTGACCTAGCTGAGCTTGTTGCAAGCAAGCTGTAAATAATTTGATGCGCAACCTAGCTGATCTGCCAAATCTAAAATCAAAGACCGTTATTGTTCGTTGTGATCTCAACGTGCCTCTTGATGGTTCACGAATCACAGACGATGGCAGAGTCATAGCATCACTTCCAACACTGAAGTATTTGCTTGCAGAAGGTGCAAAAGTAATCGTCATCAGCCACCTCGGAAGACCTGATGGGGAAGCAGTTGCTAAGTATTCACTTGAGCCAGTTGCAGCCAGACTCGGAGAAGTACTGGGAACCGCAGTTGCATTTGCAGGAGATACAGTTGGGCCTTTGGCTAAAGCTGCTGTTGCAAACCTTTCAGATTCTGAAGTTTTAGTTCTTGAGAATCTTCGTTTCAATAAAGGTGAGACTTCCAAGGAAGCAAGCGAACGTTTAGCTTTTGCCAGTGAACTGGCTGGCTTTGGAGATTTATTTGTTAGCGATGGTTTTGGTGTTGTTCATCGCAAGCAAGCTTCTGTTTATGAGTTAGCGGGATTGTTGCCAAGCGCAGCAGGATTACTTATCGAAGCTGAGCTAAAGGTACTAAAGCGCCTAACCAAGAATCCAGAGCGTCCTTACGTTGTCGTCCTTGGTGGTTCTAAAGTTTCGGACAAGCTTGGCGTTATCGACCACCTACTCCCACACGTAAATCAACTTCTGGTCGGCGGTGGAATGGTTTTCACATTCCTAGCAGCTCTTGGTTACAAAGTTGGAGCGTCTTTACTTGAAGTAGACCAGATTGATCGAGTAAAGGGTTATCTAAAGCGCGCTGAAGAACTTGGTGTCGAAGTGGTTTTGCCAACAGATATTGTTGTTGCCAGTAAGTTTGGTGCAGACGCAGATGTTAAAGTTACTGGTTCTGACCTTATCGAAGGAACACCTTTCGGAGCTAGCGGTTTGGGACTGGACATTGGGCCAGTTAGCGCGTTGCACTTTGCTGAAGTTATCCGCAAGGCTAAGACAGTGTTTTGGAATGGTCCGATGGGTGTTTTTGAAATAGATGCATTTGCCAACGGCACCAAGCAAGTTGCTTTAGCACTATCTGAAGTCGATGGACTTTCAGTTGTCGGAGGCGGAGATTCAGCTGCTGCTGTTCGCATCCTTGGCTTTACCGATGACCAGTTCTCACACATCTCAACCGGTGGCGGGGCCAGTCTAGAATATTTAGAAGGCAAAGAGATGCCTGGATTAGAGGTCCTAAAGTGAGCCAAGATAGAGTCCCATTTATCGCAGGTAACTGGAAAATGAACTTAGATCACCAGCAAGCTATTGCGTTTGTGCAAAAGCTATCTTGGACTTTGGCTGATGCTAACCACGATTATTCAAAGACTGAAGTTGCTGTTTTTCCACCTTTCACTGACCTACGCAGCGTGCAAACTTTGATGAATGCCGACAAGTTTCAGCTTTCATTAGGTGCTCAGGATCTCAGCAAGCATGACGTTGGTGCTTACACAGGCGATATCTCGGGAGCTTTCCTAAAGAAACTTGATGTGAAGTACGTCCTTATTGGCCATAGCGAGCGCAGAAGCTATCACGCAGAGGATGACCAAATCGTTCAGGCTAAGGTCGCCGCAGCCTTCAAATACAACCTAATCCCAGTGATTTGTGTCGGAGAGACTCTCGAAGAGCTAGAAGCCGAAGGTCAGAGCGCAGTCCCAGTAAGGCAGATTTTGGCTGCTCTTGAAGGTCACAGCAAGGTAGGCGAGTTCATTGTTGCCTACGAGCCAGTCTGGGCTATTGGCACCGGCCAGGTGGCAACACCTGAGACGGCAGCAAGTGTTGCTGGCAAGATTCGTGAGGCAATTGAAGGCAAATTAGGCCCTGAAATCGCCCAAAGTACAAGGATTTTGTATGGCGGATCAGTCAAAGCGGCCAACGTTGCAGGCTTCCTACGTAGCCCTGAGGTTGATGGAGTTCTAGTTGGCGGAGCCAGTTTAGATGTTGACGAGTTCTCTGACATTTCGCGTTTCCTCAAGCACCTGACCTTATAATTTCATTAGTGAGGCTTTTTAGCTTCAAGACGAACGAAAGTAAACCTAAATGACCGGTATTTTGATTGCCCTGAGAATCCTTCTTGGCGTTACCAGCCTTCTGCTAACTCTTTTGATCCTTCTTCACAAGGGCCGCGGTGGAGGACTCAGCGACATGTTCGGTGGTGGAATCAACAACACCATGGGTTCATCTGGAGTTGCTGAGCGTAACCTAAACAGAATCACAGTAATCCTCGGGCTGGTCTGGGTGGTAACAATCGTTATCCTGGGTCTGGCTTCAACTTATTCTTGGGGCTAAAACATGAGTGGTAACAGCGCAGCTATCAGAGGTTCCAGAGTCGGAGCTGGCCCAATGGGCGAGCAGGACAACGGATTCCAAGCAGAGCGAGTAACTCTGACTTACTACTGCTTCAACAACCACAACTTCAGTGCGGCTTTTGCTTCCAGCGTCGTTTTCGAAGAAATCCCAGTTGAACTCGACTGTCCACACTGTGGTCTTCCAGCAGGACAAGATAAAGACAACCCACCTCAGATTGCTAAGCATGAGCCATACAAGACTCACCTGGCTTATGTGAAGGAACGCAGAACAGAGGCAGAAGCTAAAGCTCTTCTTGAAGAAGCGGTTGCAACAGTTCGCGAAAGAAGAGAACGTTTACTAGCCGAAGCTAAAGCGGAAGCAAAGAAAGCAGCAAGAGCTAAGAAGTGATTAGCAGCTCCAGAAAGCTGCACCAGCTGCTTCATCGATAAACCAAATGGTTTCCCCGGTTGCGCTTACTTTGGCAGCTGGCAGATCGCAATCTGTTTCAGTGTGAATTTTCTCAATGGCCGAAGCCTTATCGATACCTGAAATCACGAAAACAATCTTGTTTGATCGATTAATCAATTCGTAACTAAAACTTAGACGTTCGCTTGGCGGCTTAGGGGATGAACTAATACTCACCACATCGGTGCTCCCATAGTCAACACCTGGAAACAGAGACGCGATATGTCCATCTGGACCCATACCTAAAATCATTAAGTCCATCTTCGGTTCTTCAACACCAAAAACATCAGTTAGTTCTTGCTGAAAAACTATGGCAGCCTCAGCCACATTCAATCCGGAATCAGTTGCAGGGAACACGTGGATATTAACTGCAGGGATTTCAACTTTTGAGAGAAAACCTACATTAGCCTGCACCGCGTTGCGATCTGCAGAATTCTCTGGAACATACCTCTCGTCGCCCCACCAGATGTGGATTCGGTTTAGATCTAATTCAGCAAACTCAGTTTCCTGCGCTAGCGCTTCTAGAGTTTTGATGCCAACTGTTCCTCCAGTTAGAGCAAGGTGAACAGTTTCCTGCTTGGAGAGTAACTCTTTCAGTGAAGTAATGATTTCAACAGCAGCTTGCTGCGCAACGTCAGCTGCGTTTACTGCTCTGCGGATTTCGACAGACTGCACTATTTCTTACCCTTAGCTGAAACGACCGGGGATTTGCGCTTGGTGCCAAAGCCCTTGGTGATAAGTTTCCCGAAAGCATCATCGCTATCTAGGCGACGAAGGTCTTCAATCAGGCAGTCGCGTGGAGATCTTCTTGGCAAGCTGATATCTCTTGTGGGCTGTGATGGCTGAATGAGAGTTGCAACATCTGGAATGTTTCTTACGATTTCAACATTGCCAGAAGAACGAACAAGGGTTACGCCTTTGATGCCGGCAACTACTTGACCTCGACTAGTTCGAACAAGTTCAACATCGACCTTCAGTTTGAGTTCTAGCCAAGCTGCCAGTAGATCAGTACTAGGGGAGTCAACAGCACCGGTAACGATAACTTTGGTCACTGTGTCATAAGGAGGTTGGTCCAGAACGGCGGCTAGCTGTGCACGCCAGAGAGTTAATCTGGTCCAAGCAAAGTCGCTGTCTCCTGGCGCGTAATTTTTCGCAAGTGTTGAAAGCCAAGCGTGTGGATCTTTTTGTGCAGCAGCGTCTGTGATTCTGCGCTGTGCAATTCTGCCAAGTGCTGAAGTAGATGGCTTCTCAGGTGCTTCACCTGGCCACCAAGCAACAACAGGAGCATCTGGAAGTAATAGGCCAGTTACCAGGCTCTCTGGGTCGCTTGAAGCTTCACCGTAAGCACGCAAGACGATTACCTCAGAAGCACCAGCATCGCCACCAACACGGATCTCGGCATCAAGTCTTGGCTCTGATTTAGTCTTCTTATCTTCATCAGCTAGAACGATGATGCGACAAGGGTGAGCCCTTGATGCTTCGTTAGCTGCAAGAATCGCATCTTCCAGGCCTGAGAAGTTTGTTTGGATGATGAGAGTTAGGACTCGACCGAGTGCTACCGCTCCACCTTCTTCACGAATCTGAACAAGTTCCTTAGAAATCTTGGAAGTGGTGGTGTTAGGAAGATTCTTAATCATGGACGTCTCCAAGCTCTGCCATCAATGGACATCATCTTGTCTGCTGAGGATGGACCCCAAGTACCAGGACGATAAGGTTCAGGTTTTCCCTTACTAGCCCAGAACTCTTCGATAGGGTCAAGAATCTTCCAAGAAAGTTCAACTTCTTCGTGACGAGGAAACAGCGGTGGATCACCGAGAAGAACATCCAAGATTAGCCGTTCATATGCTTCAGGGCTTGCCTCAGTAAACGCGTGACCATAACCGAAGTCCATGGTCACATCGCGAACCTGCATACCAACACCTGGAACCTTAGAACCAAATCTGATGGTGACACCTTCATCAGGCTGCACTCTAATCACCAATGCGTTCTGACCGAGAGCTGAGGTTTGGCTCGCTCCAAAGATTTGCTGAGGTGCTCGCTTGAAAACTACGGCAATCTCGGTAACACGACGACCAAGACGTTTACCGGCTCTTAGATAGAACGGCACTCCAGCCCAACGACGAGTGTTGATATCAAGTCGCATAGCTGCGAAAGTCTCAGTAACAGACTTAGGGTTCATTCCTTCTTCCTCAAGAAAGCCGGTAACTTTCTCCCCACCCTGCCAACCACCGGTGTATTGACCGCGAGCTGTGTGCTTTGCAAGGTCCTCAGGAATGCGAACTGCAGAAAGAACTTTCTCTTTTTCAGCACGAAGATCAGAAGCATCAAAGGAAATAGGTTCTTCCATAGCGGTAAGAGCAAGTAGTTGCAGCAAGTGATTCTGGATTACGTCTCTAGCCGCACCGATACCGTCGTAGTAACCAGCTCGACCGCCAACACCAATATCTTCAGCCATGGTGATCTGAACATGGTCGATGTAGTTGTTGTTCCAAAGCGGTTCATACAATTGGTTAGCAAAGCGCAGTGCCAATATGTTCTGAACAGTTTCTTTACCTAGGTAGTGATCGATTCTAAAAATTGAGTCTGCTGGGAATACCGATTCGACAACTTCGTTTAGTTCACGCGCTGATTTGAGATCATGACCGAAAGGTTTTTCAATCACTACTCTTCTGAACTGATCTGGTCTTGGATCTGCTAGGCCAGAGCGGGAGAGTTGCTGCGTTACCAAAGGAAAAGCCTTCGGTGGAATGCTCAGATAGAAAGCGTGGTTACCATTGGTGCCACGTTCCTTATCCAACTGCTCAATGGTCTCTCTGAGTTTGTCAAAAGCTGCATCATCCCCGAATTCTCCAGAAACAAATCGAATTCCCTGTGATAGCTGAGCCCAAACTTCTTCGCTCCAAGGAGTTCTCGCATATTTCTTGACCGATTCATAAACTACTTGTCCGAAGTCCTGATCTACCCAATCTCTTCTGGCAAATCCAACCAAAGAGAAACCAGGAGGTAAAAGTCCCCGGTTGGCGAGGTCATAGACAGCTGGCATTAGCTTCTTGCGACTGAGATCTCCCGTGACACCAAAAATGACAAGCCCTGAAGGACCCGCAATCCTATTTAGTCTGCGGTCTTCTGGATCCCTAAGTGGGTTCTTACCAGGGCCTAGTTTCACACCAGTCATTATTTGTATAGCTCCTTAGCCAATAGCCTTCAGAATTGTTGCGAAGTCCTCTTGAGGATTATTCAAAGTCAGTGTCAAAACTGGGCGACCAAGGTCAGCGAGTACTTTAGCGTCTCCAGCTGCTTGAGAGGCAATCAGTTCACCAAATGTGAAATCTCTGCCTGGCACAGCAAGATCTTCTTGGTCTTTGGAAACTAACTGAAGGAATACACCTTGGCGTGGACCACCCTTGTGATACTGACCAGTTGAGTGCAGGAATCTAGGAGCCCAGCCAAATGTTGTTGGACGATTGGTACTCTTTGCTGCTAGCTCACGCAACTGATGAACGTCAAAGCCTGCATTTCTATTCATGTAAGCCTGAATCGCGACATAGCCATCCGTTGCGAGTTCCGCAAAGAGTTTCTTGATTGCTGTCGCGATATCTGAGCTACCGGCAAGATCGAGTTCCTGTGCACGTACTTCGATACTGCCGTCAATAAAAAGCGCTGGCACAACAGCGGCTCGTTCTTCTAACATTCGTCGCGCTGCAATCTTGGCAGATTCAACATCAGGCTGATCGAACGGGTTTATTCCAAGCAGACGACTTGCAACAACAGTTGCATATTCCCACAGCATGAACTGTGCACCAAGGGGAGCGCTAACGCTTAGTCCGCTAGAAGTTTCATGCGCGTTTGTTGCGGCTATCTCAACCAACAGAACATCAGGTTGAGTCGTTAGTGCTTCGAAACTATTTTCATCTAACACGACAGGTAGAACACCTTTGCTGTGCTTACCAGTTGATTCAGCAATTAGTTGCTCTGCCCAATCACCAAAGCCTGGCAGGGAGAGGTTCTCAGCAATCAAGGCAAGTTTGTCTTTGTAGGAAGAACCATTAGCTGTGCGTGCCATAGCAGCGCCTAAAACTAAGCCAGGATTTGATTCGACATCAGTGGCTAATAGCGAAGCTGCCTTATTTGCCTCTTCTAATAAACCTTTGATGTCAACGCCAGCAAGGCCTGAAGGAACTAAACCAAAAGCAGTAAGAGCGGAATACCGTCCACCAACAGTTGGGTCAGCATTGAAGATTCTGTAACCATCTGCCTTAGCTGCAGCTTCCATAGGGGAACCAGGGTCTGTCACGATAACAATTCGTTCGGTCTTATCAATCCCAGCAGCAGTAAATGCTTGCTCAAAGATGCGCTTCTGTGAATCGGTTTCAACTGTTGAACCAGATTTAGAAGAGACGATTATTGCAGTTGTTTCGATTGATTCAGCAACAACTTCACGCACCTGATCTGGGTTTGTTGAATCCAGAACAACAAGTGCAACATTGTATTTATTCGTAATGACTTCTGGCGCTAGAGATGATCCGCCCATGCCACAAAGCACGAAGCGAGTAATACCTTTAGAGCGGAACTCATCACGAAGAGCAAGAATTCCATCGACTAGTTCTATCGAATCAGTTGCAGAAGTTACCCAACCTAAACGAATAGCAGATTCAGAATCTGCTTCCTTACCCCAGAGGGTGAAATCCTTGGCAGCAATGCGACTGGCAACCTTATCCGCAACTAGTGAAGCAATAGATTCTTGAACTGCAGCTAATGCAGTACCAGAAGCTCTAACACTGATAGTCATCACTTGGCCGCCTGAAGTGCTGCTTCAACTGAGGCAACCAATTCGTTCCAAGAGACGATGAACTTCTCAACACCTTCAGCTTCAAGTAAAGCAGTTACCTCATCGTAAGAGATACCCATTGCGCCAATGGTGTGTAAGACGAGCTTTGCTTCTGCATACTTCTCAGTGATGCTGTTTTCTGGAACAACTCCGTGATCGAAAACTGCTTCCATGGTTTTTTCAGGCATGGTGTTTACAAGATCTGGTGCAACCAACTCTGTTACATACAAGGTGTCGCTAAGTGCTGGGTCTTTGACTCCGGTTGATGCCATCAACGGACGTTGCTTATTTGCTCCGGCACCAGCAAGTTCTGCCCAGTCTGCTTTATCGAATTCCTGTTCAAAGACTTCGTATGCCAATCTGGCATTAGCCAGAGCAGCCTTGCTCTTCATTGAAATGGCATCTGCTGTGCCAACAGCAACTAATCTCTTGTCAATCTCAGTGTCAACACGTGAGACGAAGAAAGATGCAACTGAATGAATCTTGGAAAGGTCCTGACCTGAAGCCTTAGCTAGCGCAATACCTGCCTTGTAAGCAGCGATTACTTCGCGGTAGCGATCTAGGGAAAAGATTAGGGTGACGTTGACGCTGATACCGCTAGCAATAACCTCAGTGATAGCAGCCAGACCAGCCTTGGTAGCTGGAATCTTGATCATCACGTTTTCACGATTTACTTTTGCAAAGAGTTCCTTGGCCTGAGTAACAGTGCCTGCAGTGTCGTTGGCTAAACCTGGTTCAACTTCGATTGATACTCGACCATCAAAGCCATGCGATGAAGCATAAACACCAGCGAAGATATCGCAGGCATCAGCAACATCCTTGGTAGTGATCTCAAAGATTGCCTCTGCTGCAGTTGCACCAGCAACAGCGAGAGCGCTGACTTGCGAATCGTAGCCTTCACCCTTACCGATGGAACCGGCAAAGATGGTCGGGTTAGTGGTTACCCCCGAAACACTTCTTGAGGTGATTAGTTCTGCTAATTGGCCTGACTCAATGCGAGTTCTTGAAAGATCATCAAGCCAAATGCTTACTCCGTTTGAAGCTAACTGAGCTAGAGGGTTAGTCATTAGTTATTCCTTTACTTGTTTTCAAGAGATTTGTGAGCTGCAGCAACAACTGCTTCAGTGGTCATACCGAATTCTCTAAATAGAGTCTTGTAATCAGCTGATGCTCCGAAGTGTTCGATTGAGACACTCTCGCCAAAACCACCGACATACTTGCTCCAGCCGAGCGATAGACCAGCTTCAACTGAAACTCTTGCTACAACATTCTTAGGTAAGACAGATTCGCGATAGCTTTCGCTCTGCTCATCAAACCATTCGACACAAGGAGCAGAGACAACGCGTGTCTTGATTCCTTCTGATTCGAGTTTT
>CAILDA010000021.1 GCA_903832875.1 uncultured Micrococcales bacterium | reverse complement strand
CCAAGAAAGAGTTAGACCTGAATCAATAATGTCTTCAACGATAAGAACATGCCTGCCAAGAACATCAGCATCTAGGTCTTTGAGGATACGAACAACCCCTGAAGACTGAGTTCCTGAACCATAAGAAGAGACAGCCATCCAATCCATAGCAACAGGGATCTGGATTGCACGAGATAGATCAGCCATGAACATGACTGCACCTTTAAGAACACCTACTAATAAAAGGTCTTTACCCGCATATAGTTTGTCTATTTCAGACGCGAGTTCTTTGACTCTTGTTGCGATCTGTTCTTCGGTGACTAGCACCTTAGTAATGTCAGCTTGTACCTTGTCGAGGTCCACTTAGCATGCTCCTGGTTTTAGAGTTTTTGTGCTTTTGAGAATAATCTCATTGCCCGCTCTGACTACTCTAACGGAGGGAAGGGCTAAAGGTTTCTGACCATGCCAATTAGTTACCAAAGCGCTAATTGAATCAATCTGGACCTTGGCTGGTTCTGTTCCAAGCAAAGCAAGAGATTTCAGAATCACTCTGTTTCTAATGGCAGCTGAAAGCTTCTCAAGTCCTTTGACATCTAAAGACACTGAGTTGTTTGTGGTCTTAGATACAGTCTTAAAAGCCTTTTCAGCTTGAGCGTCTAAATACTCGAGGTCCTCTTGAAGAATCCCGGCTGTCTTGGCCAATGATTCAGCGATGCCAGGCCCTAGTTCTTTTTCTAAAACCGGTAGCACCTTTAGACGAACTTTGACTCTAGAGAACTTAGTGTCTTTGTTCTGAGGATCATTCCAAACCTTTATTCCTGAATCGGAACAGAAAGCAACTGTTGTTGCTCTTCTAATTTCAAGTAAAGGTCGAAGATAGTTTCCATCAGTGGAGAGTTCTTGCATTCCTGCAATTGATTTAGCCCCTGAGCCACGAGCAAGACCTAACAACACTGTCTCTGCTTGATCATCAAGAGTGTGGCCTAGCATGGTGAATTTTGCTCCATAAGCTTTAGCAAAAGCATCCAATGCTCCATAGCGAGCATTTCTAGCAGCAGCCTCCATACCGATAGAGGTTTGCTTCACCTGAACATCCATAACCTCCACAGTTTCAAAACCTAAAGACAACAATGTCTCTTTAGCTCTTTGAGCTACCTCCATAGAACCCTTCTGGAGATTGTGGTTGACGATAACTGCTGAAACATCGACCCCAGCTCGCTTACCTTCAAAGATTGCAGCACCTGCAAGAGCTAAAGAGTCCGGTCCCCCTGAAACAGCAACAGAAACAACATCTCCTGCAGTAACTCCCTGTCTATCCCAAGACTCCCTGATAGCACGGCGAACATTAGCCATAGCTGGGGTTAGCCTAGGTCGTCTCAACACGGGGTGCCTTTCGGTATTCTTGATACATCAAGCCTATTTAGGAGAACCATGTCTATTGACGCCATCATCGAGATTCCTCGTGGAAGTCGTAACAAATATGAAGTTGACCACGAGTCAGGACGTATCCGTCTAGACCGTGTTCTATACACACCTTTTGTTTATCCAGTTGACTACGGTTACTTCGATAACACCCTAGGTGGCGATGGCGATCCTCTAGATGCCCTCGTCTTACTAGAGTTCCCTGTATTCCCAGGTGTAATCGTTGAAGTTAGAGCTGTTGGAGTTCTTCCTATGGAAGATGACGGTGGTATCGACGAGAAGATTCTTTGTGTTCCAGCTAAAGACAAGCGTTGGGCTCACATCCAAGACATCAACGATGTTCCTCAGCAGACCAGAGATGAAATCGAACACTTCTTCGCTCACTATAAGGACCTAGAGCCAGGCAAGTGGGTCAAGCTAGGTCAGTGGGCAGATAAAGCTGCAGCTGAGAAGCTAATCGCTGAAGCACTAGAGCGCTTCAAAGCTTAGGTCTCGACTAAATCTGAGTACTTAAAATAAATGGGAGGGTCTTTCGACCCTCCCATTTATTTATTTTGCTTAGTTGATTCTTGTGATACGTCCGTCTGTTGACATGACGACTGGTCCGCTAACGCTATCGCGAATGATAGCTTCACGAACGAGGGTCTCTAGAACGTCACGGGTTTTCGCTTTCGCTAGTCCACCAAACATCGTGTATCCGTCTCCACCAGCAACCATGAAATCGTTGGTTGCAAGAGTATAAGAAACAGAGGTTGAGTTAGGGATTGGTGTTCCATCTGTCAATGTCACTGTCTTAACTCTTCCTGAAAGAGCTGCGACTGACATGTCAAATGAGAACTTCAAGCCAGATACCTGTGGGAATCTTCCAGCACCAAGTGAGATCTGTGAGACTCCATTTTCTAGAGCTGACCAAACATCTGCACCTGTAATGGTTGTGGTTGCCGCAGTGTTACCGAACGGTAGAACTGTTGCAACGTCACCAACAGTGAGTTTGTAAGGGCCAGTGCTGGTGACCTTCCAAGGGCCATTAGAGGTAGTGAAACCAGACTGTAGGCTGCTCCAGCTTGGGCGGATGATTGAAGCATCGCTAGGTACGAAAGTCTTCGCTGGAAGCATGTCGCGAAGTCCTCCACCATTGATGATTGCAATCTGAGTTCCCATGGCTGAGCGAAGCTTGTCAGCAACATAGTTACCCAAAGCAGTCTCATAGTTGCGCTGAACCTGAGGAGTTCCACCATTAGGTGCCACGTCCGCAATTGATCCAATTTCTACGTTGTACTTAGTACCTAGGTTTGCCTTGTATTCATTAATTGAGGTGATTGCGCTCTGGTTAAGTCCTGTTGATGCAAGAGCCGTGGCTGCAACAACTTTGACTGTTGGGACGACGTGCTCGACACGAGAGCCAATAGTCTTTCTAGTTGCGGTGTCAACACAAACGTGGATCCTGTTGTAAAGCGCACCAGCATTAGTAGTTTCAGCTACTAGTTTGTTAGAGACGATACCGCCATACTTTAGGTGGCTGTGACCGCCCAAGACAATATCAGAACCCTCTAGCAGAGGCACTATGTCTAATAGTCGGCCTTCAGCCATGCTGGTTTCTGTATTGAACTGACCAAAACCTTCGTGAACAAGAGAGACAACAACATCAGCGCCGGCTTTGCGAGCAGCCTTAATTGCTGCCTGCACTTGAGCTTTGGTAGCCTTACCTGAAACGGTTGTAGCCAGGATGTCACCGATGTCGATGGTGCCTAGGTTGCCTGGGAAAATTACTTCCTTTGTGTCAGGTGTGTTCATACCAATCACACCAACCTTTACGCCACCGCGGTCGACGATTGTCCAAGGAGCAACAGCTTCACCCTTTGTGTTTTTGCCACTAAGTTCTGTAAGGCTTGAGTAGTTAGAAACGATCCACTTGTAATCTGACGCTGCTATGCGAGCATTTACATTTGACAGCGCATTGTCGTGTTCGTGGTTACCGAAAGTAGTGACGTCCACACCCATATAGTTCAAAGCCTTCACGGAAGGCATCTCATCAAAAACGGTTGAAAGCGGTGGAGCTGCACCCCAGTTGTCACCGCTTGAGAATGTGAATGTTGCTGGGTTTAGTGCACGGTCAGCCGCAAAGTTGGCGGCCAAAGTAGCTGCACCGCTTGTGTAAGTATCGAATCCGTTAGCGGTGGTCTTTGTGTAGTCCAGTGCTCCGTGGAAATCGCTGAAAGCATCAATTTGGAAGTCTTTTACTTCGCTAACTTTAGCTGTGTTGACTAGAGCGACTGCATTGGAAACGGAAGTCACGTTTAGAGCTGGGATCTCACCGAAAGCAGTGATGGTGCCAGTTGCGCCTAAACCATAGAAGCCATCACCGTTGGCTGCCAGCGCAGCATCCTTTAGATTGATCGCTGTTCCGGTGATAGCTGGTGCGTCTCCGTAAGACACAATTTTTCCGGCTCTGTTGATTGCCCAGAACCCTTCTCCAGTAGCTCTAGGGATTACACGCACGTAGCTGTCCTTAGGAAGACGATCAGACTGAGCATCTCCAATTCCATCAATTCTTCCGGTAGTGCCAACTAGCCACATTCCTTTGCCGCTAGATGTTGGGACAGCACCAGCAAGTAATCGAGCACTTGTTGAGTTTGCCCCTGGGATAACCGGAGCATTAGCTGATGCGGTGACTTGGCCGCTTCTGCCGATCACATAGTAGCCAAGACGGTTGTATGAAGAAACGATTTGTATTGCTGGCTCGTTCAGGGGCACGCTAGAAATAGTCGCATCTCCCAAAGCCACAATTCTGTTTGCATTTGCTAATAGCCACGCGCCATTACCGGAAGGTGTCGAAACTGAGCCGAAATATTTAGATGACTGTATCTGAAGTCTTGAGAAGTTGCCCGTTGTAGAACCTATGTTTATAGTGCGTCCCTTGCTGTCAACAGCGAAAAAGCCTGACTTTGCCGCCACTGGTGCAACAGTTCCTGAAACTGCAGAAGCCACACCAAAACCTTGATTGTTTACTGCATAAACACTGAAGGCTGCGCTTGCGCTGTTGACTGCAGGTACAAAGGCTGAGTGTTCAGAAGCTGGAACGGTAGTTGTACATGTACCTTGACCACCATCGATTACGAATTGAGTGATGGGGGTGTTTCCAGTAGAGGCCGGGTCTGACCAGGAGATGTTGAAGCCGCCTTCAGCGGGAACCGCGACTACATTCAGAGGCGCGGATGGGACAGAGAAGGTAACAGCTGCATTAGCTGTCATTGGGACCACTGCAATAGCGGTCGCTAGTGTCAAAGCAACAAAAATGGACTTTAGGCGAGATACATTCTTCATGATTTAGACAATGCCCAACAAAGATGAACAACTTGCAAATCTAAACCAATTAATTCCTTAAAGTCTGGTTGCCTAGCCCTTAGAAATAGATTTCCTTTTGGTGAACAGCGAATAGATTTACAGAATTAGAGCTTAGGTCTAGCTCCAATAGTCGTAACAGCTAGTGCTGCTGTTTTAGTAGCTAAAGCTATCGCTGTATTGAGTTCTTCGCCTAGAGATAGGTTTGAAACTAGGGAACCTGCGAAAGCATCACCTGCTCCAGTTGGATCAACTGCGCTTACTTTCTCTGCTTCAAAAGAATTAGTTTTGATTCCCTCTATATAAAGGTCAACTCCAGCGGAGCCCCTGGTCACAATACATATGTGTGCTGGGGTGGTGGAGAGTAATTCAAACTCTTCTTCGTTAGGCAGGAGAATATCAACTCCGTTGATAGCTTCTTTGAATTTCTCAACACCAAAGTCTTTGATGTATCCGGTTGAACCTGGATCTAAAACTAATAGTGCTCCTGCATCTTGCACTCTATTAATCAAAGCTTGGATCTCAGCTACTTCTCTACCAAAGAGTGAATAACCACTTAGAAATACGTAAGCAAAGTCACTTAGATAATCTTCTGTGAGTTTTGTAAGGGAGAGTTCTCTGTTAGCTCCTCTATCGGTGAGCATGCTTCGGTTAGCGCCTTCAACTAGAACAATCAGCGTTCCAGTTTGCTGAGTCTCGCTTACTTGTAATTCGGTATGCACGTTGTATTTCTCAAACTGTGCTTTTACTCGTTCTTGATCTGAAGAACCAACACAGCCAATGAATGTTACTTCCGCTCCTGTGTGTGCAGCCCAACTAGCCGTGTTACTAGCTGCCCCACCTAATGTGTTGACGATGCTGGCATCAGTATCAGTATTGGTTCTGATGGCTCCAGTTGGAACAACGATGATGTCATCGATGACATCACCTATTACTAGAACTCTGTTCACTATTGAACTCTCACCCAAGACTTAGCTATCTCACCAGCAAGTCTTACGTTGTTACGAGCAAGGTCAAGGTTTACTGCAAGAGATCTTCCCTTTGACTCTTCAACTATGAAACCTAGAAGGAAAGGTGTAACAGCTTTACCGTGCACTCCAGCAGCATCTGCTGCTTTGAAAGCAATCTGAATAATGCGATTGTGTTCTTCGGGATCCCATTGCAGTTCCTCAGGGATTGGATTGGCAATAACAATTCCTTGTCCGTGGCCTAGAGCATCTTGAGATCTCATTGCTTCTGCGATCTGATCTGTTGTCTCCAGTGACCAGTCAATTTGAAGACCAGACTTGTTCAACCAGAAAGCTGGGAACTCTTTGGTCTGCCAACCAATTACTGGAACAGAGAGTGACTCGAGTCGCTCTAGTGTTGCTGAGATGTCGAGAACTGATTTCACGCCAGCACAGACAACTGTGATTGGTGTTACCGCAAGTGTTGAAAGATCTGCAGACTCATCAAAGGTTGTGTTAGCACCTCGGTGAACACCACCAAGACCTCCGGTAGCGAAAACTCTAATACCGGCAAGAGAAGCTAGGTGAGCAGTTGCTGCAACTGTAGTTGCACCGCTTTCTTTTCTTGCAGCAAGGATTGGAATGTCTCTAACACTTGCCTTAGCTAGATCTTCGTTAGCAATTCTTTTGACACCTTCATCATCTAAGCCAATCTGAGGTACTCCATCCAAGATTGCGATAGTTGCAGGGGTTACTCCTTTGGCTCTAAGGATCTCTTCGAATTCAATAGCAGCAGCTAGGTTCTGTGGTCTTGGCAGTCCATGAGAAATGATGGTTGATTCCAAAGCAACAACAGGTTTACCTGACTTTAGAGCTGCTTCGACTTCTTTAGATAACTGAAAGGATTTCATGACTCTAGGCTAATGCTTCAAAGCAGGCGAGTTCTAAGGCTAGATTCCTCCGCCGCCACCGCCACCGCCGCCACCGCCGGATGAACCGCCACCACCTGAACCACCAGAAGAACTAGCAGCAAGTGACTGGGTTAGCACCTGGTCGAGGTTTGAGAAGCTTTCAGCTAGTAGCGGTGAACCGATGATCCAAGTTGGGTTACCTTGTTCTTGATAAAGATCAGCAAGTACCTGGTTCCACTGCTTTTGAAGGCCTAACAGGATTGCCCAAGGCAATACCTCCTCATAGAGTTTTAGGACTTGTTTGCCCTGCACTTCTGATGGCGTGAGTAGTGCACCTGATGGTGACTGCAAGAATTCCAGCCTGTCCTTTTCGGCTAATTGGATATATGTTTCTAACCCTTTAACGTATGAATCGACTTCGACACCTTTAGCTGTCATAGCTCGCTTTGAGAGCAGGAACCAGTAGACGGCAGCGAATAATCCAAATGACATAATCGGTGCAGCTACAAAGCCTGCTTCAACCTGAGCATCAAGAGCAATTGCACAATACATCCAAGCTGCATAAACCAATAGCCCAACTACAAAGCCGATTGCTGGAACACCTAGCGCACGCTTTTGAAAATAGCCTTGGGAGTTCATTTGCGAGGCTGCTGCTGACTTCAATTTCAGTAGCCCTTTGGAAAGCTTGGTGCTCTGCGCTGCTGGCATGTTGTGAGCTAGCAGCAGTTCACTACCGGCTTTACTAAGCCCTAGCTCCTTCAACAGTGCAACATGATCCGAGCTAGTAGTGGCTAATTGAGTTCTTCTAAGAATGAAGTCTTTGTTTTTGCTCTCGGCAACAACTTCTATCTCAATAAGTTTCATGACTGCAAGTTCAACAACACTGGCTTGGAATAGATGTGCTGTCTTTCTTGCAACTAGTGCTGAAGTCAATAGACCTGGCACCGCAGCAGGTTTATATTGTGGGACTAGGAACGCTCTCTTACTGGTGGACTTTATGCCGAAGACTCTGAAATAGATTGCCCATAAAATAAGCAGCCCAACAAGAACGAGACAAATCCAGAAACCATACCAGGGGAAAGTCCCCTCAATTATTGGGCCAGTTGTATTGGCAACATTTGGTTGGAAAGGGATAGCTATAGTCAGATTCTCCCCAGCTTCTAATTTTCCAGAAGTGAAAACTAGCTGAGTATTAGATACCTCTTTATTCGTGCACACATCCCTAGAGCCCTGTGCACCTTGGTAGCAAGCCATTTTGTCGGTAACTAGATTCTCGCTAAGGGTCTTGTCAAAAGTTACAGTTGCGGTTACTTTATCGAAACTTTGTAGCCAGCCGGTTCCGTTGACATCCCAGTAAAACTCATCGAAGCCTGAGGTTTTTTGATAATTGTTTATAACCCAGGACTGGTGGTATTTGATGAAATAAACCTGCTTGCCATGCACATAAGAGTCATCGGATGGTTTGATGGCTAAATTTACAAAACCATTCTCGATGGTGATTTCAAATTCTCTTGCTTGCTCGTTTTCATCCAGCACTTCAATT
>CAILDA010000020.1 GCA_903832875.1 uncultured Micrococcales bacterium | reverse complement strand
TTCAAGGCTCTAGGCAACTAAACTAGAACTACAAAGGCGTGTTTTTAGGGCTTGTAAGCCAGAATCAATAACCATATTTAGGAGAACCATGTCCATCATTGACGCAATCGGCGCAAGAGAGATTCTTGACTCAAGAGGTAACCCAACCATTGAGGTTGAAGTTCTGCTATCAGATGGTGCTTTCGGTAGAGCAGCCGTTCCTTCCGGTGCTTCAACCGGTGCTTTCGAAGCTCACGAATCTCGTGATGGTGACAAGAAGCGTTACATGGGTAAAGGTGTTCTAAATGCTGTTAAGGCTGTTATCGACCAGATCGGTCACGATGAGACTGGCTTGATTGACTTTGATGCACTAGACCAGAGACTTGTTGATGCTGCACTTATTCGTCTTGATGGCACAGCAACCAAATCTCACCTAGGTGCTAACGCAATTCTGGGTGTTTCTCTTGCTAACGCCAGAGCAGCAGCTGAAGCAACTGGTCAGCCTCTCTACCGTTACCTTGGTGGACCTAACGCTTACACACTTCCTGTTCCTTTGATGAACATCATCAACGGTGGTGCTCACGCTGACAATGGAGTGGATATCCAAGAGTTCATGATTGTTCCAATTGGTTTTGATTCCTTCTCAGAAGCACTTCGTGCTGGCACTGAGGTTTACCACTCTTTGAAATCTTTGCTGCACTCAAAGAACCTAGCTACTGGTCTTGGTGATGAAGGTGGTTTTGCTCCTGATCTTCCAACTAACCGTGCAGCTCTAGAACTAATCTCTGAGGCTATTGGTCAGGCTGGTTATGTTCTTGGCAAGCACTTTGGTCTTGCTTTGGATGTTGCAGCAACCGAGTTCTATGACGAGAAGACTGGTAAGTATTCATTCGAAGGTAAAGAGCTTTCTTCTGACGAAATGATCAAGTACTACGAAGGTCTAGTAAAAGATTTCCCACTAGTTTCAATTGAAGATCCATTAGCTGAAGATGACTGGGCTGGTTGGACAAAGATCACTGCAAACCTAGGAGACAAGATCCAGATTGTTGGCGATGACCTTTATGTAACCAACCCATCTCGTCTTCAAAAAGGTATTGACCTAAAAGCTGGTAACGCGATTCTTGTAAAGGTAAACCAGATTGGTACCTTGACTGAGACTCTAGATGCAGTGGCTCTGGCTCAGCGTTCAGGTATGAAGGCAATCATCTCGCACCGTTCAGGTGAGACCGAAGATACCTTTATTGCTGACCTTGCTGTTGCTACTAACGCTGGTCAGATTAAAACTGGTGCTCCAGCTCGAAGCGAGAGAGTGGCTAAATACAACCAGCTACTTCGTATCGAAGAAGAGCTTCAAGATGCTGCTTACTACCCAGGAGCAGCTGCCTTCCCACGTTTTAAGGCTTAGTCGTTAGAGACTAGTCCCATGGCTAGATATGGTTCAAAGAAGAAGAGCACACGCAGTGTGGCAGCTCGCCCACAGTCAAAAGTGGGCACTGTTCGCGAACGCGTTGGCACTCGTTTTTCTTGGACTCCAGCAACCATGATCACCATCGGACTTATGGTCTTTAGTGTTTTTACTCTTGCTCCTAAAATCGGTGAGTATTTCACCATGCAAACTCAGATAGCTCAACTGCAAGCAAAGATTGATAAAGCTAAGAAGAATCTAGAAGACATTACAGCTGAGAAAAAGCGTTGGGATGACCCGGTATACATTCGTGCTCAAGCTAGAGACAGATTGTTCTATGTAGTGCCAGGGGAGATTAGCTATTTAGTTTTAGATGCTGATGGTTTGAATCTTTCAGATACCAGTGGCACTGTTGGTGCAATGCTGGCTGCTAAAAAGAACAGCGGTGACTTCTCGCAAAGCATTGGAACAACTAAGAAAGACTGGGCTAAGGGTTTACTGCAATCCGTTATTCAAGCTGGTTTAGATCAACCGGTCAGCAAAGATAAATCAACAGCTACTAACTAATGCCTATTACTCCTGCAACTGAAAAAGATCTTGCTGAGATGCAGATTCAACTAGGTCGCCCTATGCGTGATGTTCTTGGAATAGCTGCTAGATGTGTCTGTGGTAAACCTATCGTCGTTCAAACTTCTCCCAGACTCTCCCATGGTGAGCCTTTCCCGACCTTTTACTACCTAACCCATCCAGCAACATCTGGACTGCTTAGTGGTCTTGAAGCAGAAGGCTTTATGGCTGAACTGCAGGAAAGACTAGGCGCAGAACCTGAGCTAGCTAAGGCATATATGGTTGCCCATGAGGCTTACCTGGCTGAAAGAGAAGCACTAGGGCATGTTGAGGAACTGGTTGGGATTAGTGCCGGTGGGATGCCTACCAGGGTCAAATGCCTGCATGCTTTAGCAGCTCATTCACTGGCTAAAGGCACTGGGGTGAACCCAATCGGGGATTTGAGCCTAGAAGCTATAGGTTTTGACCCGAACACGTGCACTTGCAAGGTTGCAACCGAGTAAAATCAAGTGAGCGCATAGTTGCGCAATCACTTATAAAGCCCAAACCTTAGGAAATCCCAGCATGCAGAAAATCTTGATCGTCGGTGGTGGCTATGCCGGTTTTTATACCGCATTAAAACTAGAGAAGCTACTTCGTAAGGGTGAGGCCGAGGTAACCCTAGTTGACCCGCTGCCATACATGACTTACCAGCCGTTCCTTCCTGAAGTTGTTGCAGGTTCTATTGAGGCTAGACACACAGTTGTTTCACACAGAAGACATCTTCCTAAGACAAACATCATCAACGGCACAATGACTGACATTAATCACGCCAACAAGGTTGCAACCATCGTTCTTCCAATTGTTGGCGCAACCACAGTCTCTTACGACCATGTCATTATGACCGCGGGTGCAGTATCAAGAACTTTCCCAATTCCAGGTGTTGCTGATAAAGCAATTGGACTAAAGAGCGTTGAAGAAGCTATCGAGATTCGTAACCACATCTTGACTAACTTCGATAAAGCCGCAAACATGCCTGAAGGACCAGCTCGAGAGAGAATGCTAACCTTCGTAGTTGTTGGTGGAGGCTTTGCTGGTATTGAAGTGTTCGCTGAAATGCGTAACCTAGCTTCGTATTTGATTCGCTACTACCCAACAATTGAATTCAAAGATGTTCACTTCCACCTAATCGAAGCCATGGGCAGAATCATGCCTGAAGTTTCACAAAAGACTTCAGAGTGGGTTTTGGAAGATCTTGATCGTCGTGGTGCAACAGTTCATCTAAACACTCAGCTTGTCTCAGCAGCTGATGGTGTTGTTGAACTATCTACCGGTGAAAAGTTCGAAAG
>CAILDA010000019.1 GCA_903832875.1 uncultured Micrococcales bacterium | reverse complement strand
TGTCACCGGATACATAATCCAGTTACCACTGCCATTTGGTTTTGATACCAATGCAATGCTTGAACTTATTGACCCAGATAAAGACGCCGATGGCTTACACCCAATCAACTTAGGCAGGCTAGTGCTTGCTGGCAGTGACGAACTTACCTCCCCGCTACCTTGCACACCAGCTGGAATTGTTGAACTACTAGAGCGCTACCAGGTAAAGCTCAAAGGTGCCGAGGTCGCCATCATTGGTAGAGGAATTACTGTTGGCAGACCACTCGGATTACTGCTAAACAAAAAGGGAATTGATAGCACTGTCACCTTGTTGCACTCAGGTTCAAAAGACATTGCTCACTCCGTAAAGCGTGCTGACATTGTTATTGCGGCTCTTGGTGTTCCACACTTTGTCAAATCAGAGTGGGTAAAGCCAGGTGCTGCAGTTCTAGATGTTGGAATCACCAGAGTTGATTCCGCTGAAGGGTCTTCACTCTTAGGAGATGTTGATCCAAGCGTTAGAGAAGTTGCTGGTTTTGTTTCTCCTAACCCAGGTGGAGTTGGCCCGATGACTCGAGCTATGTTGGTTAGGAATGTAGTAAAGGCTGCCAGTTACTAAAAGCAACTGACAGCCTTGACTAGTTAATTCTTAGTAGTTCTTGTTGATCTCAGCAACTAGAGAACTGCTGAAACATTCGTTGTGAGCCTTGATGTCTGCAGCATATGTTCCAAGCTCTGCATAACCAGGCATCTGATAAATCTGCTCATCAGTCCAGTTAGTTTCAATGGTCTTGATTAGTTCAGTGTTATCTTGACACCATCCAGCCAGCTTCGGTGAAACTAAAGTCCAGGTGTATACCTTGAAAGTTTTACCATCTGAACCAGTTACTTTTACAGAAAGAGTGTTATCTCCTTCTTTGAATTCTGTGTTACCTGTAACTTCGACTACAGCCTTGCCATCAGTAGGTCGTGCATCTACGATGACAGCCTGAGTTCCAATGGTTAGCTTGATAGTCTCGCCACCGGTCACACTGTAAGAAACATCATCGATTCTCATAACCTTCAATGTGACTGGAGATGTAGCAAGCACATTCGACACGATCAAAGATATTGCTAAGGCACCAACCGCTGCCATGAAAATTGGCAAAACTAGTTTCTTCACTTTAATTCCGCTCCTAGAGTTCAAACTTGCGGTAAACCGCACCGACTTCTAGTTTCTCATGAAAAGTTATGGTCTGGGGCTCTTTGAGGGGGTAGGTTTTGGGCGTACCCACCAGGTAGGCATAGGAACAGGCCTAGGAGTAGGTCTATATGTAGGCCAAGACGTAGGTTTTGGGCTATTAGTCGGGCTAACGGTAGGTCTAGGCGTTGGGCTGGAAGTTTGCTGATAGATGACCGTAACCGTCGGGATCGGCTGAGGAGTCGGCATTTTCACATCCGAGACCATAAAGAAAGTGGCTGTACAGAGGAAAGTCTTCTCATTATTAGAACCACTTGAGTACCTAGCTCTAAAGCTTGGATCATTCCAGGAGTTAGAGCTATAAATATCTTGAGCGGCCCCACAACCGCTATCGTTGGCCGAATATCCGCTACTGAGGTAGGTCAGAGTGACTTTCTTGTATTCCACTGGACTGGTTGCATTTGCTGTAGCCGAAAGTGAAACAGTGGCGGAAGCCACCATAGCCAGCACACCAACAATAAACATTGGTAGCGCTAAGCGTTCAAGCATGTTCCTATTAGACATTTTGTCTCCAATTGGGTTTAGTTGCTACTTAGAACACTAGACCCAGCTTCGGACAAATTAGTCAAGCATTTGAGTAGCCGCTAGTTCCTTATACAGAGGAGTGGAACGCAGTAACTGCTTATGGGTGCCGGTGCCAATGACCTTGCCGCCTGCGATAACGATGATCTGGTCACTGTCCACCACAGTTGATAAGCGGTGAGCAATCACAATCATTGTTCTGTTCTTTGCAACAGCATCGATAGCCTCACGCATGCGTTGTTCATTCAAGCCATCCAATGAAGAGGTTGACTCATCAAGGAGCATTATTGGTGGAGCGCTCAGCAGTGTTCTTGCAATCGCAAGACGTTGTCTTTCTCCACCGGAGAGCATGATTCCCTGCTCACCAACTTCAGCATCCAAACCACGCTTATCCCTTTTGAGAACAGCGGTTAGGTTCACTTCATTTAGAACTCGTTTGAGATCTTTCTCAGTTGCATCTGGGGCACCAATCAGTAAGTTCTCCCTAATGCTTCCAGCCAGCACCGGTGCATCCTGTTCCACATAACCAATCTGAGCTCGAAGATCTGATCTAGTCATAGCTTGAACTTGTTGCCCGTCCAGAAGAATTGCTCCACCGGTTGGTTCATAGAAGCGTTCCATCAAACTAAACACAGTTGACTTTCCTGCACCTGATGGACCGACTATGGCAACTCTTGAACCACGTTCAATTTTGAAAGAGACTCCCTTGAGTACTTCCTTAGGTTCGCTCATTACAGGTTCGGCATCTGGAATTGGTTTACCAGTTGCGTCAAGTGCTGTTTCAGCTCTAGCTGGATAGCTAAACTTTACTTTCTTGAATTCGATAGCTGTTTTATTTACAGCTTTACGTCGTGTGACCTGAGCTCTTTCACTGTCGCTGTCCTCGAGGGGAACATCGAGAATTTCTTGAATACGAGCAAGAGCACCAAGAGCTGATTGGACTGATGAATAAGCTCCAAAGAATTGTCCAACAGGTCTAATCATTAAGAACATTAATAGAATAAAAGTGATGAGATTAGCAACCTGGGTTTCACCGGTTGCCACACGGTAACCACCAACACCGAGAACAACTATGAATGCACCGTTGGCAGCAAGGCCACCAATAGGCGTGACCCACGCGTTAATTCCAGCGATCTTGACTCCCTGAACATATGCCTCTTTAGCATCCTGCTGGATTTGAGCTGATTCTCTCGATTCTGCTCGAGCGGCTCTAATGGTTCTGACCGCTGATAGTGCTCGCTCCACAGATGCAGACATGTTGCCAACACGTTCCTGAGCTTTGGTAGTGGCTGCTCTAATTCTTCTTGAAGTGATACCAATAGCAGCAACTGCAACTGAGATCATTAGAAGGGTTAGAACAAGTAATAGCCAGTCAATAACTGCCATAGCAATGACCGAACCCACAAAGATAAGTGCACCACCAGCACCATCAACAAGACCTTGGGTTAGCGCAGCTCTAAGCAAAGTGGTGTCTGAACCAACTCTGGATACCAGGTCACCAGTTCTTCTTAGGTCATACTCAGCAATCGGCAATCTAAGTAGCCTGGTTGCCAGTTTGCTTCTAGCAGAGAAAACAACACCTTCACCGGCTTTTGCTAAAACTAAATACATAGCACCGCTAGCCACAGCACTCAAAAGAGTGATTGCTAATAAGGCAAGCGCTATCGGTAATACATCTTTACCTTCTTGAACGGTGCTGATGATATTTCCAACAACAAGAGGTTGAGCTAGGTTTACGGCTGCACCAATAATTGAGAAGATCACGGCAACAGTAAGTAAGCCTTTCTGATCCTTCATATATGGAACAAGTTGACTGAACTTCGCCTTAGGCCCTGAATCTTTTTTGCCTGGTCTTCGACCGCGGCCACCCGTGATGCTCATCTATTATCCTTCTTGCTGTTCTATGCCTGGATCGCCAAGTATTTCTTGATTAAGTAAATACCTAATCTCTTGAAGAGACAGTGCTTCGGTATATGCGGTGTTCTTATAAAACCTACTGAAATCAACTCTATTTAGGGCAGCTAGAACTCTTTTGTCATTGAGCTTTAGAAACATGACTGTGCTGTTAGGGATACGGTCAAATTCGGTTCTAACCTTCCCGCAGCTATAGCCAAAGACAGTTAGAGCAACATCAGCATCTAAAGGGGACACCTTAGTTATCAACCCAAAGTCTTTGACTTTGATTAGTTCTCTTGGGGTATCTCGCTTTTCCCAAATCTGAAAACAAGTATTTAGTCTTGCTTTCTGCCAAAGCATCTCTCCAGTTTCATCAACATAATCAATAGCTAGATCCTCATCATGAATCAGGTGGAAGCTTCGATCTAGTCGGTTGATTACAGACCACTTGCGCCAGCTTCTAGGAAGAATGAAGGCAATGTATTCACTGTTCTTAGCTGCTTTATTGAAAAAGGGGATGCTCAGTGAGTTATTCCTTCCAAACGGTGGGTTAGAGATAGTAACCGCATCGGTTACACCTTGGATTTCACTGGTTAGGAAATCAGCAAGGATCACCCCATCTGCTTTTGGTTCAATATCGAAGCTGAGTACCTTTTTCGCCCCTAGTTCTTTTGCAGCTGTTACAAATGAACCAGTGCCACCGGCAGGTTCAATGACAGTTCTATTAGTTAGACCGCCAATAACCTGAGCAACCTTATTTGTAAGGGTTTGGGCAAGCTCTTTAGGGGTATAGAACTGCTCTTTACCAGTCACCCTGCGATTACCAGGGCGAACCTTGTCGCGCTCGGCAGGGGTCATTGCTCAAGGATATCACTATCCTTTTATAGACTTTAGGGCTGTGCCTAAAAATGCGCACAAAGACTCTAAGGAAAGACACAGGGCTGTGGCTGCGAAGAAAACTAAACCAGAGGCAATGATTATTGCCAAAGGGCTAACTAAGACTTATGGCGATTTCAAAGCCGTCGACAGTATCGATTTCACAGTTCATCGAGGTGAATCCTTTGGCCTTCTAGGACCTAATGGTGCAGGTAAATCAACAACCATGAAGATGATTGCTGCCACGAGCCAGAGAAGTGGTGGGGAGCTCACCATTCTAGGTAAAGACCCTAACTCTAATGGTCCTGAGATTAGAGCTCACCTAGGTGTTGTTCCTCAGCAAGATAATCTCGATCGTGAACTAAAGGTTTGGGAAAACTTAATGGTTTATGGTCGTTACTTTGGTTTACCGCGCAAATGGTTAAAGGTAAAGATTGAAGAGTTACTTGAATTCGCTCAGCTAACTGAAAAACGAAACAGCAAGACTGAAGAACTCTCCGGTGGAATGAAGCGCAGGCTGACCATTGCTCGAGGGCTGGTCAATGAACCAGAGATTTTGATGTTGGATGAACCAACTACAGGGTTAGACCCACAAGCTAGACACATTCTTTGGGATAGATTGTTCCGCTTGAAAGAGCAGGGCGTGACTTTGGTTATCACCACCCATTACATGGATGAAGCTGAACAGCTTTGTGACCGTTTGATGGTGATGGATAAAGGCAAGATTATGGCAGAGGGATCTCCGGCTGAACTAATCAAGAAGTATTCATCTAAAGAAGTACTTGAAGTTCGCTTCGGCAGTGCAAATAATGCTCAGGTAGCTAAGGAACTTAAAGGTATTGGAACAAGACTTGAAGTTTTGCCTGACCGTATCCTGGTCTATGCGGAAAACGGTGAGAAGTGTCTTGAGCAAATCGTTAAGAAGGGTTTGCACCCTGTTACATCTCTAGTTAGAAGATCTTCACTAGAAGATGTCTTCCTTCGTCTTACTGGAAGAACATTGGTTGAGTAATGTCTATTGATATTGCTAACGAACCTAAGATGACTTGGACTGGGGCCAAAACAATAGTTGACCCACAGCGAAGCATCAGACGAGGTTCACTCTATGTTGCTGAAACTCGCATTAAGAAGATGCTCAAATGGTGGAAGTCCATTGTTGCTTTTGGTTTAGGAAACCCAACCCTTTACTTACTCTCCATCGGTATTGGAATCGGATCTCTTGTTGATTCATCTCTTGGTCCAAATGCTATTGATGGAGTGAACTACCTAACTTTCCTAGCTCCGGCATTACTTGCTACCGCTGGTATTCAAGGTGCCATGGATGAGGTAACCTGGCCTACTCTAGAGGGCTTCGTCTGGGATAGAACATTTTTCTCCATGAATGCCACCGCTATCACCGGCAAGCAGATAGTCAACGGCGTAATGATGGCTGCCATGGCTAGATGTGTTTTGCAGGTATTTCTCTACGAGATGTGTCTGCTTGCTTTTGGTGCAATCAGCTGGCAGTCAGTGCCTATTCTCTTGCTAGTTTGCTCTGCTGCAGGATTAGGCTTTGCCGCCATCATGCTTGCTTTCTCAGCAAGCATCAAAGATGACGATGATGGCATGTTTGCTCTAGTGGGGAGATTCATCATCACACCGATGTTTATGTTCTCCGGAACTTTCTATCCAATTACCTCAATGCCTATTTACTTGCAGTGGATTGGTTGGATTTCTCCGCAGTGGCATGCCACCAACCTCGGTCGAGCCATGTCCTATGGCATGCCAATTGAACCTTGGCTTCTTATTCTGCACTGGGCTCTAATGCTAGCTATGGCAATCGTTGGCTTTAGTTGGGCTCATCGCGTCTTCGACAGAAGGTTGTCAAAATGAGTTTGATTAACACAAGCGTTGACACAGCTATTGCTATTGCTGAGCGCAGAAGCAACAGAGTTGGTGCCAGCGTCTATTCAGGAAGATCAAGGGTTGTTTTAGAGCGTGGTTACTATGCCCTCAAGTCTTCAACCTGGATGGTTGTTGCCTCTGGCTTTGTTGAACCAGTTATCTATCTTCTAGCGTTTGGCTATGGCATCGGTCAGTTCATTACTGGTTCAACCGATGGCAACGGGAACCCAATTACCTATGCTCAATACATTGCTCCAGCACTACTAGCAACATCTGCAATGAACGGTGCTATTTATGACTCAACCTGGAACGTGTTCTTCAAGATGCACTTCGGCAAGATCTATAACGGCATGCTCTCAACATCTATGGGAACCTTGGATGTTGCTCTAGGTGAAATCAGCTGGGCACTGCTAAGAGGTTTGGCCTATGCCATTGGGTTTATGGCTGTTGTTGCATCGATGGGTCTTGTGCCATCGCTATGGGGACTACTTGCAATCCCTGCAGCTGTGTTAATCGCCTTTGGTTTTGCCTCTGTTGGTATGGGAGTCACAAGTTATCTAAAGAACCATCAGCAGATGCAATGGATTCAACTGGTGATGTTGCCGATGTTCTTATTCTCAGGAACTTTCTACCCACTAAGTATCTATCCGCAGTTTGTTCAATGGTTTATTCAGGCTCTACCGCTATGGCAGGCAATTGAACTAATCAGGGGACTGACTTTGGGTATCTTGAATCTCACAATGCTGGGACACGTTGCATACTTCGTAGCAATGATAATCGGCGGGCTGTTTTTCACAACCCGCCGACTAACAGCACTGTTCTTGCGCTAAAAACTATTCAGCAACTGCTCCGCCAAAGATCGCTAACACGATGTTGATTGTGGTTAGCAGGAAGATAGTTGGCACTGC
>CAILDA010000018.1 GCA_903832875.1 uncultured Micrococcales bacterium | reverse complement strand
GAACAAGGCCAAACCAGTCTCATAAAGTTCATGGCTGAATTTATGTTGCGGGACTGGCCGCAAGAATATCGAGAAGTGCTACTAGTGCCGATTCCTTCGACAAACATGAATCTCAAACAGAGAGGTTTCTCCCACACTGAGATCTTGGCGAACCAGCTCTCAAGAGCACTTGGTTCGGTCAAGGTTGCCACCTTGCTCAAATCAGCCAAGGCAAGATCTGATCAGGTCGGACTCTCTTTTGCCGAACGCGAGCAGAATCTAATTGGGGCTTTCAAGGGGGATTTGAGAGGCTTTCAGGGCAAAAGGGGCTCCGTAGTCCTGCTGGACGATGTATTCACCTCAGGAGCAACCCTGGCTCAGGCATGGAGCACGCTGGAGGAATTAGGGGTACATGTGGTCGGATTCTGCGTATTTGCCCAGATAACCCCTAGAAAGCCCTTATTTACAGGGCAGGAGCGCCTTAGCTAAGGTCAGTCTAAGATTATAAGGAATCCCCCGAAAGAGCGTTTGGAGCTTAACTTGGCATCAATAGTTGATCGTTTGCTACGAGCAGGTGAAGGCAAGGTTCTTGCCAAACTTCGTTCCATCGTCACTCAGGTAAACGCCTTAGAGGAAAGCTTCATAGCCCTAAGCGATGAGGACCTGCTGCATGAGACAGCATCCCTGCGTGAGCGTTACATCGCAGGCGAAACTCTAGATGACTTACTGCCAGAAGCTTTCGCATCTGTCCGTGAAGCGTCAAGGCGAACTCTTGGTATGCGTCCATTCGATGTTCAAATCATGGGTGGAGCAGCACTGCACCTAGGCAACATTGCTGAAATGAAGACCGGTGAAGGTAAGACTCTGGTTGCTACCTTGCCTGCATATCTAAACGCTATTGCTGGTCGCGGTGTTCACGTTATTACTACTAACGATTACCTGGCTGAGTATCAGGGTGAATTGATGGGTCGCGTTTATCGTGCCCTAGGAATGTCAACTGGAATCATTCTTTCCGGTCAGGCTCCAGAAGAAAGACGCGAGCAGTATTTAGCTGACATCACCTATGGAACCAACAACGAATATGGTTTTGATTACCTTAGAGATAACATGGCGCAGAGTGCCGGGGATCTAGTGCAGCGCGAACACTTCTATGCAATCGTCGATGAGGTTGACTCCATCTTGATTGATGAGGCTAGAACACCTTTGATTATTTCCGGTCCTGCATCGGGTGAAGCTAACCGTTGGTTCAATGAGTTCTCGAAGATTGTTGAAAAACTTCAGCCGGTTATCGACTATGAAGTTGATGAGAAGAAGCGCACCGTTGGAATCTTAGAGCCAGGTATCACCAAGGTGGAAGATTACCTAGGTATTACTAACCTCTATGAAGCAGCTAACACTCCGCTGATCTCTTTCCTTAATAACTCAATTAGAGCTAAGGCACTTTTCAAGCGTGACAAAGACTATGTAGTAATGAACGGTGAAGTGCTAATCGTTGATGAGCACACCGGTCGTATTCTTGAGGGCCGTCGATACAGCGAAGGTATTCACCAATCCATTGAAGCTAAAGAAGGCGTTCAGGTTAAAGCTGAGAACCAAACTCTGGCTACCGTTACTCTGCAGAACTACTTCAGGTTATATAAGAAGCTTTCCGGTATGACTGGAACAGCTGCTACCGAAGCTGCTGAGTTCATGAGCACATACAAGCTCGGTGTTGTTCCTATTCCAACTAACAAGCCAATGGTTCGAATTGACCAGTCGGACCTGATCTATAAAAACGAAGCCGTGAAGTTTGCCATGGTTGTCGAAGACATTGCTGCTCGTCACGCTACTGGTCAACCTGTTTTGGTTGGAACTACCAGCGTTGAAAAGAGCGAGTATCTATCAAAGCTCCTAGCTAAGCGTGGAGTCAGACATGAAGTTCTAAACGCTAAGAACCATGCTCGTGAAGCAGCTATCGTGGCTCAGGCAGGTCGCTTAGGTTCAGTAACAGTGGCTACCAACATGGCTGGACGTGGAACTGACATCATGCTCGGTGGTAACTCTGAGTATCTAACCTTTGAAGCGCTCCAGAAGCGCGGTTTTGATTCAGTAGAAAAGCCTGAAGAGTATGAGAAGGCCTGGGCTGAAACATACGAGTTGACCAAGGATCAGGTAGCTGTTGAAGCTGCCAAGGTTGTTGCCGTCGGTGGTTTGTATGTTCTAGGAACAGAGCGTCATGAGTCACGTCGTATTGATAACCAGCTTCGTGGTCGTTCTGGTCGTCAGGGTGACCCAGGTGAGTCAAGATTCTATCTGTCCCTTACCGATGATCTAATGCGTCTATTCAACTCAGGTGCAGCTGCAGCTTTGATGAACAGAAGCAATATTCCTGATGACATGGCAATCGAATCTGGAGTTGTTAGCAAGGCTATTGCTTCTGCGCAATCTCAGGTTGAAGCTCGTAACGCTGAAATTCGTAAAAACGTTTTGAAGTATGACGATGTTTTGAACCGTCAGCGTGAAGCTATCTACTCTGACCGCAGACACATCCTTGCTGGTGATGACCTAACCGGTCGCGTTGACACTTTCCTTGAAGATGTAGTGACAACAATTGTTGATTCTCAGATTGTTGATAATGCTGGTGTTGACTGGGATCTTGAAGGTCTTTGGAAAGACTTGAAGACCATTTATCCAATTGAACTAACTGTTGAAGAAGTTCTAACTGAAGCTGGAACTCGTTCCAAGCTAACTAGAGCTTGGTTGACAAGAGAAATTCTTGCTGATGCTCGCATTGCTTATACCAAGCGTGCTGCAAATGTTGGTGAGGCTCCTATGCATGAACTTGAAAGAAGAGTTGTTCTTTCTGTGCTTGATAGAAAGTGGAGAGATCACTTGTATGAGATGGATTACCTGAAAGAAGGTATTGGTCTTCGTGCGATGGCACAGCGTGATCCACTAGTTGAATATCAACGTGAGGGTTTCAACATGTTTACCCAGATGATGGGAAGCATCAAGGAAGAGTCAATTGGTTTCCTATTCAACCTAGATGTTCAGGTTGAAACACCTGCTACTACTATCAACCCAGCTAACCTAACCTTCTCAGCTCCTAGTGAAGATGGGGTCGCCGAGGTGAAAGCTAAAGATGACAAGCCAGATAACAGTGAGGGTAGTTCCTTCTTCAAGAAGTAACTAAAGCACAGCAACACTTTTGGCTCGCCAACGGTTGTTGTAAGCCTCCAGGCGTATTGCTACCGCTCTTGCTCTGCCACGGTTGTGAACGATAACCACACCTTCGATTACGCCTGCTCTTGGGCTAAATGTTGAGATCTTGCCAATGGCAAGGTTCGGTCTTAGTTCTCTAATTTGGCTCTGTGACCTGGCTCTTGAGGCTGCTAAAGCTTTGTGTTTGAGTTGCTGGTAAACCCCGTCAGTGAGCCATCTAGCGCTTTGTTCCACGTCTCTAATCCCAGCCAGGGTTTCGATTACAGATTGTGCTAGAAAGGCTAGGACTGGGGTGGGATCGCCTAGTTCCTTGGAGGCGACAATGGTTGCACCAAAGTACTCATCGGATTCGATTGGGGTGGCAGCAGTCCTGCGACTTGTTGATGGAACAGACATTAAAAGAGAACTTCCCCCCATGCATGAATAAAGATAAGTTACCGAAGGATAGCCATTTCACCTAATCGGAAACAAGCACTGTGGATAAGAAATACCCTAAATGTTCGATTTTCTAATAATTAGGTAATGAATCTTGAAAGCACTTTAGAAGATCTTGAAGCGCAAGGCTATTTCGCTAGCCAGATAAAGCCAGAGCAGACCGCCAGCTCTGCGCCTAGCCGTTTAGTCAGAATCAGCTTTGAATATGAAATAGCAGATCAATATCTAGCTAGTCCAATTCTTGGAAGTAATTTCGTAGGTGGCTTTTCAGCAAATCAAAAATCTCCTAAATGGCATGCCATCAATCTAAATAACATTACACACATCGAAAGCCTTGCTGGGCGAACGTTATTAGAAACAACAGCCTCATTGCTTCAAATTGTTGAGCAACATTTCCTGCAGGCATCGCTAGCCATAGGCTTCCGAGAGAGCAGGGTTGTTGGAAAAGTCATTGCTATTGATGGAAACTGCTTTCGGTTTGAGAGTCAGGATTACCGATTGCTGTGGATACCAGAATCCAGTGTTTCTGATTTGGTTGTGGAGAACCTAAGCGCACATTTCAAAGATTGACCAACATATTCAAATGGCCATATTCACGCGCAAGCGAAACCGCAGCATTAAACTCAATAACCGTTGGGGTTCCAGAAGAAACAAGCTATTACTTTCCTTTGCTCTTGCGCTCATCGCCTTAGCCTCTTGGCTTGCCAGTTCCAATTCAGAAGACACTCGAGTGTCATTCCTAGTAGCATCTGTTGACTTAGGAACAGGTTCAACCATCACCGATGAGAATGCAACAATGCTAAAACTAGATCTTGGAGAAACTGGGAATCTCTATTTAACTTCAGAGTCAGGAAACAAGGTCAAATATTTTCTAAAGGCTCCGGTTGTGGCAGGTCAACTCATTCCACTAGCGGCTTTACTTGCCGAGAACTTCCAAGATTGTTATCCAGTGGTTCTGAATCTTGGGACGCCAATGTCGCAATCCATTAGAAAAGGAGATCTGGTGGATCTCTGGTCAGCTGAACAGTCGTCTAGTTTGGAGTCGATACCTTTCCAGATTGTCACCGCTGCTGAGTTGATTTCAATAAAGAATGCAACCGATGGGTTTAGCCAAAATACCCAAACCATCGAGGTCTGTGTTTCGATTGCCGAGATTAGATCAACCGTTCAAGCCATTGCCAAAAAGGCAACTGTTATTGCTGTTAGAACGACAAGCCAGTGAGTGCTGTGGAACAGAAGCTTCGAGGCAGAAGAAGACACCTTGCGGTAGTGGGGGATGCTCAGTCACCTGTTACGGAAGTAGAACCAAGTAATCCATATCCTGTTCCAGTTATTGCCTGCTGGGGACCATCTGGTTCTCCCGGTAAGAGCACAATTGCCACGAATATCGCTGCAGAGCTGGCTCTAGCAGGGCAACGAGTTCTATTGATAGATCTTGACACTTTAGCTCCTTCGTTGTCTCTAGCTCTGGGCTTGGTTGACACCCCAGCAGGGCTATCAGCATGCCTAAGGCTTGCTGAACAGCAGCGATTGACCAGAGCAGAGTTCGAGCGGCTTACTGTCTCAATTGCTCTGGGTAGGCACGAACTCAGGTTTATGCCTGGGCTCAACTCAGCTAGTCGTTGGCAAGAGGTTACCCCTGAACGATTCGAGAGGATGCTGGCTGAATTTGCATCCTTTGTTGATTTTGTAGTACTTGATCTTGCACAGGCAACTGATTTCAAGGCAAGGGTTATGCATCCTTCGACTCTTGCTAACCAAGAGCTAGTTACTAGGGACACTCTGCTTAGAACAGTTTTAGTAAAAGCCACCAAACTGGTTCTAGTATCTGGCTGTGATCCGGTAGCAGCACAACGGTTTCTTTTAGCCAGCGAGCTTCTCTCAGAACTCAAACGCAACTCACAGGTCTATGTCGTGGTCAATAAGTTCAGAACCAGCACTTTAGGCTCTGGAGCTAAGGACGAACTTGAACAGACCTATTTGAACTTAGCCAAATTGAGAGTCGATTGTTTTATTCCAGATGATCCGCAGAACATCGATAAAGCCATGCTCAATGGTCTGCCTTTGGTCTTACTAAAGAGATCATCGCCAGCCAGAGTTGCCATTGGTCAACTCACCAAGCAACTACTGGCCGGTTCCATAACAAGAGCTAGCGTGGCTAAACTTTCTTAGGTGTCCACACTTTCAGAGCTGATGAAGCAACATGGCCAAAGCCATGAAGCTGACATTGAGTGGTTGCATGCTCTGGTTGCTGACTGGCAAGTTATAGCCGATCTATCTTTTGCCGATCTTGTGCTCTGGATATCTGATGGCAAAAAAGGCTTTATTGCAGCAGGTCACGCAAGACCCTCTTCAGCTGCAACCGTTTTCTATCGAGACATCACTGGTAAGCCAGTTGAAAAGGCTTGGGCTCAACTAGTTTCTAAAGCATTCACCTCAGGTGAGTTAGTTGAATATGGCGAACCTGATAAATACCAAGGTGTACCAGCAAGATTGAGTGCAGTCCCTGTCTTTAGAAGACTGAATATCTCCAGCGGAACAGACATCACACCATCACCGATTGCTGTTGTTACTAAACACACCAACCTAGGTGAAGCAGCCGCTCCTAACAAGACTCGAATAAACCTAAATAACTTAGGCGATAAGTTGCTGAACATGGTTGTTGATGGAAGTTATCCAACTTTCTCATCTCAGTCAGCTCCAAGAAGAGGTGCACCTCGTGTCAACGATGGTTTGATTCACATCGATGCAAACAGCACAGTTGTCTTTTCTTCTCCTAACGGAATGTCTGCTTTTCAGAAACTTGGAGTTGAGACTGAGTTAGAAGGAAGGTCACTTCAAGAAGTGACTACAACTCTAAATAAGGGCAGATCAAATGTTGATGAAAATCTTCCGATAGTTGTTTCTGGCAAGGTTGCCTGGCGAGCAGACATTGAAGGAAACAATGCTGCACTTTCAGTTAGATCAATTCCGATTTATGAGAACTCCATCAACACTGGGGCTATCTTGCTCTGTCGCGATGTGACAGAACTTAGAAGGCAAGAAAGAGAACTTATCACCAAGGATGCCACCATCCGTGAGATCCACCACAGAGTCAAGAACAACCTGCAAACAGTTGCAAGTCTCTTGAGAATCCAAGGTAGAAGAAGCAAATCCCCAGAGACCTTAGAAGCTCTAAGTGATGCTGAAAGACGAGTGGCAGCTATTGCTGTTGTTCACGACTCTTTATCTGAAGGCCTGGCTCAGGATGTGAACTTCGATGAGGTCTTTGATCGCATCATTACGTTAGTAGGGGAGTTAGCTGCTGCATATCACGCCAAGGTAACTAACCTTCGTATCGGTAAGTTCGGCAGAATGCCTAGTGAAATAGCAACGCCGTTAGCTGTAGTTCTCACTGAGATTGTTACCAATGCCTATGAGCATGGCTTGGCCAATAAGACCGGACACCTAACGGTGACAGCAGCTAGAAAATCTAAGAAGTTGTTTATTACTGTTGCCGATGATGGGGTTGGCTTAGCCGAAGGTGCAGTGTTATCTGGCCTTGGAACTCAGATTGTTAAGACACTCGTTGAAGGTGAACTTAGAGGCAAGATTGAATTCAAATCCGATAAAACCGGTGGCACAACAGTGGCTGTTGAGGTTCCTTTAAACTAAGCAGATCTGCGAGCGCGAGCGTACTTGCGCTTTAGAGACTTACGCTCATCTTCAGATAGACCGCCCCAAATACCGTTGTCCTGGTTTTCTTTGATGGCGTACTCAAGGCAGTTGTTGGTGACTTTACAGTCACGGCAAATGGCTTTAGCTTGTTCGATCTGGTCTACTGCTGGCCCTGTATTTCCCACTGGAAAGAACAGTTCTGGGTCTTCTGTTCGACAGCGAGCTTCTGTTAGCCATGGCAGTTCCATATATTCATGTTCCTTAGATCGAATCTGGAGTATTTGATTTACAAATACGAAAATCGGGTCATTTTGAGTGTTTAGTTCGCGACCGCGACTAGTCAATATTCCCACAGCGAGGCTGGTTTGTAAATACCCATTTAGGCTTGAATCTATGCGTAAGCCACAGATCAAGACCACCCTGATGGGACTAGCCATTGCCTACCTTCTGGAGGCAATAGTGCTCTATGTGCTCACGGGGATAACACTCTGGGCTATGGTTTCTGGAGAAGCCAAAGCCATCCTGACTGACTCAGCACTAGTGGTCTTAACAGGAGGAGCAGCTCTATGGCTAACCTTTGCAGCAAGAGCATTACTAAAACAAAAGCGTTGGGCAAGAAGTGCGGGAGTGTTCTGGCAACTAATTCAATTGACAATTGCGTTTGGAACGTTTGAGGCAAATGTCATCTGGGGCTTTGCCATAGCTGTGCCTTCGATACTGGTTCTGATTACTCTCTTTACTAAAGAGGTAGTTCAAGCAACCAGTGAGAACAGAGACTAAACCTCTAGTACCTTACGAAGCATCGCTACGTGACCAGTAGCTTTGACGTTGTATAGCGCGTGCTCAATCTTTCCGTTTTCAGCAATAACAAAAGTTGATCTAATCAAACCTTCGTAAACCTTGCCATACATGCTCTTCTCACCGAAGGCACCGTAAGCCTTGATGACCTTCATCTCAGGGTCACTGAGTAGATCGAACTTGAGAGCTTCTGCTTTGCGGAACTTGGTCAACTTAGCTGGGCTATCAGGTGAAACACCGATAACTGCGTAGCCAGCTTTCTTGAGAACATTCATGTTCTCTTGGAAATCGCAAGCCTGTTTGGTGCAACCTGGGGTTGAAGCTGCAGGGTAGAAATAGACGATAACTTTCTTACCTTTGAAATCAGCCAAAGATACAGATGCCTCGTCTTGGTTCAATAGTTTG
>CAILDA010000017.1 GCA_903832875.1 uncultured Micrococcales bacterium | reverse complement strand
GCCTGGCTAGGCGACCAGGTTGGTTTTACTCTCGGTCGACACTATGGCAGACCATACCTGGATAAACGTAAAGGCAAATGGATCAAAGCTGGTATTAGTAAGAGCGAGAACCTTTTCAAATCATGGGGTTGGTGGGCGGTTGTGATTGCCAGGTTTATGCCTTGGGCAAGAGTATTTGTTCCAGTTGTTGCAGGCATTGCCAAGATGAACTATTACAAGTTCTTTAGTGCCAATCTGGTTGGCGCGTTAGCCTGGGGAACAGGTTTGACGCTCTGTGGTTATTACTCGGCCAGCATTCCGCTAGTGAAGAATGCTTCCTATTTGATTGCAGCATTCTTTATTGTTGGAAGCTTGATAGCAGGCCTTCGAGTCTGGTTACTAAATCGTAGGAGTGAGTAAACCAAAGCTTGCCCACTCGGTTGATTGTTCTCTAGCAATGAAATCTAGTTCTTGAGCAGCCCATGAATCAAAGTATTGATCAAAGATATGGCCATCTCGTTCTAACCAGCGCGCTCTTCTAATCTCTTCTGGAACATCTAACCAAACAGTTAGGTTGGCAACGCTAGCGGTATATCTATTAAGGGAACCGCAACCCTCAATAATCAACGGTGTTCCACCAGAGAACTCTCGCCAGCGTTCACGTTGGTTTGTTTCCCAGTTGAATTCCTGCCAGGAAGCAGTTTTATTTGCAAGTAATGGCATCAAGATGCTTCGTTGGAGATATTCAGCTCCCTGAGCTAAACCACTCCAACCTTCATAAAGATCATCCATGTTGATAAGCCTTGGTAAAGATTCACCTTCAATAAACAAAGCATTCTGTAATGCAAGAGCAAGGGTTGATTTACTTGAACCAGCCCTACCATCGATGACAATAATGGGAGTATTTACCCCAGCGTCAACTCGCTCAAGTGTTTCTCTGGTTAGACGAGTTAACAACTCGTCGTAAGGGAGATTATTGGGCATAGGGCAAGCCTACTTTTTAGAAGCTTTCAATTAGAACATCTGGATGCTTGTCGAAGCGATAACCTTCACCACGAACGGTTCTAACGATGTCTTCGTAGCCTTCGATTTTCGCTCTTAGCCTTCTGACATGAACATCTATTGTTCGCCCAACAACTTCAGGCCCTTCTTCAGAATCCCAAAGAGTGTCAATTAGTTCATCTCTAGAGATACTGCTGCCCTGGTTTTCAACCAGGTGCTTTAGTAAGTCGAATTCTTTTTCAGTTAGCTCAGCGTTGAGGCCATCAATGAAGACCTTACGTCTTTGCAAGTCGATTACGACGCCCTTAGCAGCATCTTCATCATCTTTAGCAGTCAGACGCTCTAAGGCACGAGGATCGGCTAGAGCAGTTCTAACCACATCAACGTTTCGACCGCCAGAACCTGCACTGGCTAAGGCCACGGCGGCGTATGATTCAGCGGCTAAGCCAGGTGCTATCTGTTCGAGGGTCTGTCTTAAGGCAGCAACGATAGCCCCTAGGGATGTTCCGTTAGCTGACGCTGTGTGTTCGTCGATGCCGACGTATAAAGCGAAACCACGAGCCTCGGTTTCATTGGCGGAGGTGCGGATAAATGGGTTGATTGCGATAGTCATTTGAAAATTCCTTAGATTGTGTATGCGAATGGGGTTATGCCAAATTTGGCTAGTGCTGGGGTGTTGGTGTCGTAACTCGAAGCGGCAAAGCCTGCTTATTGGGTGTGAGTTAGCGACACATTCGCATACACATAACAGAACGCATCATCATGACAGGGAACCCTAGGGTCGCCTCCGACATGGTGTTTAGAATTGCGCTGTTAGTCATGTCCTAAACTTTATAGTCTTGACCAACTATTCGTCAAGTTAGACACCTAGGAATCACAGTGAACATCAAGAAAACTTTTACCCGGCTAGGGCTAACTGCTTATCTTGCTGTTTTGATCTCGGCCTCGCTTTGGCCAACCCCGGTTGATGGCGGGGGATTTGTCTGGTTTATTACATCCAATATCTTGAAGTTCTGCAGAAGTATCTCTTGGCTGAACTGGATCCAATACAACCAGTTAGAAGCACTAGCTAATGTTGCCCTATACATCCCACTGGGAGCGTTCCTAGTTCTAATGCTGCCTAGGGTTCCAGTGTTACTGCTTTGCATAACACCACTGGTTGTTTCAGCAGTGGCTGAAGGATTACAACGGTTCTTCCTACCTGAGCGTTACTCGACCTTGGACGATGTATTACACAACGCTCTAGGTGGGCTTATTGGAGTGATTATTTCAGCGAGCATTCGCCAGTTGATGAGGTTGAAAGCAAAGGCCCGTCCAACATCACAGGACCGGTAAGAGTTGGTTTACCGGTAATCAATTCAAGGTTGTCATCATTGATTGGTTCAACCAAATCAATAACTAGTTTCTTAGTCGTCCCTGGCAGCATCTGCAGATCAAATACCCAGACAGGTCTGTTACGGTCCATGCCGGTCATTACAAATTCTTCTTCACCGTTGACGGTAATCTTTTCAGATTCTGAACCAACCGGTCCATAAATAGTTACCAGTTCACGGTTAGAACCCTTAGGTCTGTATTCACCAAATGAATCATCTAATCGCATATCAACATAAGCAGGCAAGCCGCTCTTAGGAGCACCGTTAGTTAGATCAATAGTTACACGGCTCCTTCTACCCTGATAACCAGTGAAGGTATCGGTATTACAAACCCCTAGAAGATAATCTGCTTTTAGGGTCGTATATGCATCTAGCTTGTTACCACCAGCATTATTTAGTGAAACAAGAACATTAGGACCAAACTTGTCGCTAACAACACCTGCAACAAAGTAACCCACAAACTTATCCTGAGTCTTCTTATCAGTTGACCAAGCCATGATGCGATCTCCTGTTGCATCAGCTGAAGCTGCTGCTAGGAAACCACCTGCATTTACTTTGCCATTTATGAGGCGTTTGAACATCTCAGATGCAAGTTCACCGACGACAGCATCTTTTGCTTGCACGTTAGTGAACTTGGCGTAGATGTCTTTAGATAAGAAATCAACAACGTTGTTCAAATCAATAGTGTTACCTCGAACTGTGACAGCACCAACTGCTCCAGAGAGTTCACTGACAACACCTTGACCAACAAATAAAACGCCGTCAATCTTTTCACCACGGTGCTGTTGCCAGCCATCGGCTAGTAACTTTGCTGCATATGGTGCATGAGCGGAGGCGTTGATATCGCGCCAGTCGCTCAAATCAACACCCCAGATATCTCTAAGTTCTTCAGGGTAAGACTTGTAGTTGATTCCGCCCATGGCCAGAAGTTTCTTATCAGAGCCATACTCAACAAGATTTAGCTTGCCCTTGTTGCTAGTGATGATGGCATAGGCACCGGTAATACCGCCGGTTCCTCTTAGCTCAGCAAGGTTTTGAATAGCAACAAACCATCTCTTCTTGCCAGGCTGCTCTAAAACAATGGTGCCAACTTGAACCAGGGGAGTGATCCTTGCGCTGGCATTAGCAAGAGATGCAACAGCAGTCTTAGCAGCTGCCATCTTTTCATTTAGACCAAAGTGTAATGAGGCAGGATCAACATCCTGAAGGTCAACATTTAGTTGCTGAACAGCCTTGTCCATGCTGCTCATGCCATCACGCATAGAAGCAACCAAAGCACTGTCACTTAGCGCGTTCTTACCGATACCTGCTTTGACCAACTGGTTGGCAACACTGGTTACTTCCTGGGCAGCTTGAAGCACCAAGCGTCCATCAGAAGAGACAACAGAAGCTGCATGAATGTCAGCACCGATTACTGGAAGGAAGCCAAAGAGTTGAACTAAAGGGTCATGAGCGGAAGAATCAGCCATAGCAATAGCATCAGATGCTTTGCCAAGACCAACGCTTAGAGTAGCTAGATCTTTGTTATGTGCTGCGGTTTGTAGTTTCTCAACCTCACCCATGGTGTTCTGTAAAGAAACCACCATAAGAATGATTCGAACTATTGCATAAACAATACATAAAACTAATGCCATCACTCCAAGAGCGATGGCATTTCGTTTATTGCTTTGAAGCTTCAAAGCTAACCTTTAGCGAAGAGTTAGAGCCGCTGTTGTTACGCTCTTCTCAATGTAAGTTGCGTTTCCGTCCAGGGTAACAACTGCTGTGTATGTACCTGCAGTGTATGAAGTTCCAGCGAAGTTCACGCTGAAAACACCTGAAGAGTTAGTTGAACCAGAAGTAATGGTCTGAACGGTTGAACCGTTTCTCTTTAGAACAACAGTGATGCTGGCGTTGTTCACGTTTACAGAACCAGACTTGATTGTTCCAGAAACCTTAACGGTCGGGCTCTTAGAAACATAAGCACTTGTAGTGCCAAGCTTTGCAACAACGCTGGCAAGTTTTCCAACAGTAATTGACTTAGTCAAAGTAACTGCTGATCCACCTGAACATGCTGAAGAAATTTCGTTTGTGGTAAGAGTGTAAACACCTGCGGTTGAAGGAGTTGAGATGCTTAGAACAGCTGTCTTACCGGTTGCACGAACAACTCCAGTAGCAGTGTCGCCTCCGTTGCCCAAGCCATCCCATGAAAGTGTGACTGAACAGTTCTTCTTAACACGTGAGACAACTACGCTTACGTCTCCACCAGGAACTAATCTGCTCGCAGTTGAAAGACCAAGAGTCGGAGCGCTACCAGCTGGGTATGCGAAAGCTGGAGCGGATGCAGGGATCGCCAAAGCAAAGATGGCTGAAATAGCAAGAATAGATTTTTTCATTGTTCCTCATTTGGTAAAGGCGGACTTCTCTAGTTTATAGTGCTTATTGTAGGGCTGCAAAGAAGCTGTAGTCAAAAGTTAATCTTTACACCTTGATAAATGTTCGCAAATGCGAACATACCTACCTTTATTGAATAATTGCCGTATTTTCGTATAGTTTAGAACTTTGGAGAGGCAGGGAACCTTTGAGACTCAGTGAATACCTATTAGTGGTACGCAAGCGCTTTGTCCTATTCGCTGCCATCTTTCTAGCCTCTATTTTGGCAGCTTTTGCTGTTACCTCTCTAACAACTCCTACCTACGAGTCAACCACTCGACTTTTTGTCTCAACCAGTGGAAATGAATCTGCTGCTGATCTTCTAACCGGTAACTCCTTTACTCAGCAACGAGTGAAGTCCTATGCAGACATCGTTACCAGCCCTGCAGTCTTAGATGCTGTTGTTACTGAACTTAGCCTTCCAGATCTAGCTGACAAGCTAGGCGATCGCATAACTGCAACAGTTCCACTAAACACTGTCATCCTTGAAATCACCGTTAGCGATCCATCTCCTTACAGAGCTGCCAGCATCGCTAACTCGGTTGCTAGCTCTTTAGAGCAGGTTGTTACCAACCTTGAAACCGTTGACCCAACACTTGCCTCCCCTGTGAAACTGAGCGTTATCCAACCTGGTATCGCAGCTAAAGTTCCAGCATCGCCAAGACCACTTCTAAACATGGCTCTTGGAGCATTAATTGGTTTAGCACTTGGTTTTGGTGCATCGTTACTTAGAGAATCCCTAGATCTTCGAATCAGAAGCGTCGAAGACGTTCCTGAAAAAGAAGGCTCAGTAAACGTTCTAGGTGGAATCGTTTTCGACCCTAACGCTGAGTCAAACCCCCTAATTGTTCACACCAGCCCAAAGAGCACCAGAGCAGAAGCTTTCAGGCAGCTAAGAACAAATATTCAATTCATTGAAGTTGCTGAAGGTAGAAAGTCAATTGTTGTGACATCTTCTATTCCTTCAGAAGGTAAGTCTTCAACAATTGCCAACCTGGCTATTGCTATGGCTGATACTGGCCAAAAAGTTCTACTGGTTGACTGTGACTTCCGTAAACCTAAGATGCACAAATACTTCTCAATCGAAGGTGCAGTAGGTCTAACTAACCTTCTTATTGGTCAGGTAAAACCAAACGATGTTATTCAGCGTTGGGGTAGAAAGAACCTTGACCTGCTTCCAGCAGGACAAGTTCCTCCTAACCCATCAGAATTACTAGGCAGCGAAGCTATGAAGAAGTTCCTAGCTAAAGCTGAAAAAGACTATGACGTAGTTCTAATCGACACTGCTCCACTGCTTCCTGTTACCGATGCAGCGATTTTGTCTAAGATGACCGGCGGTGTTGCCATTGTGGTTGGTGTTGGTAAGACCACTAAGCCTCAGCTAGTTGCAGCTCTTGGTCACATTGAAGCTGTTGGTGGCAGAGTTCTAGGTTTCATCATGAACAAGATCCCAACCAAAGGTGTTGACGCTTACCGATACCGCTACTCATACAAGTACGGTTCATATGGTTCTTACGGTGCTTATGGCAAGTATGGAAACTACGGTGCCTATGCCCAACCTTACGGAGAAGAAGCAGAAGAAGTAGCAAAAGTAGAAGCTAAGCCTGTTTCTAAGACTCCTCGTAAATCAACTAAAAAGGCCTAACCATGCCAGCCTCAAAGGCAGCATTCAAAGTGGTTTTTGTCTGCACAGGCAACATCTGTAGATCTCCTATGGCCGAGCAAATACTGGAACAAAAAGCTGCGAAGCACAAGCTTCCTATCTCAGTATCTTCAGCAGGAGTAGCAGCTATGACTGGAGATCCAATGACTCCTCAGTCAGCAGATGCCATGACACTAAGAGGCTTCACTCCAACTAAGCACATCTCACAGGAACTAACCCCAAAGCTTCTAGAAGAAGCAGACCTAGTTCTAACAGCAACACTGGATCACAGAAGTGAACTGGCCAGAATGCTTCCTAAAGCAAGTAAGTATTCCTTCACCATCGATGAGTTTGCAAGGCTAACTTCATTCCTAAGTGCTGACCCTGAATTTAAAGATGAATTCAAGAAGAAGCCTAAAGAAACTAGAGAGCAATACCTCAAAAGAGCAATGCAGGAAGCTGTATTACTAAGAGGTATGGTCCCAACCAACCTTGACCCTAAAGATGTAATAGATCCGTATGGTGAAAGCATGGAGGTTTATAACCAGGTAGCAGAACATATAGACGTGATGTTAGAAATCATTGTTGACTGGATGGCTGCCTAATGAAGCCATCCCCGATGAGAACATATGCGGCAGCCGTAGGCTTTCTTGATTTCATTGTTTTACTTGTAACCTCTGCTGTTACTTACTATGCGTGCTTTGGGTCACTGTTGATTGCTGACAACATCAGAGATGCAGGTCTTCTCAGATATGAGATCACACCACAGTTAGTGGGTTTAGGACTGCTCATCACCTGGTTACTAGCTCTAACAGTTTTCAAGACCAGAGATCCAAAACTGGTTGGTTCTGACTTTAGTGAATACAGAAGAATTGTTAACGCATCACTTAGCGTTCTAGGATTGCTTGCCTTCGGTGCTTTGTTTTTCAAAGTTGACGTGTCTCGTGTTTATGTTTCCAGCATTCTTTTCTTTGGATTGCTAGCAGTTCTTCTTGAAAGAAGAATTGCTAGAGCGTGGCTTAGAAAGCAAAGATTGCAGGGAAGATTCACAAGAAGAGTTGCTATCTATGGTCCTAAGGCAGAACTTGAATTTGAATTACAAAAGTTCAAGAAAAATAAAGAAGCAGAGTTTGAACCAGTTTTCCTAATCGAAGATGACAAGCAGATGAAACTTAGGATGCTCGCTACCGGCAAAGAACAAAACCTAAACATTGAAGATCTTGCTGGTATCTGTAAAGAGAACAACGTTGAAGTTATTCAAGTAGTTGGATCAAGCCCAAGTTCTGCTCAAATGCATAAGAGAATCTACTGGGCATTAGATGGCCACGACATCAGCTTTGTTGTCTCACCTGCCATCACAGGAGTCTCAAGCTCAAAACTAACCACCCGTGTAATAGCCGGTTCTCCATTACTTGAGATAGCTTCAACTAAGTTCAGCGGTCCTCAGTATTTTGTAAAAACGATATTCGACATTCTTTTCTCGCTAGTTGCTCTAGTAATTGCATCACCGGTGATGTTCGTAACTGCCTTAGTAATAAAACTCACAGACCGTGGCCCAGTGTTTTTCAAACAAACCCGAATCGGATTGAACGGTAAAGAATTCCAAATCCTGAAATTCAGAAGCATGAAAGTTGGCGCTGAAAAAGAATTCGACAAGTTAGCTGCAGAAGCTGGCTACGAAGTTAACGCCGTACAGTTCAAACTCAAAGACGACCCTAGAATCACAAAAGTTGGAAAGTTCATCAGAAAGACTTCAATCGACGAACTCCCTCAGTTCATCAACGTTCTCATAGGAAACATGAGCGTGGTTGGTCCGAGACCTCACGTTCTCAAAGAGGTTGCAGCTTATGATGACCATGCTGTTAGACGACTCTTGGTCAAACCAGGTATTACCGGTCCATGGCAAGTTGGTGGAAGGTCAGATCTGAACTGGGAAGAGAGCGTAGTTTTGGATGTTAGTTATGTTGAAAATTGGAACCCTTTATCGGATGTCCTCATCGTGATTAGGACCGTTGCGCAACTTTTTTCAAGTAAGAGTGCGTACTGATTGTGTTTTCAAAAACTGCAATCATTCATGAGTGGTTCGAAGACTTTGGCGGTGCCGAAGTTGTTGTTGAGCAGATAGCAAAGTTATCTCCAGGCAGCCCGATATTTACTTTGTGGTCAGATCTTTCGGAAGTGTCTGGCCGCAAGCCCATAGAAAGTTTCCTAGCAAAAACACCTCTTCGAAAACACAAGGCCCTCTCACTGCCTCTCCAAATGCTGGTTTGGCGCTACCTCGAAAGTTCAGGGTCTGAATATGAAAAGCTAATTATAAGCTCGCACCTTTTTGCTCATCATGCAAAATTCAAGGGAGCGGAGCAGGCGCAAAAATTCGCTTACGTCCACACCCCAGCTCGATATATTTGGGAGCCAGATCGAGACAAAAGAGGGGACAAAGTTATTTTTAGAGCCGCCTCATCGCTAATCAAACCAGTTGATAGAGCGCGGGCTCAAGAAGTTTTTTCATTTGCAGCTAACAGCAAGTTCACGCAAAGCAAAATCATGCAATTTTGGCAACGAGAGGCAGAAGTAATTTATCCCCCTGTTGGTGTAAAAGAAATAGGCATTAGTCTAAAAAACAACGAAGAACATGTTCTGAAAGAACTTGCTAGCCTGCCTTCGGAGTTCATACTTGGTGCTTCGCGGTTTGTGGAGTATAAGAATCTGAAACGTGTAATAGAGATAGGAGAGCTTGTTGGCTTACCCGTAGTTCTCGCCGGAAACGGACCGCTCTTGACAGAATTACGTTCTCAGGGAGAGAGAGCAAAGGTTCCAGTAATCATCCTAGAAAAACCTGGAAGAAATTTACTCCTAGAACTAATGCGCAGGAGTTCTGTTTTCATATTCCCTCCGGTCGAAGACTTCGGCATTATGCCCGTCGAAGCTAGTGCGTGCGGAACACCAGTACTTGCGAACTATTTGGGTGGCGCTGCAGAAACTGTTGAACCAGGAGTCAATGGATTTACTGTTGACATGGAAAGCGATTCTGAAGTGCTGAGAATGTTTACAAAAATGACACTGATACAACCGAACATAGCTATCCAGCATGCGCAAAAATTTGACACTTCAGTATTCAACGAAAAGGTGAGCAAATGGGCCAATCTAGGAGATTAGAAGTTGATATTAATAATTCGTTCGCAAAGCAACAAATGACCGGACAGCAGAGATACGCTTCCGAAATGAGTTCCGCTTTGCTTAGGTTAGATTTACAGGAAAAAGTAGATTTCGGAATCATCAATATTTCTCCTAATAGCGGACCGTTTTTAAGTTGGATGCAGACCCTTTTTCTTGGATTTCGTGCAAGAAGGAGCGCGTGGCTTCTAACCTTGACTAGCAGGGGGCCTGTTTGGGCTCGCAGACATGCAATAGTTGTGCACGATTTATTTGTATTCCATAAAGTTAACTGGTTTAGCCCGTTATATCGCATAACTCATTCGGTCTCTCTTCGCTTGCAATTACGATTCTCAAGACTGGTTATTTGCGTCAGCCCATTCGTTGCTGCAGAACTTGAACACAAGCGCTATACCAAGGCAAGAATCATTGTTGCCCCAAACGCACCATCCGAACGTTTCGAAATCCACAACATAAATTTCTCGCAAAAAGAAGCAGTTTTAAATAAATTCAAAGTCAGGGAGAAATCTTTTGTTCTAGCTTTAGGTGCATCTGATCCTCGCAAGAATATCGGCTCATTGATAAATGCTCATAAGCTACTACCAATTACGCTAAGACAAAAATTTCCCTTGTTGATTTTAGGTAAAGTGAATTCCAATTTATTCATGGATGTAGGTTATGAGGACGATCAATTCATAAAATTGGAAACTCGTGTTGAGGATGACGAATTGGCTTTGCTCTACAACCTATCCGCAGTTTTTGTGGTCCCAAGCCATGCAGAGGGATTCGGGTTACCGCTTGTAGAGGCATTGACCGCAGGGGCTCGAATCATAGCAAATGACATTGAAGTATTTAAATGGGTAGGCGGGAAGGGCGTTATTTACGTATCTTGTGAAGAGACTGGCTCGATGCTATCCGATGTCCTGGCAGATGTTCTTTGTAGCTCTCCCGGCATGCATAAAATGGAGAGATACACTTCGCCTTTCAGTTGGGATGTAAGTGCCAAACTAATAATGGATGCAATTTCGGAATTGGAAGATGGTTCGCAATTGTGACAGATAAAGCGCCGCAAGACTTAAGTATTTCTGTGATTGTCCCAGTAGGCCCAAGTTCGCTTGGTCTTCGAGAACAACTCCATGCATTAGCTCCCCAGTTAACTGGGAATAGAAATCGAGAATTGATTTTATCTGTAAACGATGAATTAGTTCTTCATTCCAAAGAGCTTGGGGGCTTCAGTGAATTCTTGTTGAATTCAAATGTCAATTTCTCAATATTGTCTTGCATCGAAAAAGTTGGGCCTAGTTTTGCTAGGAACGCAGCGTGGAAAGAAGCGAAGGGTGATCTGCTTCTGTTCTGCGATTCTGACGATTTAGTAGAGAAAGATTGGGTAGAGCAACTCTCTGCAGGTTTAAGTAGTTTTGAATTGGTTGGTGGTTCACTGAGCTACGTCAGGCTTAACTCCAAGGCAATCCGAAAGTGGCAACCGGATAGATCACTTGGCTTGAGTACAAAATTTGGTTTTTTGCCTTACGTTGCAACTTGCAACATGGGCGTTAGATCCGAGGTAATGCGAGAGCTTAATGGTTTTGATGAAACGTTTGCGACTGGTGAAGACATTGACTTTTGTTGGCGGGTTCAGTTTGCTGGGCACCATCTTGGTTTTATAAGAGAGGCACAAGTTAACTACCGTTTAAGATCTACTTTTCGAGGATCATTTTGGCAGGCGTACCATTACGCCATAGGAGACGTGGCTTTAAGAGCCAAATATCTTAGAAAGATTCCAAAATCACTAAGTAGTAATCTAGGTTGGATTTGCATATATTCTCTGGCCTCTGCAATTGCTAGCATGTTCCAGCTCAATGACCATCGAAAGTTCGCAAGCAAAATAGGGTATTTTCTTGGTCTGGCAACGGGGCTCTTAATAAAGAGACAACCCTCTCGATGACATTTGTTATAGCCATTTCCACGCTTGGCAACTCGTCAAGATTTGAAGCGCTCCTGGACTCTTTGAATTTTCAAACTGATAAGAACTTCGTTGTGGGGTTCTGCGACCAATCAGAAAGAGGCGAATTACTAGATTTTCTAAACAATCGAGCTTTAGAGTTTTCGTTCTTTGTCTGCAGGACTGAGAAACGAGGGCTTTCCCGAGGTCGGAATGAAATCATCAAGAACTCTCCTAAAACAGCCACTCACTTTTTGTTTCCAAACGATACTTCTGTCTTTGACGATAATTTTGTTCACGAAGTCAGAGCTCAATCTAAAGACATTCAAGTTACAGTTCTAGGATATTTAGAGTCTGGTAGGCCGAGGTACCTTTTTCCAGCGGGGCTTACTGGCTTAAACCGTGAGAACGTGTGGCTGGTCCTTGAAGGGGCTGTGGTGATTAGTAAGGACATTCTGGAAGCTGGTCTTGGCTTTGACGAAAACCTTGGGGTCGGGAGCGATGGACCTTTTCAATCCGGTGAGGGATCGGACCTTCTCCTAAGAACCTTGCCGCATATTGAGAAAGTGAGATGGGTTCCGGACCTAACCGTAAATGGAGTTAGTCAAAACTTTAATCTTTCTCCATCAAGCCAAAGGATAAAGGCGTTTCGATATGGAGTCGGTTATGGTCATCTACTCTCTAGGCATAGATACTCAATAGCTAAGAAAGTTAAGTCATTGCTCGGACCATTAATTCGGTCGGCTGTCCCAACAAAGTCCAGAATTGGCTTCATTGAGGCTGCTTACTCTACTGCTGGTCGTTTAAGAGGAATTCTCTACAAAAGTGATTAGATTATTTTTTATATCCCAAAGAGTTTTTGAGAAAGTTCCAACTCTCCAGCCTCTTGGGTTTCAATTTCTTTTCAACATCGTCCCAATCGATATCCCAGTTACTAATTCCCGGAATAAAACCATTATCAAGAATTCTTTCACTTAGGCCTAAGTCAGATAACAGGGACTTTAGACGATCCGGACCTCTGCTTTCGTTTGGGATTACTAGGAAGTCGACTCGGTAGATAATGCAAAACACCGTCGCGTGAAAAGAGTCAGTAAGAACAAACTCAGCATTTTTGATTGCTGAAAGCCATTCTGCGGGGCTTGGTAAAGTGAATGTATCAGGCTCTGAAAAGAATTCAAAAAGATTTTTAGGCTCACGAGTATAAAACTTTACTAATTTCTTTGATTTTTCAAGTGAGAATGACTCAGAAATTTTTTCAGTCAAAACAGTCTCATCTAGAAATAATGACAGGATAAATGCCTTGCTGCTTGAAGATGGGTATTTCGAAAGGATTCCATCGTAAAATTCTGATGTCCACAATAAAGTTGGATCGAGAACTTGGACGGCACTCAGGTCAAACTGTTGCTCGAGAATCTCAACACCGTTTCTCTCTCTCACAGAGATAGCACTGAATTTTTTCAAACTCATGCCAGCTTCTTTTAATTGCTTGGAAGAGTACTCCAACTTTGGGTCCACTCCGAATGATGCAGCATATGAAACCCTAGGTCTGGGATCAGACATCAGGAAGTGAAAGAAGTAATCCTCGACCGAGCAGTACTTGGCTCGCCAAACTTGGTCACTACCAACTAGAAACATTTCCCATCCACCTAATTTCTTGGCGGATGGCTTCTTTCTGTCGTTGAAGAGATCAATAGTCTTTATATTTTCCTCTATGAATACACTGCACTTCGAGAGTATTTTATTCCGGCTGATTGGATCTAGGACTCCATCAAAGCCCCTAGCTCGTATCACATCAAGTGCAAATCGTATTGGAGTGCGCCAGGAAACCTTGAACTTATGCGGCGCATCTGTAATGGCTATGTGCCCTAGATGGTTCACTGCTTTCTGCAACGCAAGCGCCTGCAGAATTCCCCCGTTGTTCCCGCTAAATAGCGGAAGTGTTTTGATGAGTATTTTCATTTTTCTCAAATTGCCTTTTCATAGGTAATGTTGAGTCTAAAGCATCACTTAAGGTGCTCTCAGGCACTAGGCGGGTGGATGCAGATGTATTTCTTGGAAAAATTACGAAAAATCGAACCCGTAAGAATTACTTTAATTTCTCAGATTTTGAAAGTCTGCGTTCAACTGACTTCAATTGTTTTATTCTCTCGGATTTTCGAGCCAAGAGCCATCGGCTTATTTGCAATAGTGCTCGTTGTAATAAATGCTGCTGAAATGCTGAGAGATTTTGGGCTCTCCACTACAGGCCTCTCGTCCAAGGAATTGTCCCATCAGGATGCATCGAATCTGTTTTGGCTGAATGGGGGATTTGGCATCATCGCTGCAATTGTAGTTGCATCGCTCTCACCATTAACTGCCATGCTTTTTGGTATTCCTGATCTGCTGATCATCCAAATGATTTTATCCTTCAACTTGATAGTCAATGGATTTCAAGTCCAGTTTCAAGTTCAGCTCGCGCGGAAAGGCAATTTCTTCTCGCTCAGCTGGACTGATGTGTTTGCTCAAGTTTCGGGCTTAGTTTTGGGTCTCGCATCTTTTACTAGCGGACTAGGTATATATGCCCTAGCAGTGCAATTTGTTTCAACTCCGTTGATTCTGGCGATTTCTAGGGTTGTGGTATCAAGATGGAAACCCTTGAGAGCGAGGGGGATTCTTAAATCTAGGCACCTGATATCGAGTAGTGGGAATTATGGAGCAGGGCAAGTCATCTCTTACTTAAACAGGAATGTGGATAATTTCTTGATTGGACTGATCTGGGGGCCCAAAGCTCTTGGTCCTTACGCTAGGGCTTACCAACTCGAAACAATCCCAACAATCTCGGCCTTGGCTCCGCTGACAAACGTCTTCGTGCCGCAATTAGTGGCAAGGAAGAATCAGGGGCTGGAAGTGGACAGCCTTCTTTCCAAGTACCAGATTCAAATATCCTTGGCGGCTTCGTTTTTTTTCTGTATTGCCGCCACAAGCGCGGATGCAGTTCTGCCAGCTCTTTTAGGGCAACAATGGGTTAGCGCCTCAGGGCTTTTCGCAATTCTTGCATTTGCGGGAATTTTTGAGGCCTTTAATCAGATTTTATATTGGAGATTTCTTGTTTATAATCGGAGCCAAGCTTTTTTGGTCTATTCGTCTATTTCTGGAATATTTTGCCTGACGAACATTGCAATAAATTCGTTTATCGGGGTTACAGCAGTAGCTTACGCAGTGGTGGTTAACCAATGCTTCAACTGGCTCACTGCTCAGCTTGTTTTAAGGGCAAGCACTGGCTTGGATATTTGGAGATCCTTCAAGCTAGGATTTTTTGCAATCGTCGCAAGTTTCTGTAGCTTTCTTCTATCCAAGGCGAGCATCCATTATTTGGCTTTAACACAATCCAATGACTGGATTGAAGTTATAGTTGCAGTGCTTCTACCGGGGTTATTTCTTGCACTAATCTACTTGCTAAGCAAGGAGTATCGGGATGGTTTAGTTAATGCATTGGCTCTAGGGCGGGAAAACAAAAATTGACTAGAAAATCGCTAAGCACTTCTAATAATCCTCAAAAGACCGAGAATCAAGAAGTGCTAACCTCAGAGCAGTCGCGTTTAGGAGATGTTCAGTTATTAGTTCGCGGTCATTGGTCTTTTTCTCCACTGGTTTTGCTCCTGCTTCTTCCTGTCCCCATTTTTGTTCTTTCATACTTTGAACCTACAAGCGCATATCTCAATTGGGGGCAACCATACCTTTTGAATAACACATTTTGGGTTTATGCAGCAACAAATCTGGCTGTGATAGCTTGCGTTTTTTTATTCGGTTTTTCATCAAACCAAAAGTCCAATATATTAATTTTCACTCAGGATCAAATGTATCGGTTGGAAAGGGTCACACGACTCATCACAATTATCACTTTTTTGTCCTATGGCACTTGGTTAACTATCGGCATTATCAGAGGATTAAATCTCGAGCTAGTTAGAGACGTATTTTCTGGAAGCAATGGGGCAATTTGGGTCCTCAAGACGACAATTCTTGCTCCAATAAGCGGAGTTACTACCTGGTCACAACTCGGGGTCGTTTTAGGCCCTTTACTTGTAATCCGGCAAAGACTCACAGGGAGAAAACAAACTCGACTATTTGCGTCATTATTTATAGTGACGCTTTTGCGAGCCATTTTTTTCTCTGAGCGGCTGGCTCTCGTAGAAGTTGTGGTTACAACGGCTGTAGCATATCTATTTTTAGCACCTAAGTTGCCAAGCATCCTTCTTAGACCATGGAAATTTGTACTGTCTTGGATTGCTCTTGCGGCTTGTTATGTAACTTTTTTTGCAACAACTGAATTCTTTAGATCTTGGACTTTTTACTCAACTGTTACCCAACAAAACATTTTTCAATTCTCTTATGATCGAATAATCGCGTACTACGCCACCGCATTTAATAACGGAGCTCTGTACTTAAACACGAACGGACTATCTTGGGACCCTTTCGCACTCATTCAGGGTAATTTCGGTTTATTTGGATTGCAGGACTTTTTGGTCAACACCAGCGAAGGTGGTGCGGCGAGGTTCACCAACGCCTTATGGTCTTCATCTGACCCAGAATTCAGTAATGTCTCGGGCCTTTTTCTTACGACATCCAGCTTGGGGATATTGGCTAGTTGGTTGTTTTGGCTGGGGCTGTCTCTCCTAATTGTCTCGATTTATCGCAAGGCGGTTTCTGGGTCCCCCACCAGTATCGTCGCTTATTCAGTTGCAACTGTTGGAGTGTTAGAGATAGATAGGCTTTTTTATTTTGGCCAGAGCAGGACTTTGCCAGTGATAATTGCACTAATCCTTTTCAGTTTGTATTTGTCACCGCCACACACTAAGCCAACCGCAGCATCATCTGAAAAAGTATAGCCTTGCAGGTATGAACAAATTAGGCGTGCGAGGTTTTGCTAGAAATTTTGTGGCGAAGCGGAGGAAATATATTGACTTTTTGTTGATTTTTCGCGAGTTCTTAATCGACTACAGGAGATACCTGACCCATGGAGTGCCAGAGCACAACATGGAACTGCGGCTAAGCCCTAAATTTCTGGAAATGCAAACGATTATGGACATACACAGCGTAGAAAAGGGGTTATCTCTGCGGGAAACTAGGCACCCTTTTGGCGCCGAAGTAATTGGGAGGCTCACGACCGAGCTTGCAAATGCGCCTTCCGATTTCTACTGGAAAAAAGATCTAGAGGATTCAAAGAAAGCGCTAATGCTCTGGAATGAAGAAAAACTAAAGTCGGAGCAAGTAGTAGTTCAAATGAAGCGGAATCCTGAGGATGTGAAACATCCAGGTCCTTCTATTCTAGAGACGAGGCATAGCGTTAGATCTTTTGATTGCGATTTGCCAGTTCCCGACGAAATTTTAATCGAAGCCGTCCGAGTGGCGTATTTTGCCCCTTCAGTTTGCAACAGGCAAGCTTGGAACGTGATATTCGCTAAAGCTGATGAAACTAAAAATTCCCTATTGGCTTTGCAAAACGGAAATTCGGGATTTAGTGGCATTCCTGTTGTTGGGGTAATAACAGTGGATATATCACTTTTTACTGGAGCGGGCGAGAGAAACCAGCCTTGGATAGACGGGGGAATTTTCGCGATGAGCCTTTCCGTGGCCTTACATGGCATGGGCTTGGGAAGTTGTCTGCTAAACACTTCAGTAAGAAATAACTACTCGGATAAAATCAGGGAAATTGCGGATATTCCTGACGGGCACTTGATTATTTCTATGATGGCTATAGGTTTTTCTGATGTCGAATACATGAAAGCTAAATCCTCTAGGCGAGATGTCAAGGATGTTTTGAAATTTCTCTAGCTAAGAACTAATCCGCCAACCCATACAAACGATCTCCAGCATCTCCTAGTCCAGGGACTATGTAGCCGAGTTCGTTTAGTTTTTCGTCTAGGGCTCCTAGGACTAT
>CAILDA010000016.1 GCA_903832875.1 uncultured Micrococcales bacterium | reverse complement strand
TTGGCATGAGCATAAATGACCACTGTGAGTAGTCAGGGTTATTACCCAACCAACCTGAGATAAAAGTTGAGGTGTATCCGGCAACCACAAGGCTAAAGGCAAGCCCTGGTAATCCAGTTGGGATTAGTCTCCAGATAAATGTTGAGTTAGGCAACTTATCGGAGAACCAGCCAAGAACATTAGGCAAGATGAAGATTATGCTACCAACCCAGACCTGCCAAGTGTTACCCATAAAAGCAGCTGTTACAAATACGAACATGCCAAAACGCAAAGCTGTCGATAGATACTTCTGTAACTGTGATGTTCCAGGCACTTCAGTTGGGTTGATCTTGTCCAAGCGAGATGCATATCCTCTGGCTGCTATCTCTTCAAAAACAATTCTGATTGCGATAGCGACAGACAGGTAGAAGCCAAAGTCAGCAACGTGGTTGGCTGCTTGAAGTGTTTTACCAGCTAAAGCAGGAAGAGTTGAAACCATAGAAGAAACAGTCCAGCCTGTGAAGAAGACAAGAACCGCAAGGTCAACCAATCTCTCCCAGAAATAACCAAAGTTAGTTTCAAAGTGTTTACGGATTTGTCTAAACGCAACAGCGATAAGTGCTGGTCCAAAACCAAGCAGTAAGACACCGAGCATCATTCTGATATCTGCCGGTGATTGAATCCCGTAGCTATTGATCATGCCGATGACAAATATCAGTGTCGCTAGCATTCCAGCGAAAGCATCAAATATACCTAGCACCGCGATGGCAATAAAGATTTGCCATGACGGTGGGCTCAACTCAACTGAAGGTTCTGAAAGCGCAACAGTTGCAAGTGCAATACCAGCAACTGGGAAGGCAAGCCAAGCCGAACCAAAGATAGCTCTCAGGTAAGCACCATCGTTGACTACCTTGGAAATAATTGGCGAGAACTTAGCTAAGCGAACAGTCAGGTTATGAGTGAACTTATCTAAGAAGGTAAATAACCCTAATTTGAATACCGGTATTCGATCTCCCCAACCCACATGGGTAGCGGTGAATGCTTCAACTTCTGCATCGAGAGTAGAAATAGATCCATTGCTGGTATCGGTATTCTGATCGCTTGATTCAGAAGATGCACTTGGTGTTGATCCGCCAGCAGAAGAACTACTAGCTGGAGCTGTTCGAGAACTTGCTCCACCACCCGAGGAGGAACTAGCACCGGCAGCACCAGATGCTGCAGCTGCTGCTCCGGCTGCTGCTGCAGCTGCTGCAACAGTGGAAACTACAGCTACAGCAGTTGTTGTGGTTTGAGCAACCGCTGCAACAGCAGCTGGGCTGCCTAGTGGATCGAATGGAACGCTAGGAGCGTTGTCATCACCAGTAGCACCAATAGCTGGGTTCGCTACTGGCTCGCCTACGTTGAGTGTTGGGAGCGAGAAATCAAGGAGGTTACCTAGCGGGCTATCTGTTGGGGCTGTGATTTCTTCAACCACTGAAGGAAGACCAGCTGCGCCAGGAACAGCATTGATGGTTATGTCAATCTGCTGGGCACTTAGATTGGTTTGATCGTTTGTAACAGCGCGTGACCATCTATTCGCTAGTCCCTTGCCGAAGCTGTGCTTGATAGACATGTTGGTGACAACATCTTTACCAACAAGTACTAAACGAATCTTGTATTCACCTTGAGCTGCAATACCAAAGGCATCAGCGCTAACAGTCGTTCCCTTGAATGAGCTTCTACCTAGGTACTGCCATAAGTTACCTGTTTGGATAAATGCAACAACATCAGAAGCCGCTGCAATCTCAGGGCTGACTGTTAGGCCAAGATCGATAGACGAACCAACCTCAACTTCTTGGTTTGAGGTGTGTGCTATTTGATCTGCAACTGTTGCCTGAGTTAGATCGGTAACCAGGTTCACAGTTGGTGCTCCAGCCATAGGAGCATAGATACCAGCTGCTTCAAGAGCATCCTGAGTTGCTTTATCTAAGACACCAAAAACACTTGACACTGGATCTTTGAGGAACTGATCTGGAATCTCACCTGGGATTACCTGTGCTGTTGTTTCTGCCCCTGTCTTATCTAATAAGTCAGTAGCTAAATCTCCTTCAGGACCACGGTTACCAACAGCATCGCTATAAGAGTTCTTGAGAAGGATAAGACCATATGTTCCATCAGTGCAGTTATCCAAGGAAACTTGGTAATACTTGCCGCTACCAATGACTGTTCCAATCTTGCAGTTCTTACCTGTGCCATTGCCAGGCTTGAAACTTTTGGCGGTTAGACCTTGAGCTTCTTCATCGAAGCGAACATCAAAGACATGAGAAGCTGCTTTGACTGTGCTGTCTTGAATCGAGATAGTTGCAACCGGTGCGCTTTGGTCAATGACCACAGGCTCACTGGAAGCATTAAAAACTGTTGCTATCAGTGTTCCGTTAACTGTTGCATTGTTATCAGTAGGTGCAACAGTGAAGCTGTATGTGTAAGGAGCTTTATTCGGCTTCTTAGTAATGGTTTTCTTGAAGGTGTTATCTTCGGTTGCAGTTCCAGAAAGTTTTATGTCATCTGCACTGAAAGCTCTATTTGATTTAAGAGTTAGTTCAAAGGAAATCGAACTAGATGAGGTTGGGTTTGAGCCAAGTACTTGGATACCCTGAGCACCTTCAACAGGTGTGTAACTCATGATTACTTTTCCAGAACCATCTGCGTCTGTGTAAGTACTTGTAGTTACTTCTTTGCCTGCTGGAGTGTTAGTTCCAGCTGAGCCACCGTAACCGGCCGATTCACGA
>CAILDA010000015.1 GCA_903832875.1 uncultured Micrococcales bacterium | reverse complement strand
GGGTAACCATAGGAACTTGCCTCGTCTAACAGCAGCTTGCAAAGTTCTGCCGGTGAGGGTTTCAACAAAGTCCCCCACCGATGCAGGATGACGCTTTAGAGATACTGGCAGCGCTTTGGTCATAGTGAATCTTGGCTAGCCACAAACTCTCATCGGCATAGATATTGCCAATACCGCTAAGCACTCCTTGGTCTAATAAGACCCTTTTAATCCCGGACTGTTTCTTCTTGAAAAGCTTCAAAACTGCTTCTTCGCTGAAGGACTCATCCAATGGATCTCGAGCAATATGAGCTACCTGGTTAGGAATCATGTTTAGCCAAGGTCCTGTTACCCCAGCACTAAAACCACCTGGTAAACCATCATTAGTGTCGCTCATGACATCAATAGCTAATGAACCAAAGATTCTTTGGTCAACAAACCTGAGTTCATACTTCTGACCATCTGCGGCTTTGAGGTAAATAGTTATGCGGTTCAGGTTATCTGCTTCAAAGCCAGGTGTTCTAAGTAGTATCTGACCACTCATACCAAGATGACCGATTAGCGCTAGCTGCTCTTCATTCTTTTGTTTGTTGAGCGGTAACCATAGGAACTTGCCTCGTCTAACAGCAGCTTGCAAAGTTCTGCCAGTAAGGGTTTCAACAAAATCCCCCACAGATGCAGGATGACGTTTTAAAGATCGAGAATCGTGAATAACAACTTTGGTAACTTTTGCTCCAGTGACAACTTCAGCTAAACCAGCACGAACGGTTTCAACTTCAGGTAACTCAGGCACTTTTAGCCTCGAAGAACTCTAAGGGCTGCGATAGCGGCAGTTGCTTCTGCTGCTTTTCTGGAACGGCCTTCACCCTTGGCGATAACATCTCCCGAAACGATTACAGCCGCGAAGAAGTTACGGTCGTGATCAGGACCTTCATGAGTGACCTCAAAGATTGCTTCCAGCTTGTTTTGTGATTTCAAAAGTTCAGAAAGAACAGTTCTAGGTTCACTGGTTTCTAGTAGTTCATCTTCTGAATTGATAAGTGGAAAAATAAGCTTCTCGATTAGCTCTGATGCAACGCTTAAGCCACCAGATAAATATGCTGCTCCGATGATTGCTTCTAAGGTGTCAGCCAGGATATTTGATTTCTCTTTTCCTCCTGAAACAAGTTCACCTTTACCAAGACGAACGAACTCACCTAAACCAATTTGGTTAGCGGCAACAGCAAGAGTCTTGGCAGATACGGTGGCGTTTCTAATTCTTGATAATGAACCTTCATCCATTTCAAGATTCTGATTGAAGATAAACCCCGTTACGACAAAACCCAACACTGAATCGCCTAGAAACTCTAAGCGTTCGTTGTTGGGTATTTTGCCGTTCTCGTAAGCATAAGAACTGTGAGTTAGAGCAAGCTCTAGTAAAGATTCTTCAATGCTTATGCCAAGCAGATTAGTTAGCGTGGCGTAATTCAAGATCTTGAGCCTATTGTTTAGGCGTCAGCTACCTTGCGGCCCTTGTACTCGTAGAACTGAACGTCACCGTTCGAGTCTTCTACGGCACGAGCACGGTGAGGCAAGCTGTATACGGTCTTACCGTTTACGACAGTCTTTACCAGCTGGGTGTTGTTAGCTATCCATGCTGAGCGACGGTGGCGGGTGTTTGATCTCGACAGGCGTCTCTTAGGTACTGGCATTAGTCTTCTCTTTCTTGTGCAAGCTTCTTAAGTTCACTCCACCTAGAATCAATCGGGGCTTCGTGAGCGTGATCCGGATCTTCATTCAACTTCGCACCACATTCAGCACACAAACCAAGACAGTCTGCACTACAAATTGGGGTGAACGGAAGATTTAGAACAACCGAGTCAACAATGACAGGTTCCAAGTCGATTTTTTCATCTTGGATGACCAAGTCATCTTCTACCTCTAAAGAATAGGCGAAAAGCTCCTGAATATCTACCTGAATCGGCATAGTCAAAGGCTCTAAACACCTTGAACACTCTGCTTGAGCCTCAGTTTTGAGCCCACCTGAGACATAAATGCCCTCATGGACGCTCTCTAGACGAAGTGAAAGCCTGATATCTGCCCCTTTAGCAACAATGGCAAGACCTGCACCTAATGACTCTTCTAGCTGGAAAGTTGGGTCAACTTCTCGCATGTGGCCTGGCTTATGCATCAAATCATGCACAGCAATACTCAATGAACTCATTAGCTTCTAAGTGCCTTCGCTACTACATCTGGAACGTATTTACTGATATCTCCCCCAAGGTCAGCAACCTGCTTGACCAAAGAAGATGACACAAAACCATGAACTGGATCAGCTGGAATAAACACAGTCTCTATACCGGACAGATCTCTATTCACCTGAGCCATAGGTAGTTCATAGTCAAGATCCATGTTGGTTCTAACACCCTTGACCAAAGCATCGGCAGATACGCTCTTGCAGTAATCAACCAGCAAACCACTCTCGAAAGAACTAACCACGAAGTTACCTGGCTTACCGGCTAGAACCTCTGTGATCATCTGCAATCTTTGAGTAGCAGTGAATCTAGGTTTCTTTGCGGGGTTATGAACAACAACAATGTGAACAGTTTCAAACATCTTCGCAGCGCGAATAGCGATGTCGAGATGACCGTAGGTGAACGGGTCGAATGAACCTGGATAAACGGCGATGGCCATGACTCTAGGTTAGCCGACTATGACTTAGTTAGAAAGTCTTGCCTTACTTTATCTAGCTGGTCCAGTGTTTGGGACAGTAAGACATGCTTTTCAAGGGTTGGATCGGACTCAAATATATGGATAACTTCTTGCCTAGCTTCTTGAATAAGTGCACTGTCAGCAAGGACTCGAAGCAACCGAAGGCTAGATTTGCCGCCAGATTGAGTTGAACCTAGGACATCACCTTCTCGTCTTAGTTCAAGATCTATCTCACTTAGTTTGAAACCATCTGTTGTTGCAGCAACTGCCTGAACTCGTTCAAGTGCTAACGAGCCTTCTTCGGCACTTGTCAGCATCAAACACAAACCAGGTAGCCCACCACGACCGACGCGACCTCGCAACTGGTGCAACTGTGAAATTCCAAATCGATCAGCATCCAAAATCACCATGGTGGTTGCATTAGGAACATCAACACCAACTTCAATCACAGTTGTTGAGACTAAGACATCTATTTCTTTATTTGTAAAAGCTGCCATGGTCTCAGCTTTTTCTTCAGATGACTGACGACCATGCAGAACAGCAATCCTTAAACCTTTAAGCACAGGGTTGTTCTTAAGGCTCTCAGCAACACTTATCGCTGCAGCCAGTGGTCGCTTAGGTTTAGGGGCTTCACCTTCGCTGAAGAACTCATCTTCAATTTCTGATGCTCCACCACTGGCAGTAAGTTCAGCACCATCATCCGCATCATCAATGCGAGGACACACCACAAAAACCTGTCTGCCATTAGAAACCTCTTCAGCAACTCGTTGCCAGACTCGACCAACCAACTGAGGTTGACTGTCTGTGATTACATGAGAAGTAATTGCCTGTCTACCTTGAGGTAACTCAGTTAGAACTGAAACATCAAGATCACCAAAGACAGTAACGGCAAGAGTTCTTGGTATCGGTGTTGCAGTCATGGTTAGAACATGAGGTGGTTGTTTACCCTTGAGTCTCAGCGCTTCTCTTTGGTCGACACCAAAGCGGTGTTGCTCATCAATAACAATGAGCCCTAAATCAAAGAACTCGACCTTCTCGGCAAAGAGAGCATGTGTTCCAACAATGATCTTGGCTTTACCTGAAACCAAAGAGAGCATCGCACTCTTACGATCAGTCTGACTCATCTGACCTGTTAGCAATGTAAGTCCAAGTTCTTTGGCAAGAGCTGGACCAAGGGTTCTTTCAATAGACCTGAAGTGTTGAGCTGCAAGAACTTCAGTTGGTGCAAGTAATGCTGACTGGCCATCACTATCGGCAACAGTGAGCATCGCTCTAACTGCAACCAGAGTTTTACCAGAACCAACTTCACCTTGCAATAACCGGTTCATTGGATGACCGGTTGCCAAATCTTTTGCGATATCTTCACCGATGGTTATCTGCCCATTAGTCAGAGTGAAAGGCAAT
>CAILDA010000014.1 GCA_903832875.1 uncultured Micrococcales bacterium | reverse complement strand
TCCATATATTCATGTTCCTTAGATCGAATCTGGAGTATTTGATTTACAAATACGAAAATCGGGTCATTTTGAGTGTTTAGTTCGCGACCTCGACTAGTCAATATTCCCACAGCGAGGCTGGTTTGTAAATACCCATTTAGGCTTGAATCTATGCGTAAGCCACAGATCAAGACCACCCTGATGGGACTAGCCATTGCCTACCTTCTGGAGGCAATAGTGCTCTATGTCCTAACCGGAATAACAATCTGGGCCATGGTCTCAGGAGATGCCAAAGCCATCCTCACTGACTCAGCACTAGTGGTTCTCACTGGCGGAGCAGCAATCTGGCTCACCTTCGCCTCAAGAGCAATACGCAAACATAAGCGTTGGGCAAGAAGTGCTGGAGTGTTCTGGCAGCTCATTCAGCTAACCATTGCTCTAGGAACTTTTGAGGCAAACGTACTTTGGGGCTTAGCTATTGCAGTTCCATCAGTGCTAGTTCTGATCACCCTGTTCACTAAAGAAGTGGTTGAAGCTACTAGAGATTAGACCTCAAGTACTTTACGTAGCATCGCTACGTGACCAGTTGCTTTGACGTTGTATAGGGCATGTTCAAGCTTGCCGTTTTCAGCAATAACAAAGGTTGATCTAATCAAACCTTCGTAAACCTTGCCATACATGCTCTTCTCACCAAAAGCACCATAAGCCTTGATGATCTTCATCTCAGGGTCGCTAAGAAGATCAAACTTTAGACCTTCAGCTTTACGGAACTTAGTCAACTTGGCTGGGCTGTCAGGTGAAATACCAACAACAACGTAGCCAGCTTTCTTCAGAACATTCATGTTCTCTTGGAAATCACAAGCTTGTTTAGTGCAGCCTGGGGTTGAAGCTGCAGGGTAGAAATAGACGATAACTTTCTTACCTTTGAAATCAGCCAAAGATACAGATGCCTCGTCTTGGTTCAATAGTTTGAATGCAGGGGCTTTAGAGCCAGTAGTAAGGTTAGTCATGGCTCTAATCTAGCAAGTGTCCAACTTTGAATACCATGGCTATAACTGCTATTCTTGAGAATCGTTGCCTAAGGCAATGCGCTTCTAGCTCAATCGGCAGAGCAACTGACTCTTAATCAGTGGGTTCCGGGTTCGATTCCCGGGGAGCGCACGAACCCCGGTTCCTTCTCACGAGGGCCGGGGTTTCTTACATTTCATCAAAGTAGTAGGGTTGAACTTATGCGTCTGACTGGAGTTACTTTAATTTTCATCATTATCGCTATTGCAACTGTAATTCAGTTCTTTATTGCAAGGGCAATTGCCAAATATGCAGCAAAAAAAGGATTGAATTACAACCTTTACTTCTGGCTGTCTTTCCTGGTTAGTTGGTTAATTATGTTGATCGTGGCATTGGCTGCTCAGCCGACACAGTATGAGAAAACAAACGATGCACTTTCGACCTCAGACAATCCGTAAAATCTGAGAGGATTCTAAAGACCCGGTTCCTTCTCACTAGGACCGGGTTTTACATTTTGCCCGCTGGCTATTTGTTCTAGCGGTTATGGAAAGCAAGAACCTGCTTCGCAAATGCTTCTGATAGATCCCAAGCCTGTTTGCGGTAGCTGGCTGCTAGCTCATGTGACTTGGCGATTTGTTCGTCGAGATCTATACCCTCACGAAGGAATGCACGACGGTAAGTGCTGAGCCAAGCCAACTGTTGGGAGAGACCTACTTCTGGGTGGAACTGAGTTGCCCAAGCACTGGAACCCACTCTGAATGCTTCGATGGTTCCATTGCTTTCGCCAAGAAGAACTGCGTTCTCTGGCAATTCGAAAGTGTCATAGTGAAACTGAAAAGCGTCTGCGGTTTCACCCAAAGCACTGATTACAGGGTCCTTTGCGGCTTCTGGAAGCATGTCAACTTTTGTCCAAGCAAATTCTCCTGCATCTGCTTTATAGACTCGAGCACCTGCAGCTGAGGCGAGTAGTTGGGAACCAAAGCAAAGACCTAGTAGCGGAGTCTCTGTTTCTAATGCCCACTCCATGATTTTGCGCTCGTGGCTCATCCACGGATGTTCAGCTTCTTCTAATACACCTGCGTGAGCACCTAGAGAAATGATTCCGGAATACTGATTGAGTGTTTCTATTTCAGGAAGGCCATCACCGTCATTCTGGACATCCCAGGTGTTCATAAGAATGCCAGCTTCGGCAATAGGGTTAGCCATCTCGTTGAGGTGGTCATCGATGTCGTGAACGATAACAAGAATCTTCGGTTGGATACTCATGGGTTCCTTTCGCTGAGGCAATTCTATTGGCAGGGAACTATCGACTAGATGTGCTCAAGGGGTTGAATCAAATTTGTGTCACTTGTTCGAGCTATTTAGTCGCAGCAAACCCTAGTTCAAGATCAGCAATCAGATCCTCTACTGTTTCTAGTCCTATGGATAGCCTGATAAGTCCTGGTGTTACTCCAGAGGCTAACTGTTGGGCAGGGTTCAGTTGAGAGTGGGTTGTACTAGCTGGGTGGATAAGTAGAGATCTCACATCTCCGATGTTGGCAACATGCTTGAAGAGTTTTACTGACTCAACAAACTTCTCACCCTTGGTAGCTCCGCCTTTTATTTCAAATGACATCACAGCACCACAGCCCTTAGGGGCATACTTCTGACCTGCTGCATAATCAGGTGATGAAGGGATACCTGCATAGTTCACGAAATCAACCTGGGGATGCTTTTCTAGCCAGTTAGCTATCTTGATGGCGTTCTCGTTATG
>CAILDA010000013.1 GCA_903832875.1 uncultured Micrococcales bacterium | reverse complement strand
CAGCTACGGTTACCGCGCTTACCGCGACCAATTTCTATTTCGCTCACAGTAATCTCCTAGCGGTTGTTGTAATTAGGGGCTTCAACAGTCATCTGAATGTCGTGCGGGTGTGATTCCTTTAGTCCTGCAGGAGTGATTCTTACGAACTTACCTTTAGCTTGTAATTCTTCGATAGTTCCAGCGCCAACATAACCCATAGCAGCACGAAGACCACCGATAAGTTGATGAGCAACTGTTGCAACTGTTCCTCTGTAAGGAACTCTTCCCTCGATACCTTCAGGAACTAGTTTGTCTTCTCTAAGCACATCGTCTTGGAAGTAACGGTCCTTGGAATAACTCTTAGCTTCACCACGTGATTGCATAGCGCCAAGAGATCCCATACCTCGATAAGTCTTGAACTGCTTGCCACCAACAAAAGTAATATCTCCTGGTGCTTCATCAGTTCCAGCAAGCAAGGAACCAATCATCACTGCATTTGCTCCAGCAACAAGGGCTTTCGGAATATCTCCTGAGAACTGCAAACCACCATCAGCAATAACTGGAACACCTGCCGGCTTACAAGCCAACGATGCTTCATAAACTGCAGTGATCTGAGGAACACCAACACCAGCAATAACACGAGTGGTGCAAATAGAACCTGGGCCAACACCAACCTTAACTCCATCGGCACCGGCAGCAACAAGAGCTGCTGCACCTTCACGAGTTGCAACATTGCCACCGATAACATCAACATGTTTAGCAACTGGTTCTGCCTTTAGTTTGGCAACCATATCTAGTACTGCAGTGTTATGGCCATGAGCAGTATCAACAATAAGAATGTCAACACCAGCATCAACAAGAGCCATCGCTCTTTCCCAACCCTGGTCACCAACACCAACAGCAGCCGCTACTAGCAATCTTCCTGAAGAGTCTTTGCTAGCTAGTGGATACTTCTCACTCTTATCAAAGTCTTTGATAGTGATAAGTCCACGAAGTTTATTGTTGGCATCAACCAAAGGTAACTTCTCAATACGGTGCTGAGCAAAGATAGAAATAGCGATCTCAGGTGAGACTCCAACTGGAGCTGTAACCAAAGGCATAGGTGTCATGACATCTTTTACCAAGGTGATGCTCTTTTGAACTTCGTTTACAAATCTCATGTCACGGTTTGTGATAATTCCAAGCAGTGTTCCATCTTCATCAATAACCGGTAGACCTGAAACTCTAAAAGTTCCACAAATGTCATCAACTTCTTGGACTGTTGCAAGTGGGTGGGTGGTTACCGGATGGGTAATCATGCCAGCTTCTGATCTTTTGACTAGATCAACCTGGGTAGCTTGCTGCTCAATGGAGAGGTTACGGTGCAAAACACCCAAACCACCTTGGCGGGCAATAGCGATAGCTAGCCTTGCCTCGGTAACGGTATCCATAGCTGAAGATAGGAGCGGGATGTTGATTGAAAGACGCTTGGTTACCTGAGTCCTCGTCAAAACCTGACTCGGCACGATATCGGACTGGCCAGGTAGCAGCAACACATCGTCATAAGTCAGACCAGTAAAGCCAAATGGGTCATTTTGAGTCATTTTTACCCTGTCAGGTGAGTTGATTAGCCCATTCTACCTTGACTTACCACCCTATTCTTAGGGTCAATTTGGGCTAAATGAGCCTTCGGGTGCATAGGAACCTAAAACACCATAACTAAAGACCGTGTAGTCAACATCCTTTTGGTAGCCAGAGCTCTGAAATCTCAGTTCTCCTTTGGCCTTGGTACCCAAGAGCGCAGCTCTGAGCGATTCTGGACTAGTTGAGTTCGCCTCCAGAAAAGCTTGAGCAGCTAGCTGCACTGCTTCATAGGTATGCCAAGCCAAAGCAAACACCGGTGCTTTTGGGTTACTCAATAAAGCAGGCCTGCCGAGGGTGGAGGCCAGCCTATTCCTAAACTCTGCTGTTGTTGCATCTTTAGGGAGTATCGCTTTAGTTCCTTTGAGAGTTTTAGCCCATGGATAACCAACATAGTTAGCTAGGTTTCCTGGCACTAGGTATGTTTGTTCAACTTGCGGCAGCCAATCTCGCATTGAACTAAAAAATCCAACAGACTGTTCCAAGGATGCAACAACCAATGCCTCTGGTCGAATCTTTCTAATTGCAGACACATCATTAATTGCAATAACCTGCACCTTTTGAACTCCACGTAAGGTCAAACCAAAGGCAAGAGATTTCATAACATCTCTTCCATATGCATCACTGCTATAAGCAATCAAAACAGTTGCTGGCTTCTTTCTTGAGATCAGTTCCGCCAGTGAGATGATGTCTTGGCTGTGACTTGAAGTTAAACGAAAAAATGGCTGCTTGTTATCCACATCATCAGCTAGCGGTGCGGTAGCGATTATCGGAAACTGATCTTTTGTAAGTTGCGCCACTAGCTTGGCCGAATCAGATTCAATGGGAGCTAGCAACAGATCAGCATCAAAAGCCTTGACTCTGGCAAGCGCATTTTTAGCCTCGAATACAGAATCGCCGGCATCTTCAAAAGCAAGATTCACTTTCACAGCCTCAGCTAGATCTGCTGCAGCCAATTTCGCTGCTGCTCGTTGAATAACACCTGCAAAATAGAGATTTCCTGAATCAGAAACCATTACAGCTATTCGCATAGAAGGTGCAATTGGTTTGGCCAAACTACTAGTTGCTAAATAGATGCCAGCAACACTTATGACTAAACCGGTTAGAACAATCATTCTCTTTCTCATTCAAAGAGAGTAAACGAATTACGAAAAACTTGATTTTAGTTTTCAACAGTTAAAGCAAGAGCGGGCTGGATAACCAGCCCGCTCTTGTTGAAACTAGTTGTTACTTAGTGCCGTTGATGCTTGCGCTAACAACACCATTTGATGACATTTCCCACTTAGCTAGAAGATCCGCGTACTGGCCGTCATCGATTAGTGACTGGATTGCTTTCTGGATTGCATCGCGAAGACCAGTGTCCTTCTTCAAGATTGCAACACCAACGAAACCAGCGTCATAACCGTTAGGTGCATCTGGGTCTGAAACAACGTCGAAGTACTCGCCGTTACCAGCCTTAGCTGCAGCACCCTGAGCTACTAGTGAGTCCATCATTACTGCATCGCCTTGCTTAGCGCGAAGAGCGTTCTCCATAGATGGAGCATCAGGAAGAGTAGTAAGAGTGATTGGCTTCTTGCCAGAAACCTTACAGCTTGCTGACATGGTGCCGACTAGGTCGATCTGAATGGTTCCATTCTGAACGATTACAGTCTTGCCACAAAGGCTCATTGGATTGGTGATGCCTTCAGGGTTTCCCTTGTTAACAATCATCTGTGAACCACCGATGTGGTAGTCAACAAAGTCAACCTTTGCTTGACGCTCAACAGTGTCGCTCATTGAGCTAATGATGATGTCGTTAGTTCCAGCCTCAAGGTTCGCGATGATGGTGTCAAATACTGCATCGTTGAATCGAACTTCGGTACCAAGTTTCTGGCTGATAAGCGCACCAAGCTCAACGTCAAAACCAGTGAGCTTGCCGTTTTCATCTTCATACTCGAATGGCTCGTAAGGAATATCGCTTGCAACATCAATACCCTTGTCAAGGTATTCAGCTGGCAATAGCGCTTGAGCTGCTTTGTCAACCTTTGATTGGTCCACACCATTGTTTGGACCGCTGGCACAGCCAGCTAGTACTAGAAGACCTGCCGACAAAACTGCGACAAAGCCTAGTTTCTTTTTAGACACTTTGAATCTCGCTCTCTTAGTTGGTTTACTCTGCTTCAAAACTAAAGGACTTTGTTGAGGAAAGCTTTGGTTCTGGCCTCTTGAGGTTTATCTAAAACCTGTTTAGGCGATCCCATCTCAACTATCTGTCCCTTATCTATGAAGACTACTTTGTCTGCCACTTCTCGTGCGAACCCCATCTCGTGAGTCACAACAATCATGGTCATGCCCGCCTTAGCTAGGCCTTTCATGACATCTAAAACATCGCCAACTAGCTCAGGATCTAGGGCTGATGTTGGCTCATCAAATAACATCAACTTTGGCTTCATGGCTAATGCTCGGGCAATAGCGACACGCTGTTGCTGGCCACCAGATAGCTGTGAAGGATAGTGATCGCCTTTATCGGCAAGGCCTACCTGGGCTAATAGTTCAAGGCCAAGCTGTTTGGCTTCCTCAGGGTTTACTCCCCCAACACCAATCGGTGCTTCGATTACGTTCTGTAGAGCAGTCATGTGAGGGAAGAGGTTGAATCTCTGGAAGACCATGCCAATTGCCTGACGCTGTTTAGCAATGTCTTTTGGTTTCATTTCATGCAAAACTTTGCCGGACTGACGGTAACCCATCAATTCATCATTTACATAGATACGGCCACCATTGATTGATTCCAGGTGGTTAAGGCATCTGAGGAAAGTAGATTTACCTGAACCAGAAGGGCCAATGATGCAAAGCACTTCACCTGATTCGACGGTTAGCGAAATACCTTGCAGAACTTCGTTTGAACCATAGCTCTTACGAACACTTCTAGCGTCGACCATTAAGTGACCCATTAGCGCCTACCCACCTTGAAAGCTCTAGGGGCAGCTCTACCGCCAACTGTTGCAAAGCCTCTGCCGAATTTACGCTCAAGAGCACGCTGAGGAAAACCGAGAACAGTTGTCATCGCTAAGTACCAGAAACCGCTAACTACAAGCAATTCGATTTGAGCTAGGTTAGCTGATGAAATTGTGCTTGCTGCTGTGTAAAGCTCAGCAACTGCAATCACCTGAAGTAAAGAGGTGTTCTTGAGCATTCCAATAAATTCATTGCCCATTGGCGGAATGATTACTCGCATAGCTTGAGGCAAAACAATTCTTCTCATGGTTTGTCCACCGGACATACCCAAAGACTTAGCTGCTTCAACCTGACCTGAATCAACTGCCAAGATTCCTGCTCTCACAATTTCAGCTGAGTAAGCTGCTTCGTTCAAGGAGAGGGCTATCACTCCAGCAAGTAAAGCGGGGATTAGATCACTAGTGTCGCCACTTAGCCAGACGATGTCTGTATAAGGAACACCTAAAACTAATTGCGGGAAAATGATTCCTAAATAACCCCAGAACACTATCTGCAAAAGCAAAGGGGTTCCTCTAAAGAATTCAATGAAGCCGGTGGCCAACCAACGCTGCAATGGATTTTCGCTGAGTTTCATAATCGCAAGTAAGGTAGCCAATATCGTTGCAATAAACATACAGAGCACGGTGACAAAAATGGTCACCAGCATCCCCTGCAGAATGCGCGGATCAAATAGGAACTTGGCGACTATCTCATGTTGAATCGATTTAGCGCTATAAACCGCCCAAATGAAGCTCAGCAATAAAACAGTGGCAATGCCTCCGAAAATCCACCGTGAAGGATGGCGAAGCGGGACTGCTACGACATCATCGCCATAATCAGTGTGATCCGTTGTCGCCATGAGCCTGCCTTTAGTTACTAAAAATACTATTCCCTTAGGCTATGCCCATTAAACGAATAAGCCCCGAGATTACCTCGGGGCCAATTCGGTTATCTAAATGTGATTTAGCGCTCGACGACAGCTAGTACGTCTCTGGCTGAAAGAACTAGGTATTCCTTACCGTTGTACTTAAGCTCTGTGCCACCGTACTTAGAGAAAATGACTCGGTCACCAACAGCGATGTCTAGTGGAACACGGTTACCGTTGTCATCGACGCGACCTGGGCCAACAGCGATAACTTCAGCCTCCTGAGGCTTCTCTTTAGCGGTATCTGGGATAACCAGACCCGAAGCTGTAACTTGCTCTGCCTCTACTGGCAGAACAACAATTCGATCTTCAAGCGGCTTAATTGAAACCGACACGTTGAACCTCTTCTTTTAGTGAAATTTAGGGAAAGCGCTCTAGCGCTAGGTCAAGTTTATAGCCTTGATTAGCACTCCTGCAACCAGAGTGCTAACGCTTCGCTGTTAGCGTTGATAAATGGACCGTTCCAGCTTTCTGAGCCTTATTAGCCCTGAAGGGCAGGCTTTGTTGGCAGAAGTTGGGGATTTAGATAGCAAAGCCGATGTCTTGAAACTAGTTGCCAAACTACGCTCTAAAGGCAATTCAGCAGATTTAGTTGCCACTGTCCTTAGCCAAGCCAAACTAAGGCGACGAGCACAGGCTAAGTTCGGTGAATTTGCTAACCTGATGTATTTCACAGAAGCAGGCTTAGAACAAGCATCGAGACTCAAAGTGGCAGCGATCCATGCTGGCCGGTTTAGAGATGCCGGCATTACCAACATTGCTGATTTGGGCTGCGGCATAGGAGCAGAAACGCTTGCCATGGCATCTCTTGATCTAACTGTTTCTGCTTTTGAATTAGATGAAGTAACAGCAGCTATCGCTTCATACAACCTGGCCAGCTTTGAGAAGGTAATCGTTGAACAAGCCGATGTCACGAAAATAGATTTAGCAAACTATGAAGGTGCTTTCATAGACCCAGCAAGAAGAGACCTAGATGGCCCTAAGAAAGAATTCACTAAACGTAAATACGACTTGACTGAGCTAAGCCCATCTTTTGACTTTGTTTTAGAAGTAACAAAACTAATGCCGACCATAGTCAAACTGGGTCCTGGTTTAGATCACAAAGATATCCCCCAGGATGCCGAAGCAGTTTGGGTTTCTGATAACGGTGACCTAGTTGAAATGACTCTTTACTTCGGCAAAGTAGCAAGAGCAAACGTTGCCAGAGCAGCCTTACTACTTACCCCCAATGGCACCTTCGAAATAACTAGCCCTAACCATGCAAGGACAGATGCTCCTATTGGTGAGCTAGGTGGATTTGTTTATGAACCTGATGCTGCTCTTATACGCTCTCACCTGATCGGCGATCTTGCTTTAGAACTAGATCTGCATATCTTTGCTAACGAGATTGCATATCTAACCGCAGATAAGCAAATAGTTTCCCCTTGGCTCAAGGCATACAAGGTTTTAGACAATCTAGTCTTTGATCGTAAGAAGCTAAAGAGTTACCTGAAAGAACGTAACGTGGGCATTCTTGAAATCAAGAAACGTGGAGCAGATATCACACCTGAGCAACTTAGAAGAGAACTTGCCCCTAAGGGTCCTAACTCGCTAACACTGATAGTCACCCGCGTTGCTGATACTCATAGAGTCCTAGTAGTTGAACCCATAGCTTAAATGAGAAATCCCCTCACCTGTAAAGGTGAGGGGTT
>CAILDA010000012.1 GCA_903832875.1 uncultured Micrococcales bacterium | reverse complement strand
GACCTAATTGGTCCTGGCCTTGCTATTGATACCAACAAATACTTTGTTGTTGTGCCTAACATTCTCGGTGGTTGCCAAGGTTCCACTGGCCCTTCTTCCCTAGATAAAACAGGAAGAGAATACGGTTCTAGATTTCCTTTCCTAACCATTAGAGATCAGGTAGCAGCACAGGTTGCCTTTAGTGATCTGATTGGCATCAAGACCTGGCATGCAATCATCGGTGGCTCCATGGGCGGCATGCACGTCTTAGAGTGGGCTATCGATTACCCAACTAGAGTTCAACGGATTGCTGTTATTGCAGCACCTGCAGTTACCTCAGCAGACCAGATTGCTTTGAACTCAGTTCAAATTGAAGCAATTAAAGCAGACCCACAGTTTGCTAAAGGTAACTATTACGACGCTAAAACTGGTCTTGGTCCACACGCAGGCTTAGCACTTGCAAGAAGAATGGCGTTGTTGAACTATCGTTCCCCAACAGAGCTAAATGATCGCTTTGACAGAACCTGGCAATCTGAAGTTAGCCCGCTAGGTGATGGTGGCAGATTCGCAGTTGTCTCTTATTTGGATTTCCATGGCAATAAGTTCACTAGAAGATTCGATGCCAATTCATACATCTGCCTAGTTGAAGCTATGAATTCGCATGATGTTGGTAGAAATAGAAAGTCAGCTAAAGCAGCTCTTGGCAAAATCAAAGCAAAGACTTTAGTTATTGGTATTGATAGCGATCGGTTATTCCCTATCGAGAATCAGAAGTTCATTGCTGAACATCTAACTGTTCCTCTAGTTGGTGGCAAGTTACACACCATTACAAGTAGTTACGGTCACGATGGCTTCCTCATTGAACATGAGAGAGTCGGGCCACTATTAGCTAAGCTTTTACGCGCGGTTTAGCTAAATGAATAGCTCTAGTCGAAGTCAATAGCGCAACTGTCGCACAACCATAAATAAACGCCTTCCCGAACCCAGACGCTCTCACAGTTGTCCCCTGCTAAGCATTTTTCGCACTGGGTAGTTTTACGTGAAAACTCGCTTCCGAAATCGTCGGTTTCATCTTCGGTGTCTTCGGTGTCTTGGGTGTCTTGAGTTTCATTTTCAAGTATTACTACCTGCGGGACTTGATAATCGCAAATAGAACACTCGTACGCAAAAGCAGCTTCTATTATCACCCCAGTACAAAGAGAATTAGGGCAGGATGAGACTTCTGGCATACCGGTCATCAGCGTTGCCAAAAACTTCTTCTAGCAGTCTCGGCTTCACCTTTTTCAAGTGCCCTCTTCGCGCCAAGCTTGGTCAACTGCATGTTGGCATAAACCAAAATCACAATCATCCCTAGGTTTCTAAGGACTAACAGAGAAACACCGAGTGGATTACTGGCCAGCAGATCGCCATAGAAAATTGGGAAGATCAACCAGGATAAGCCAGATGTAATCACCGTTATCCAAACCACTAACTTCCAGTTAGCAGTCTTAGCCAAGATTCCAAATATGGCAGCCCCAACAACCCAGAGTTCATACTGAGGGGATCCAACCTTGTTGAATACCAATAGGTCTAGAGTTGCCGTCAAGAATATCCAAGCAAATGCAGTGTTTCTATCTGCTCCTGCTCGCATAGCTCTGAAGCCTAAGAAGATAGTGATAGCTAATGCACCGAACTGAACCAAGGTCATGATGTTAGCTACCTCAGTAACCCCAAAGCCTGTGATTTGGAATGTGACAATTTCATTGTCGTAATAAATCTTTGAGCCAGGAATACCGAGCAGTATTTGAATTAACCAGAAGATAGCGATAGTTGATTCAACTTGAATACCTCTACCTGACTGCATGGTGATAAAGCTAAACATGTTCATGTTGCCACCAAGCAATAAACCGATACCTAGGATTGCAGCTGTTCCGATGAGCATGTGCAGAATAAATCTCTTACGGTTTTCAGAAACAATAAAACCGGAGAACAAGGCAGCCATCGGTGACACCTTGATCCAGGTAGCGGCATTGAATAACTGCATGGAAGTTGATTCACGTTTTTCTAAGAAAGCTACCGCTGCAAACACTGTCAAAGCGAGGCTGAATACTTCAAGCCTGCCGATAGCTACGGGACCAATCAAAAACACGCAGGCGATAAAGAACCAAGCAGCTTTAGCTCTATCCATGCGCTTACCCCAACCCAGCACATAAGCAAGAAGCAACATGTTTAGATTCACAACCAGTACCAACCAACCGGTCATGTAATCAGGCGGATAAATCCAGTGCGCTATCCATAGTGGCACCTGAGCAATATATGGATAAACCCAAGGATCTCTAATGCCAAGAAGGGAATGACCTTGCAGCATGTTGCTAACCCAAGCGTCATAGATGTATCTAACATCTCCTAGCGGATCACCGCTAGCAGTGCCTAACCAAATAAGTGTTAGTTGAGCCAATAATCCAATAGCTAGAACAAACCAGAACTTCTTTGGCAATGGGCTAACTCTTGCCAGTAACTTTGCTATCAACCAAGTGCTCCTAATGGTTCGTCTCTTTGGTAAGTCTAAGATGCGTCAGGGGCGATAAGGCTTGGTTAGGCTTGTGTCATGGCTAAGCTCTTCGAAAGTATCTCGATCAGAGGTAAAACTTCCCGCAACCGCATCTGGATTGCTCCAATGTGTCAGTATTCCTGTGAACATCAGGACGGTGTGCCAGGTCAATGGCATTTAGTGCACCTAGGTTCAAGAGCATTAGGCGGTGCAGGACTTGTCATGTGTGAGGCAACCGCTGTTCACCCTGATGGTCGAATTAGTCTTTGGGACACCGGTATCTGGAACGATGATCAGGCTGCTGCGTGGGTAGAGGTAACCAACTTCATTCGTCAGGCTGGTTCTCTTTCAGCCATTCAGTTAGCTCATGCTGGCCGCAAGGCAAGCATCTATCGTTCCTGGTCAGGAGAGGGTGCGATGGGCCTCTCTGTTGGTGGTTGGGAACCAGTATCAGCAACTAGCGAAGCTTTCCCTGGCTATAACACCCCTAAAGAACTAACCACAGCAGAGGTCTATGACTCTATTGATGATTGGGTTCAAGCCGCTAAACGATCTGTTGCTGCTGGCTTTGATGTCTTAGAAATACATGCTGCTCACGGCTATCTCGTGCACCAGTTCTTATCCCCTATCACCAATAACAGAACAGATGAGTTTGGTGGCAGTGTTGCTAATCGAGCTAAGTATCTAGTCGACATAGTTTCGGGCATCAGAGCTGCCGTTGGTGAAGATGTTCCACTCTTGGTTCGCTTCTCAGCAACTGACTACCGCGCCGATGGTTTCACGCTTGAGCAGTGTGCTGAAGTAGCTAAGTTGTGTGAAGCAGCTGGAGCAGATTTGTTTGACATCTCCAGTGGTGGAATTGTTCTCGGTGTTCAGATTCCAACCGGGCCTGGCTACCAGGTTCCGCTAGCTAAAGAGATGGCTGATGAAGTTAGTTCCCCTGTTGCAACTGTCGGTCAAATTACAGATGCTAAACAAGCTGAAGAGATTCTGCAAAGCACAAACATTGATGTAATCATGATTGGCAGAGCGTCACTGAGAGATCCATACTGGCCACTACGTGCAGCTCATGAACTAGGCGTTGAAGTTGATTACTGGCCTAACCAATACTCAAGAGGTAAATACCCTAGTTAATCTCTTCTAGTTGCATCTTGAACTTCACCAACAAGTTCTTCCAAGATGTCTTCTAAGAACAATAATCCAACTAGCTTGCCTTCATCATCGTAGCTAGCCATTAGATGCTGTCTATCTCTTTGCATTTGAGCTAAAGCATCTTCCAATTCAACACTGCCACCAATTGATTTCACTGTTCTCAATAACTTACGTTGCACTGGAAGATCTGCTTCTTCTTCATCAGCGTCAATCACATCTTTGAGGTGTAGGTAACCCTCAAGTTCACCAACTGCATCGAGAACCACATATCTACTAAAACCATGCTTAGCTACAGCTTGTTCTAGTTCTCTTGGGGTAACGCTTAGATCAACGGTAATCAAGTTAGCAACTGGGACTAGAACGTCTTTAACTTTTTTGTCTGTGAATTCAAAAGTATTGGTAATAGCGCCGGTCTCGTCACTGAGGACACCCTCACGAGTTGAGTGCTGAACAATATCTTCAACCTGCTCAATTGTGTATGCGGAGTTAGCTTCGTTCTTTGGTTTGATACCAAATATCCGAAGCGCGCCATTAGCTAACGCATTTAGTGAAACCACCACGGGTTTCATCACTATCGCTAGGCCGTAAACGATAGGAACAAGGACTAAAGCTGATCGCTCTGGTATCGAGAACGAGATGTTCTTGGGGACCATCTCACCGATCAAGACATGCAAGAAAGAAACCAGCACCAAGGTGATAGCGAAGGACACAATTGTCTCGAGTTCATCGCCAATTGAGAATAGGCCAAGCGGTGCTTTGAGAAGTTCATGGATGGCAGGTTCTGCAACCAAAAGGATGAGCAATCCGCTGATGGTTACCCCAAGCTGACAGGTAGCCAAGATTAAGCTGGCATTTTCCATGCCTTTGATGGTGAGTTTCGCAGGCTTTGAACCAGCTTGCGCACGAGGTTCAATCTGAGCTCGGCGAGCTGCAAAAACAGCAAATTCGGCAGCCACAAAGAAACCGTTAGCAATAAGCAGTCCTAGGAAAGCCAATATTCCAGTCCAAGCATCAGTCATTACTCTCACCCCCTGATGGAATCTCATCCGGTATGAAACGAATTCGGTCAACTCTGCGACCATCCATACGCTCAACTCTCAGTAAGCCATCTTCGACTCTTACCTCATCGCCAACAACAGCGACTCGACCCAAGACAGACATCAGATAACCAGCAACGGTTTCGTAAGCACCATCAACAGGCACCTTGATAGCTAGCTTCTCTAAAAGTTCATCAGGTCGGAACATGCCTGGGAATGAGAATGATTTATCTTTACCACCGGTGATTTCAAGCTTTGCTCTGTCGTGCTCATCGCCTAGTTCACCAACTAGTTCTTCAACAAGATCTTCTAAAGTTACAATTCCTGCTGTGCCACCATACTCATCAACAACGATTGCCAACTGCAACCCTTTAGAGCGAAGTACACCCATTAACTTCTCAAGTGAGATAGTTTCTGGAACTCTAAACGGTTCAACCATTAAAGCTGTAACTGGAACAGAGTTCCTTTTCTCTCTTGGAACAGAGGCAGCGGCCTTGACGTGGACAATACCAACCACATCATCTGTCGAGCCGGTGAAGACAGGGAATCTTGAGAACCCGGTGTTATGAGAAATATCAATAACATCTTGAACAGTAAGCGATGCGTCTAAAGATGTGAGTTTTGTTCTCGGGGTCATTACATCAGCAGCAACTAATTGTGATAACGCTAAGGTCTTGGTAATTAGATCTGCTGTGCTCTGCTCTAGAGTACCTAAGCTTGCTGATCTTTGAACTAACGAAGATAACTCATCAGCTGTTCTTGCAGAACTTAGTTCTTCTCTCGGTTCGATACCCAAAGATCTAACCATGGCGTTACCTGTTTTATTGAGCAACCAGATAAGCCAACCGAAAACCCAGGTAAAGATTAATTGAAAACGAATAACTGCTTTGTTTACTCCAAGTGGAACAGTTAGAGCTAATTTCTTAGGAATTAGTTCACCAACGAGGGTTGAGAACAAGGTCGCAATAATCAGTGCGAGCGTAAGCGCGGTTGCGTGAACAGTGTTAGCCGATAGTCCTAAAGGTTCAAGAGTTGGCTCTAATAGTTTGGCTAGCGATGGTTCAGCTAAGAAACCAGTCAGCATGGTGGTTATGGTGATACCCAGTTGGGCACCGGAAAGATGAGTGCTAGTGCGCTTCAGAGCGCGAATGGTGGCAGATAGACCTCGTTCACCGCGCTCTTGACGAGCTTCAAGGTCAGTTCTTTCAAGGTTTATCAGTGAGAACTCACTGGCAACGAAGATACCTGTGCCTATGGTGAGTAAGACCCCAAGGCCGAGTAAATACCACTCGTTCATAGGGTTACGCCCTTATCAGGGCACGGGTCGGGATGGTCTGAGTCCATAACTTTATAAGCATACCTAAGCCTTAATAGGCTGCACCAGTAATAAACAGGGCTGAAAACCCGACAGGGGTAGGCAAGGTAGGCTTATTTGGCAGTAAACAGGCGGAAGTATGAGGTGATCTGTTGTCCGACGACAACTTACAATCTAGTCAAGAATTCGGCGCTAACGAGTGGTTAGTCGACGAAATGTATAGTCAATGGCTAGGAAACCCGGAGTCAGTAGATAAAGAATGGCAACCCATTCTTGAGCGCTACCACCAAATAAAACTTGGTACGCCAGTATCTCCTGTTACTGCTCCTGCAGCAGTTGAAGCAGCCGCCACCGGATCAATTCCACTTGTTGCAAAAACAACAAGAGTTGAAGCTAAGGCTCAACCTATTCCAGCTCAAGCTCCAGCACTTGGATCTGTAACTGCAGTATCTGATGAAGCCACCGAAGATCAAGTCAACATTCTCAAAGGTATGTCTAAGACTTTGGCTGCCAACATGGATGCCTCTCTTACTATTCCAACCGCTACCAGCGTTAGAGCAATACCAGCCAAACTTTTGATTGATAACCGTATTGTGATTAACTCTCACCTGGGTAGAACTCGTGGTGGCAAAGTCTCTTTCACGCACGTCCTAGGTTTTGCCATTATCCGTGCACTAAAAGAATTCCCTAGTCAGAACGTTTACTACGAAGAAGTTGAAGGCAAACCTGCATCGGTATCACCTGCGAACATCAACTTTGGTTTAGCGATTGATATTCCAAAAGCTGATGGCACACGTGCCCTGCTAGTTCCTAACATCAAGAAAGCTCAACGATTGAACTTCGCTGAGTATCTAAATGCTTATGAAGATTTAGTCAAGCGTGCCAGAGATAACAAACTAACCGCAGAAGACTTTGCTGGAACAACAGCATCGCTTACTAACCCTGGTGGAATTGGAACAGTTCACTCAGTTCCAAGACTTACTAAGGGTCAAGGTTGCATCGTTGGTGCAGGAGCACTTGATTACCCGGCTGAATTCCAAGGAATGAGCGAAGATCACTTAGCCAAACTTGGTGTTAGCAAAATTATTACACTCACTTCCACATACGACCACAGAGTTATCCAAGGCGCAGGTTCTGGTGAATTTCTAAAAAAGATTCATGAACTTCTTCTTGGTGAGCGTGGTTTCTATGATGAGATATTTGCAGATCTTCGAATCCCTTACGAACCAATTCGTTGGGCAACAGATTTCGAACAAACCGATGCTGATTCAAGAAGCAAAGAGACTAGAGTTCAAGAACTAATCAACGCTTACCGCGTTCGCGGTCACCTAATGGCTGATATTGACCCACTGGAATATCAGCAACGATCACACCCAGATCTCGATGTGTTAACACATGGTCTTAGCCTCTGGGACCTAGACAGAACCTATAAGACCGGAGGCTTTGGCGGTAAGTCAAAGATGATGGTTCGCGATGTTCTAAAGATTTTACGCGACAGCTACTGCCGCACCGTTGGTGTTGAATACATGCATATTCATAACCCAGCCGAGCGTAAGTGGATGCAGGAGAAACTCGAGCAGCCTTACCAGAAGCCTTCTCGTGAACAACAACTTCGTATTCTTGAAAAACTCAATGAAGCAGAAGCATTTGAAACCTTCTTGCAAACCAAGTTCGTAGGGCAGAAGCGTTTCAGTCTTGAAGGTGGTGAATCAACCATTGCTGCTCTTGATGCTATTTTGCAGGCATCAGCTGATGCAGCTCTTGATGAAGTTGCTATTGGTATGGCCCACCGTGGACGACTAAACATCCTTACCAACATTGCCGGTAAGACCTACGGTCAGGTCTTCAAAGAGTTTGAAGGTAACACCGACACCAAGACTGTTCAAGGTTCTGGCGATGTTAAGTATCACCTAGGAACCGAAGGTGTCTTTACCTCTGCAACAGGTAAGACCACCAAGGTTTACTTAGCTGCTAACCCTTCTCACCTAGAGGCAGTGAACCCAGTTCTTGAAGGTATTGTTCGAGCAAAACTAGATCGAATGGATAAATCCCCTGAAGAGAACCCGGTACTCCCTGTTCTTATTCACGGTGATGCTGCCTTTGCAGGTCAAGGTGTTGTTCCAGAGACCCTAAACATGATGAGCCTTCGTGGCTACCGTACCGGTGGAACTATTCACATT
>CAILDA010000011.1 GCA_903832875.1 uncultured Micrococcales bacterium | reverse complement strand
GTTCTACCTTGATACAGCGAATAGAAACCCGTCAGAGCGCTGTATTGCTCTCCGGTGTATTGACGCAGGTAATGATAAGCATCGTTTGTCTTTATTGATTCAGCGATTGGTTTGTTGTTTATCAGAATCGATCCACGTTGAGTTTTATAGCCGTCATAAACAGCACGTTGATTTCTTGAATCGTTATTTAGTGAATCAGCGTTGATCACCTGCATAGTGCTGGCGGCCAAGAACAGTGCTAAGAACATCAAGAGAATGACATTGGCAACTCTTTTGATTTCAGGTGTCATTCGCTCACCGTCCCAGCTTTAGGAAGGGTATCTGAAAGACGTAGCAGTAACGCAACAATTATCCAGTTAGCAACTAATGAAGATCCACCAGCGGCAAGCCAAGGGGTAGTAAGTCCGGTTAGTGGAACCACTCGCAGCACACCACCGATAACAATGAAGCACTGGAGAGCAATAACAAAACCTAAACCAACAGCAAGTAACTTACTGAAATCATCAGCATGAGCGTTCGCTATGCGAAGAGCACGAGAGACAAGAACCATATACATTGCAAGAACTGCAAACAATCCAACTAAACCAAGTTCTTCACCGGTAGCAGAGATGATGAAATCGCTCTGAGCCAACGGAACAATAGATGGCAAACCGCCACCTAAACCAGTTCCAAATAATCCACCGTGCGCTAAACCAAACATTGATTGAACTATTTGGTATGAACCACCAACAGCAGAATAGTTAGCTTCATTAAGTGGATCTAACCAACCATCTAGTCGACCACCAACATAACTCATGAGTCTTGATGCAACGAGAGCTCCTGCGATAAACATCACAAGGCCGACAAGAACGTAAAACACTCTTCCAGTTGCAACATAAATCAAAACAAGGAACAAACCAAAATAAAGTAACGAAGTTCCCAGATCTCTTTGCAAAACCAAAACTGCAAGGCTAGCCAACCAAATAAACACTATTGGACCTAGTTCACGAGCTGGAGGAATTCTTAAACCTAAAGTCTTTCTGCCAACAACAGCTAACGCTTCTCTTCTTGAAGTTAGATATCCCGCAAAGAAAATAGTTAGCGCTATCTTGGCAAGTTCCCCTGGCTGGAAACTTAATGGACCTAGGTTCACCCAAAGGTGCGCTCCGCTAACAGTTTTGCCAATCACGGGTAACAGCGGAAGGATAAGTAACACAACACCTAAAGCCATTGAGATGTATATGTATCTGCGGAATGACAGATGTGATTTCACTAGAAAGAGCACAAGAGCCGCTAGAACTATTGCAACTACAGTCCAGATAACCTGACGTTCACCAACAGTCCTATCGATTGCTGAAAGAGATTTGACCAAATCTAAACGATAAATAATTACTATGCCTAATGAGTTCAATAGAAAAGTAATTGGCAGGATCAATGGATCAGCATCACTTGCCCTGAATCTGAGCACGAAGTGAAACGCAAGAGCTGCAACAACAGGCAAAGACCAGAAGAACCAAGCATCCGGTCTGAGAATAAATATTGTTGCTAGCTGAACCTGAGCCAACTCAAAAGCATAGAGACCAAAACCAAAGAGCAACATGATTAGTTCGAGGTTGCGCTTTTTAGGCATCACTCGAACTCGGTTAGCCATTCTTAGCGCTTTCAACTATTTGCTTTAGTTTCTTCTTAGCATCAGCCAAACTGTCAGCAGAGATAGTTCTTGAGAGTAGTTCCTGTTGGAAATCAGGCAAGCTAGCAACTTCAACGGTTGATTGCTGATAGAGATGTGAGAAACCAAAACCAGCGAAAGACTCTTTGATGCCCTGGTAGATGGCTATCTTGCCGTCTTGAACAGCTAGGTAGTATCTGCTCTGGGTGTATGAATAAATACCCCAGAGGCTTGCTCCAGAGAGGATTGCAAGTGCGATGAACAGGGCAGCACCTCGGAGCTTCCAGTTCCTAACCTTGCCACCAAACTCGTTGATTGCCTTGGCTAGAGCAGGGTCCTTCTCCGAGAAGAACTCCTCTTTACTAGCTGAGTCTCTAAAGGATTCCAACCAGCGCACTGGGCTAAAGATCTCCAAGATACGACCAGCACTATTGGATTTGATAACCACTTCATTGGCAGCTGAACCCAGCCAGGTAATGCCTTGGGTAACTTCATTCGTTTCAATAGATTCACGAACGTCAAGTAGTAACACGGTGACGTTATCTGGAGCTCCGTATTCTTTCGCTTCATCAATTAGCAAGTCAATTGCTTCATCGAGATTTGTAACCTTCAGATTCTCTTCAATGATCGCTCCTGGCACATAGCTACACAAACCATCGGAACAAAGCAGTAGTCGATCGCCTGCTTCTAATTCCAATTGATGAATATCAAATTCAGGTTCCTCTGTTGCATCCCCCAGAACTCGCATCAAAACATTTCTGCGTGGGTGATATAGAGCTTCTTCTTCAGTTATCTTTCCTGAGTCGACTAGCTTCTGAACAAAAGTGTGATCTTTTGTAATTTGAGTCATCACGTTGTTTCTAAGTAAGTAAACCCTTGAGTCACCGATGTGAGCGATGCTGGCTAAGTTCTCAGTGATGAGAACAGCATCCATTGTGGTTCCCATACCAGCAAGATAATTAAATTTAGAAACAGTTTCAGTTAGTTTTACGTTTGCTTCACGCATTGCATTTAGCAGTGCGCCAATAGCCAGCTCGCCATCTTCATAAACATCGTCAACTTTTGCAACGTGCTGTGTTGCTATTGCAGATGCAATATCCCCGCCAGCATGGCCACCCATACCATCAGCAACAACAAACAAGTTAACGCCTGAGTAACCACTGTCTTGGTTACTGGAACGAACTTTTCCTTTATCGCTTTTAGATACGCTGACCACCTTGAGAGCCATGGCTAGCCTCTTAGCTCAAAGATTGTCTTACCGATACGTATCTGCATATCTGCAGTTATGTTTACAGGTGCCCCAATACGCTGACCATCAACGTAAGTTCCGTTAGTTGAATTCAGATCTTGAATCTGCCAACCGTCATCGTTTCTTTGAATACGTGCATGCTGGGATGAAACATAATCATCTTCAATAACAAAGTCACTGTTAGGCGCTCGTCCGATACGGATTTCTTTTCTATCTAAAACAAGCTCAAGCCCTTGCAATGGTCCATCGATAACAACCAAAGTTGTTTGAACCGCATTCATAGTCGAGACAACAGTTGCAGAACCAGGAGCCGCTGAGAAATCACTAACGTTAGTAAGCCCTGTTGTTGGTGAAGAAACTGATTCAGGTAAATTCTTTTCAACTACTCGAGATAACACTCTTTCACTAAATAGATCAGCGCGAATAATTGCAATGATGCTCAGGATAAATAACCAGAGCACAAGCAGCAAACCTGCTCTAACAATAAATAGCGCTAGTTCACTCATTTATTCTCATCAACATTCTTCGCGATGATTCTAAAAACAAAATTGGTTCGACCAGCTTCAATAACTGTGTCAGCAGAAATACTCTGCGATTTAATACTTCTACCGGCAACCTTGGTGCCATTTGTTGAACCCAGGTCTTCAATGGTTGCGCTTGAGCCATCCCAGTTAATTGCAAAGTGAGTTCGAGATAAACCGGCATCATTGACAGCTAGATCTGCTGAAGAGTCTCGACCAACTGTTGTTCGACTCTTAGCTAACAGGTATCTCTTGCCACCAAAATCAAGCGCTGGAGTCCAAGCCACGTTAGCCACCTCAGGAGCTTTAGCACCAGATGCGCTTACCTGGATTTGCCCTACGGCTAAAGAGGCAGAAGCTTCGATGGCTATCTGCAATTCAGAACTGAATTGGTAGCGCTGCTTCTTAGAGTGATTAGATACCTGCTTAGTGATCTCAGAGACCAGGTGCTCACCCATTGGCGTAAGCCTTGCAAAATCTGCTTGGGAGAGCCTTACAAAGTAGGCATTGGGAGCGAGGATACGGTCACGGTCAACAACAGCCGCACCTTTATCCATCTTGGCCTTGATAGCAGCACTAATCTCAACTGGCTGCAACTGCGATTTAAATGCCTTAGAAAAGGCACCATTAACAAATCGTTCAAGGCGACGCTCAAAGTTCTCTACAAAACTCAAAACTTTATCCTTCACTCGCTCTGGGTCAAGTTTAAGGTGAACCTAGTAAATAAGTGGCTAGGTATCTATAAAACTGATAGATACCTGCTAATTAGGTTGATTGAACCTGAATTTCATGACTTGAAATCTGAAATCTTCGTATCTTTGAACCAGTTACAAATAACAGAAAGTTGAAACCATGAACCTAAAGAACAAAGCAGTACTAGTTACCACCTCGGTAATCGCAGCTTCTGCATTATTACTTGCATCCCCAGCTTTAGCTCACAAGAACCCAGGCAAGCCAGCTCCTAAGAGCACAAGCAAGTCTGTTGTTGCTAGCCCAACCCCAGCCCCAACTGCTCCAACATTTGGTGGCCCAGGTGATCGTGACGGACGCCATGGCAAGGGACACGGCCCTAAGGGACACGGTGCTCCAATTACTCAGACTGTGACTGTCGATGTTCCAGAAACTGGCACATACCAACTACTTGTCACTGAAGTAAAGCCAGCTAACGCTCCAACTCCTCCGGCTGGCGCTCCAGTTCGTCCAGATCACAGCTTCACAGTTGATGTCACTGGCACCGGATCACAAACCATTACTTTGAACTTGCCTCACCCAGGTGAATACAAAGTATCTCTAATCAGCGTTGCTTCAACACAAAGCATCACTGTTGCAGCACCAACTAAGTAATTTCTCCTCTCTGGTTAAATAGATAAACCCCAGGTGTTTACACCTGGGGTTTCATCTTTAAGTTCTAGCCAACGCTTTGGCGACGTTTACCTCTGGTGTGTTTAGGTGAGCAACCTAGGTTCGAAGGAACTGCTGCGCAATCATCGCATAACAGGATTAGATCTCTGCAGCCAAGTGACGTGCAGTTTCTAAAGTGTGATGTTGGAGCAGCGCACTTTTCGCATTTACCGATGGTCTTTGCATCTTCGGTGAAGTTGATGTTCAATCTGTCATCAAAGACATAGAGCGAACCTTCCCATAGCGAGCTATCGCCTTGGCTTTCACCGTAACGAACAATTCCACCATCAATCTGGTAAACCTCTTTGAAACCGTTCTCAATCATGATTGCGCTCAGAATTTCACAGCGAACACCACCGGTGCAGTATGTGACGATAGGACGATCTTTAATATCGTCATATTTACCGCTTTGAATCTCTTTTACAAAGTCATGGGTGGTTTGAACATCGGGAATAATTGCGTTCTTGAAACGGCCAATCTCAGCTTCAAAAGCATTTCTGCCATCAAAGAAAACAACTTCATCGCCACGCTCTGCTACCAACTGGTCAACAGCTTTTGGCTTTAGGTGTTTACCACCGTTAGTGACACCCTGTTCGGTGACGGTGATGGCATCAGGTGCATCGAAGGCGACTAGTTCATTACGAACTCGCACTCTAAGTCTTGGGAAGTCGTTGCCTTCACCCATGGACCACTTGAAGTCAATCTTCTTGAAACCGGTGTATTGCTTGGTGGTTTTTACGTATTTCTTGAGGGCAGACATGTCGCCACCTAGGGTGCCGTTGATCCCATGCTTAGAAATAAGGATTCGCCCCTTTAGTCCTAGGCTCTCGCAGAGATTCTGCTGCCATAGCTTGACGGCCTCAGGGTCACTGATAGGAGTGAAGCCGTAGTAAAGGATGATTTTTTGTAGTTCCACTCTTGTAATTGTAAGGATATTGACTTGACTAAAACAGCCCTAGGATTAAGCCCATGACTGACATTCAAGGAATCAACAAAGCTGGCTTTGACTCAGCTATACGCCCACAAGACGACCTTTTCAGACACGCTAATGGTGACTGGCTGAAAAACGAGGATATCCCAGCCGATCAGGCTGTTCACGGCTCTTTCTATAAGCTCCGTGATGACTCAGAGGATGCTGTTAAAGCAATCCTCGAAGATGCTCAAGCAAACCCGAAGCCAGGTGTTAGCCAGCAGATCGGTGACATGTATGCATCTTTCCTAGACGAAGCTAGAGCTAATGAACTAGGTGCAGCTCCAATTGCTACAGACCTTGAAAGAATTGCTAACGCTAACTTCTCAGAGCTAACCCGCATCATGGGTGAACTTGAAAGAACTGGTTCAAGCGGTTTGTTTGGTTTCTATGTGAACAATGACCCAGGTAACCCTGAGAGATATCTTGTGAACATGTATCAGGGTGGTTTAGGTCTTCCTGATGAGTCTTACTACCACGATGAGAAGTATGCGGCGTTCCGCGATGCATATGTTCCATACATCGCATCAATGTTGCAGCATGCAGGTTGGTCAGCAGCAGATTCTGACAGAGACGCTGCAGTCATCATGGCGTTTGAAACTGGTTTGTCTAAGTTGCACTGGAGCGTTGTTGAATCTCGCGATGCTGAGAAGACATACAACCTAATTACTTTCGATCACCTAAAGAACATGATGCCAACATTCGATTGGGCTTCATATCTTGAAGGTATGAAGTTCGATTCAAAGATTCTTTTTGAAACTGTTGTCATGATGCCTTCATTCTTTGAAGGTATTGATTCTGTATACAACGAAGGCAACATTGCTGCAGTTAAGTTGTGGTTGCAGTGGCAGGTTATTAACTCTGTTGCTCCTTACCTAAGCGATGCATTCGTTAATACTCGTTTTGATTTCTATGGCAAGACCCTTACCGGTCAGCCAGAGATGCGTGCACGTTGGAAGCGTGGAGTTCAACTTGTTGAAGGCTCACTCGGTGAAGCTGTTGGTGAGATCTATGTAGAAAAGCACTTCCCACCTGCAGCTAAAGCTCGCATGGATGAATTGGTGAAGTGGCTTATCAAGGCTTACGAAGAGTCGATCAAGAACCTTGAATGGATGACAGAAGACACCAAGAAGAAGGCTCTAGTAAAACTTTCTAAGTTCAATCCAAAGATTGGTTACCCAAGCAAGTGGAAGGACTACTCCTCTCTTGCTATTGATCGTGCTGATCTAGTCGGTAACGTACGTCGTTCATCAGCATGGCAAGCAGATAAAGAAGCAGCCAAGATTGGTGCTCCACTAGATCGTGAAGAGTGGTTCATGACTCCTCAGACCGTGAACGCTTATTACAACCCTGGCTTCAACGAAATCGTTTTCCCAGCAGCTATCTTGCAGCCTCCGTTCTTTAGCTTGGATGCTGATGACGCTGTTAACTTCGGTGGTATCGGTGGAGTTATTGGACATGAAATCGGTCACGGTTTCGATGACCAGGGATCTAAGTATGACGGCGACGGAGCACTCATCTCATGGTGGACCGAAGAGGACAGAGCAGCATTCGAAGAGAGAACCAAGATTCTCATCGAGCAGTATGACGCTCTAACTCCTGATGGTCTTTCAGATGAATTCAAAGTCAATGGTGCTCTAACCATTGGTGAGAACATCGGAGACCTTGGTGGAATCACCATTGCATACAAGGCATACCTGATGAGCTTGAACGGCACAGAGCCTGAAGTTATTGATGGTCTTACCGGTCAACAGCGATTCTTCCTGTCATGGGGCTTGATCTGGAGAGGTAAGTCAAGAGATGAAATCGCTATTCAGCGTCTAGCTACTGACCCACACTCACCTAGCGAATTCCGTTGTAACCAGGTAGCAAGCAACTTTGATTCCTTCTATGAAGCCTTTGGTGTCACAGAAGAAGATTCGATGTGGCTTGACCCTGCCAAGCGCGTTTCAATCTGGTAAGCATCCACAACTAGATGAAACTTTGGTTGCGCCTGTTATGGGCACATCTAAGTTGGCGTTGGCGAAGCAAAGTGACTGTTGCTGATGTTGGTGTTCGTCAATTTATGGTGTGGCCAACAGATATAGATATATTCCGACACATGAATAATGGAATCTATCTAACTCTGTTGGACCTAGCTCGTTTTGATTTGATGAAACGAGCACACACCTGGCAGAAACTAAAGAAGCAAAAGATTCACCCAGTGGTAGTTCAAGAAACTATAACCTTTAGAAAATCACTAACACCTTGGCTTCGCTTTAATGTTGAGACCAAGATTATTGGTTGGGATGATCAAGCATTCTTTATAGGTCAACGCTTTGTTGTCAAAGGTGAGATCTATGCAGAAGCAGTTGTGAAACTTAGATTCTTACAATCCCCTAAAGGAACGCCAACACCAACGGAAGTAAATGAACGTTTAGGTGGTTGGCCTGGAGAAGAACCTAAGTTACCTGCATGGGTTTCGCAATGGAATTCATCGGTTGCTTTACCTAAAGGCAGAGAGCAAGCTCCATCAGACTGGACGAAGTAGTTCAGTAAAACCTTTAGTTGAAGACAGCTGTCCTTCAAGGTCAACAAACAAGGCTTGAATGCCATGACGCTCAGCTAGAGCGAGAGCCTGATCACCAGCCGCAAATAACGCTGTTGCCCAAACATCTGCAGTTACTAAATCTGCAGCAACAACAGTTACCTGAGCCAACTGATTAGCCCAAGAGTTTGTCTTTGGATTCCAAATGTGCTCACCCCGTTCAGCAGTTCCAGAGGTAGCAACAGCACGATAGTTACTTCCATTCAAATCAACAACAGTCAGAACTCCTGCTTCTTCTGAAGCAATAGTCACTGGAGTTGAAATACCAATACGCAAAGCAAAACCTGGAGTTATCTCTTTTGAAAGACGTATATCTCCACCAGCATTCATAGCAAAATCTGTAATTCCATGTTGCTCGAGTTTCTCAGCAGCAAGATTGGCAGCCCAAGTTTTAACAACACCTGAAGGATCAAAAGTGTGTTCTGTTGTAAAGGCAGTGAACCAACCTTCAGTCTCCTCAGTCCATTTTTCACAGAGATCCCAAATCTCACTAACAACAGGAACAGATTCAGTAACAGAGGTTTCACCGCTAGCTAGTTTGCTAAGTGGGGAATCTGGTTTATAGAGACTGAAGATACTGTCCGCTTCATGAAGTATTGCAACAGCTTCATCAATTGCTTTCGATGTTTCAAGATCAGTTCTTCCAACAAATCTAAATACCGTGCCCATGCAGAATTCAGTGTGACGGAATTCCAGTATTTCGCTCATGATATTAGAACTGCGCTAAAGCGTCACCGAGTGCTTGCATGAATGCATCGGTTGAATATGTAGCTCCCGACATCATGGATGTATCAAAGCTTCC
>CAILDA010000010.1 GCA_903832875.1 uncultured Micrococcales bacterium | reverse complement strand
TGGCATGACGTCACTGGTAACGGACGAAATTCAAGTGACCCTTACACTCCTGTTGCAACCGGTTGGGGAAACCTAGAGCGTCAGTATTACTTACCTGGTTCATCCGTTGTTCAAAACATGGATGGTGCCGACGGTGGTAAAGGTCTGCTTATCACAGCTAAACACCAAGTTGCCAACCCTCATGCATCAGGCCCTTTTGATTGCTGGTATTCATTTAGTTCAAGAACTGGAAAGAAATATGATCCACCGCAGAACTGTGAATGGGTCAGCGGAAAAATCACAACCGAAGATCGAATTGGCTTCCTATATGGACACCTAGAAGCAAGAATCAAATCAAATGGAACAGCTGGAACATGGACTGCGTTCTGGATGCTGGGTCAAGACTTCCAAAAAGTTGGCTGGCCTGGTTGTGGTGAGATTGATATCCATGAGGGTAACGGGGGAATCCCTAATACCAACTGGGGCACCCTGCACGGTTATAACTATTGGCCAGGCGGACAAACCAGTCAAAACACCAGCATGATTGCTGGTTGGCATGTCTATGGTTTGGATTGGAAGCCTAACTACATTGCTTTCTCTGTTGATGGAGTCGTCTATAAGACAATCAATGCTTCTGACTTGCAAACATCCCCATGGAATCTAGATCTAAAGAAAAACGCTTGGGAATTCAATAAACCACAGTTTGCGATCTTGAACCTAGCTATCGGTGGAAAAATTATTGGTAACAACAACATGCCTGTTCGAACTGGGGATATCAACACTGATACCAAAACCATGCAGATTGATTACATCCGCTATTCCAGCCTTGATGGCTACGGCACTCTAGTTCGATACAAGTAAAGGCACTCGTTGAAATTAGATAGAAAAGTTATTGCTGCCTTCCTATTTGCAGCAATAACTGTTGGTCTTATTGGTCTTGATGCCAATGCCGCGACTGTCGTTCCTAAGGCAAGTAAGGTCGCGGTGACAACCACTACCAACACAGCTAAATTAACCTGGAGCGCTTTTCCTGCTGGCAAAGTAACCAGCATCAAAGTCTCAGCGGTTTCAGGTTCATCAAGAATTCTAAAAACACTTACCGCGAAAGCTACCAGCTACACTTTCTCTAATCTAAAGAGCAAAAGCACATACACCTTCAGCGTTACCGGGTTACTGAGAACCAAGACTTCAGTTGCTGTAACAGTGCGAGCTATGACCAAGAAGGTTCGTTACTACAATTCGATTTTCTTTGGTCAACCACAGGACATGGTTGTTGGTGATGAAGATCAAGCTCTCTTTGCTTTACCTAATGGAGGAGAGACTACTTTCAGCACCACTACCCCTACTAAATGCACAATTACAAACGACAGTTTCTTGCATGCAGTGGCAATGGGTGAGTGTCTAGTAGTTGCAAGCAACGCTGGCGATGCTGACTACTTAGCTTCAGCTGATGAGATCAGAAGCGTGGTTATCACAGCACCAATTGCCGGCCTTGATAAAACTTTGCTTTGGGCTGACGAGTTTACTGGTGTTGCTGGAGCTGGACCTAGTTCTAGTAACTGGACTTCTTCTATTGGCGATGGCTGTAATTCTTCTGCTGGTTGTGGTTGGGGTAATGGCGAATCTGAATCTTATGCTGCCTGTGCGAGCAAGCTCGATGGCGATGGCAACATGGTGATCACTGCTTCAACTCCAACTGGAGATTCAACCTGCACAAGTAATAAAACTTGGACCAGCGCTAAGTTCACGAGCCTTGGTAAACAACACTTCACCTACGGTTACTTCGAAGCAAGAATGAAGATGCCATCCGGTGGTGGAACCTGGCCAGCGTTCTGGACATTGGGTTCTAACATCGGATCTGTTGCCTGGCCGCGCTGTGGTGAATTAGACATCATGGAATACGCAGGAAATAACCCTGGTCGAACTACTTCAGCTGTGCACTATGCCAACAGCGGTGGTGTTCACGAATATAGGAGCGGTCAGATCGAGACCAATACAGTCTTAGCTGATAGCTACCACACCTACGGAATGCTTTGGTTACCAAATGAAGTTACTTTCACTTTCGATGGCAGACCAGTCAAGACAGTAAAGAAATCAGACACCGGTCTTACCTATTGGCCATTTGGTCCAAGTGCTAATGGAACTCCACCTAAGCAGTATGTGATTTTCAATCTAGCTATGGGTGGTAACTATGGCGGAAGTATTGAAAGTGGGCTTAATAAAGCCACCTTCACTATTGACTATGTGCGCTATTACAGTGTCTCTGGATTTGGTTCTAGCCCGACTAACTAACCCTTTGGATCAACGTGGTGAGTGTCACCGTTGTTAGCTTCAGCATCAGTTACATCATGCATCGCTGCCCAAACATCACTTAATGGACCGGCAAATTCATAGCCTCTAGTTCTAGCTACTTCATTTTTGTAGTTGTTGTAATCAATAGCCATGGCTTCAGCGAATAGCCAATCAGCAAAAACTTTAGGGGCAACAAAGACTCGGTATGGATAATCTCCAGATGTTGATTTACCTATCTCAACTTTGGCAACTGTAGCCAAGTCTTCTAGGGAGATGCGATCACGAGCTCTAATAGTTAGAACTTCTGGATGCTCATCTTTACGAACTGCACTAACAAAACCATTTTTAGTAAATACCCACATATAATCTCCTCTTTTCCCTAGTAGTAACAGGTAAAGGTGAAGATTTATTCCCAGTGATTTAGTTTTGCGGGAAACCTAGGTTTATACCACCATGGCTAGGGTCTAACCAACGACTGGTAACAGTCTTTTCTCTAGTGAAGAAGTGAACACCTTGAACGCCATGAGCTTTAGTGTCACCAAAGAGAGAACTTTTGAAACCACCGAAAGAGTAATAGGCAACTGGAACTGGGATAGGTACGTTGATGCCAATCATGCCGACTTCAACTTCATTCTGGAATCTTCTAGCTGCTCCACCATCATTGGTGAAGATCGCTGTTCCATTACCAAAAGCACCTTTGTTGATTAGATCTAAACCTTGCTTGTATGAGTGCACCCGAACAACAGCAAGAACAGGACCAAAGATCTCATCCTGGTAAACCTTAGATGAGGTTGAAACATTGTCAATCAGGGTTGGGCCCAACCAGAAACCATTGGCATCGCCATCAACGGTGATTCCTCGGCCATCGATAACAACGGTTGCCTTATCAGCTATCGCTATATCGATGTATCCAGCTACTTTGTCTCGGTGTTCTTTGGTAACCAAGGGTCCCATGTCGCAGTTACGTCTGCCATCGCCAACCTTGAGGCTTCGCATACGGGTTGCGATCTTCTCAACTAGTTCATCAGCTATCGGCTCAACTGCAACAACAACTGAAATAGCCATGCAACGCTCACCTGCTGAACCAAAGCCAGCGTTGATAGCCGAATCAGCTACCAAATCAAGATCTGCATCAGGTAGGACAAGCATGTGATTCTTAGCTCCACCTAGTGCTTGGACTCGCTTACCGTGAGCAGTTCCGGTTTCATAAACATACTTAGCGATAGGTGTTGAACCAACAAAACTAATTGATTGAACTACAGGGTTAGTAAGTAGTTCATCAACTGCCACCTTGTCTCCCTGTAAGACATTGAAAACACCGTCGGGTAAGCCAGCTTCTTTGAATCGTTCTGCCATCCAGATAGCAGCTGATGGATTCTTCTCTGATGGCTTTAGAACAACAGTGTTACCGGCAGCAATAGCAATTGGGAAGAACCACATCGGCACCATAGCTGGGAAGTTAAAGGGACTGATAATTCCAACAACACCTAAAGGTTGTTTGATGGAGTAAACATCAACTGAAGTTGAAACCGATTCACTATAAGAACCTTTGAGGTGAGATGCCATAGCTGTTGCGAACTCAACAACCTCAAGCCCTCTAGTTACCTCCCCTAGTGCATCAGGTAAAGTCTTGCCATGCTCCTGAGTGACAATCGCCGCTAGCTCTTCTTTTTTAGCGTTAAGGATTTCCCTGAAGTTAAACATGATTTGTTGACGCTTAGTAAGTGATGTGTCACGCCAAGCAGGGAAAGCAGAAGAAGCTGCATTGATAGCGTCTTGGGCATCCTTGGTTTCAGCAAGAGACACCTGATGAATAACTTGACCTAATGCCGGGTCGAAAACATTACCGACTCTTTTGGAAGAATTTGCAACTTGCTTACCGTTTATGAAATGCATGACTGTGGTCATGAGGTTTCCTTAGTTTTGAATTGTGCGACCCAGAGCTAACACTCTGAATCCTGCTTGTTGCCACTTAGCAACATCTAAAACATTGCGTCCATCAATAATCAATCTATTAGCAATCTGAGCGCTAATAGTTTGTGGATCGAGATCTCTGTACTCTCTCCACTCAGTCGCTAACACAACAGCATCAACTGAATCAAAAGCTTTAGCTAGATCTGCTTGCACCTTTAGTTCAGGATGCTTAACCGAAACACCTGGTAACGAGACAGGATCATGAACAATAACTTCTGCTCCAGCTTTATGAGCAAGTAACGCAATCTCTAATGCCGGTGAATCTCTGATGTCATCACTGTCTGGTTTGAAAGCTGCACCTAAAATCAAAACGCGTTTTGCACTCAAAGATCCAAGTTCTTGATTCAATAGAGCAATGACTCGGTCTCTTCTTCTGATGTTGATCTTGTCGATTTCCTTCAGGTAAGCAACTGATTCACCAACACCTAGTTCTTCAGCTCTTGCCATCAATGCTCTGATGTCTTTAGGTAAACAACCGCCACCAAAACCAACACCGTTACGTAGGAACTTATTGCCGATTCTTTCGTCATAGCCAATAGCTTGAGCTAGTTGTGAAGCATCCGCTCCAGAGACTTCTGCTATTTCAGCCATAGCGTTTATGAAAGAGATCTTGGTAGCTAGGAATGCATTGGCTGCTGCCTTCACTAGTTCTGCTGTTGCTAGGTCGGTAACGATGAATGGAATGCCTGAGGCAATCATTGGTTCATAAACTTGTCGTAAAAGTTCGTCTGAACGAACATTAGTAACACCAGCAACTAATCGGTCTGGTCTAAGTGAATCTTCAAGTGCTGTTCCTTCACGAAGGAACTCTGGGTTCCAAGCAAGATTCGGAGCAGCAAAGCCTGTTTCGCTAGCAAGTTGTTCTGTTAACTTAGCTGCAGTTCCAACTGGCACAGTTGACTTACCTGCGACCAAAGCATCTTCACGAAGATAAGGAGCAAGGTC
>CAILDA010000009.1 GCA_903832875.1 uncultured Micrococcales bacterium | reverse complement strand
TTAACGCCTAGCAAGTCAATTACGAAGACTAGAGTCTGACCAGATAGGGCATGGCCGCCACCGGCTGGACCGTAAGCCATTTCAGGTGGACAGATAAGCATTCTTCTCCCGCCAACCTTCATGCCAGGAATACCTTCCTGCCATCCCTTGATCAGACGGTTGAGTGGGAATTCAATTGACTCTCCACGACTCCAAGAAGAATCGAATTCTTCTCCGGTCTCATAGTCAACACCGAGGTAGTGAACATTCACTACAGAGTTAGCTGGAGCCTCAGCTCCGTCACCGATAACGATGTCTTTGGTGGTTAGAACCTTAGGTGCTGGTTCCATCATTGGTTCTATTTCAGGGCGGTTTAGATTACTCATAATAGTTAAATCGTAGTCGTCACTTTAGGCTTTAGGCATGGCATTAGCGATAACAAAGTTCATTTCAAACAACACCTCATTAGAGACCAACCCTGTGGTGTTATTCCTACACGGCTATGGTGCTGATGAAAAAGACCTACCTGATCTAATGTCTTACCTTCCAGAACTGGATTGGTTTAGCCCTAGAGCACCCATTGATTTAGGTGGAGCATATTCCTGGTATCAAGCAGAGGATTTACTAAATCCCCTAGTTTCAGATCTAGCTGAAAACACAGCAGCTATCTGGAATTGGGTTGATGAATACATTCCCCAAGAGACAAAGCTCATTCTGATTGGTTTTTCTCAAGGTGGTCTAATGGCAACTCAATTACTTAGAACAAGACCAGAACGAATTGCTGGAACAGTTATTCTCTCCGGTTTCCTGAGTGTTGGAGAAATAGAAACAGATGCCAAACTCCAAGCCAATAAACCTAAAGTCATTTACTGCAGAGGTCTAGAGGACCAAAGAATCTCTAAAGAAGCAATAGCGAGACTAAACACTTGGTTACAACTAAACACCAAAGCCATTACTAAAACCTATTCAGGACTTGGTCACTCAGTTGATGAGCGAGTTATGAATGATGTTGCGCACTACCTTAGAGTGCAGCTACTTTAGCTTTACGGTCATTGAGGTAAATAGAAACAATTACCCAGGTCACATATGCAGCTTGAGAAACAGCAACCACTCTCTCCCAGGTACCAACATTCACTGCTGCTGGGTCTGTCCAGGTAGCTAAGAACCAAATAGCTAAACCTGCTTGAAGTGTTGTTCCAACAATGGTTGGAATAGGTCTAACAGCAAAAGCTGCAGTCTTAGATCTTCTAAGAGCTAGGAGTGGCCAGCCAGCAGAAATTGCGAAAGAAGCAATAGCGAAGACTCTGTGTGTTGTGGAGTAACCAATAAGAGGCGTAGGGAAAATAGTTAGACCAAATGTGCAGATTGCGGAGACAAACATGGCAACTCTTGCCGGCATTGACAAACTCTTTGCGTAGATAGCAACTATTACAGTAAGCAGTCCACCAAAGACAAAGAATGTAGACATAATCTCTTTAACTGGAGATTCAGGTGAAGCTAGTTCGCTAATGGTTTGCTTAGCCTGGTCATAACCTGGCCACATCGACCCAGCAATAATCCAACCCAAAGCAGACTGGACAGGACCAATAATTGCTGCATAAAGCGCTATCTTGCTAGTTCTGTTCACTTGAAACCTCTCCATAGTTATAAACCTGAGGCGAGACTAGCAAAACAAATGACTAAAACCTCGAACTGTTACTTGGTTTCTAACTTCGCAAAGAAAATCATGGAAATCATTTGCGCGGGGATCATCAACACACCACATATAAGTGCAATCTCGAAATATGGTATTCCTGCAGTTTCTCCCCAAAGCCTAGCCAATGTTGCAAAAATTATCGTTCCAACTACTAATCCTGCCGCAAGAGTAAAGATTAGAAAAATAGTTGAATAGTTAGCCCACTTTCTCTGCTGATCAGTGGTGAACCCGGCTTTTCTTACGGACATGATTGTTTTAGCTGTTCTCACTGAAGCCCAGACAAATAGGAATAGAGCTCCTGGAATGGATAAGTAAATAAGAGGGATAATCAAAAGGAACGCGAAATTTCCAAGCGTGATATATACTTTGGGGATCATCACAACACTAAGAAACACAGCCATGCTTATAACCACCCATTTGAGTGATTGAAAATAGAAGTTCGCAGCGCTCGCGTTTGGATTTAGTTCTGCGTCATCTTTAACTTTTGAAATTGCTTCAGGAAATCTAGCCTCACGCCAAGCTAAGAGAATCATCGGAAAAGAGTAAGCGATCAAAGCTAGTAGTAAAAAGAATTTGAAGTAGAAACCAAACGGGTTCTGGAAACTGAGGTCTGCTACATATCTTTCCAAGGCCCTGAATGCTTTCGGAGTTGGCCCGTTGCCACCTGTGAATCCTGAAAATTGCTGCCCAAAAGTTGCAATTAGTCCTACAAGTAGAGCGGCACCTAGCCCAGTTCTTCGAATCACTAAGGATCCCGTCTGGTATGCCCAGTTCCTATTTGTGATTTGTAATTCATCTAGGTATTGATCAGGTAAGGAGGTAACTCTGCGCATAGACACTCTAAGCAAGATAAAACTCCAGATTAGGAGAACTAACGCTATCCCCTGTGTTGTGTCTCTAAAGCCATAGAGCCAGTCCTTCTCTAGAAGGTCATAGTCCGCATACACTCTCTTAGTTTTGCTGATGGTGTAAGGGTTGGGTATCAGCAGAGTAGCCAGATAGTAAATACCTGAAACTAATGCCACGCAGCCCAGTAACCTCCTCATCCAAGAAGATGTAAGAACGCGACTCTGTTTAGCGTCAAGGATACGTTCGACTCTGATATTTCTAACATCACTGATTATGTTTTGCTTTTTCACTAAATCTTTGCTTTCCATTTGAAGGGTCGACTATCGCAATCAAGCAATAGGTTCAGAAATTTTCAACTGATTTTCTTTGCTCAACTTTGATGCAAAACTTACAGAGAGGCTCTGCGCAGGTATCATCAGAACGCCGAGTAGGAGAATCACAGCTAGAGGGTCTACTCCTACACCCCTATTCCACTGACCAGGAATAACAATTGTTATGAGCGCAAAAATAGTTGCTAGAGAGATGCCTAGTAATTGGGTTATTACAAAGAAGGTCAAAGCCAAAGTTGAAAGGGAAGTCTTCTTCTTGGTCGCCCTGATAATTTCAACAGTCTTTATGCTGCTCCAGATATATACGTAGATTCCGAACCAAGCTGTCAAAATTATCGCCATGATAGCCAGTCCATTCAAGGTGGCATATGGAACGAACCAACCAATGCAGATGCTGGCTATAAATCCTCCCACAACGATTAGGACTCTTTTCAAGTACGCCTTCACAAAGACTGGTGCTTCTTTGAAGACCTGATTCTCAATTTGAGGAATAGGTTCATTAAACTTTGATTCTCTCCAAGCTAAAAGAATTATGGGGAAGGCGTATGCCACGTAAGTCAGCAAGGCTATGACTTGGAAATAGAAGGCTAGAGTGCCGCCTTCAGTAAGGACTCCGAAGTAGCTAGCTATGGCATCCTCGACGCCTTGGAGTGGATGCTTAGGGCTTGGCCACTCCCAAGTTCTTGGACGTGTTACATACAAAATGAATAATGTAGTAAATCCGATGACGGTCAAAACTAGTCCAACTCGTCTAATCACTAAATAGCCAGTTTTGAACGCCCAGTCCCGGTTAACTATTTCAAGTTCGTCAAGATACTCATCTGGCAAAGAGGTAATTCTGCGCATTGATGATCTGAGCAAAAGGAGACATGTCAAAAGAATCACAGGAGAGAAGCCTCCAAGGCTAGCAAAGACATTGCCAAGCTGGTAGATAAAGTTTTCAGTAGCGTCCAGTTTGTCCAAATAGAGAACGCCGTCATCGGCTCGAAGAGGATTTTGTAGCATTTCTTGAATAGAAATAGGAAGAAGCAAAGTAATTAGATAGTAATAACTAACCACGACTGATATAACGGAAAGCGTTCTTCTATAACCCTTTGAGATCCAAAAACCACTTGGTGGAGCGCTCAATAGGCGTTCAATCTTTGCCTTGCGCATATCAGCTAGAAAAAACCCGGGTGTTTTCATTAGATGCTCACTTTCAGTTTGAAGAGTTGTTCTACTTTGCAGTTCAGAGCTGCGGCTAGTCTTAGGGCCAAGGCAAGTGTTGGCGCGTATTCCCCACGTTCGATGTAGCTCATGGTTTGGTAATGAACCCCCACCAGATCAGCTAGTTCTTGTCTAGATAGTTCACGCTTAGTTCTGAAGGACTCAACATGGTTCTCCAGTTGGTCTCTGTCTTGTTTTGGTTGTCTTCCCATAATTAGAGTATAAATGCTCTAGAGCATAAATACTCTATTTATTCAATAATCGCTGGCAACGTTCCTAGAACCCGCTCGGCTAAAATACTAGGGGATAGCCACACTCATGCTGGCAAACCATTCCTAGGCTAAAGGGCTTACTTTTATGGCTTTACCCAAATCTTTTGACAGATACCTGAGAACCTTTGCCAAACTGCCTTTCCCTATCCCCCTAGGCAAGATCACTGAACTTAGAGCTGCTAGACATTCGATCAAAGCCCAGTCTCAAACAATCGCCAAGCTAAAGACTGAACTAGCCCACCCAGCCTTGATCTCACAAATAGCCCATGGCATGAACATGGACCAGGCCATTGTTGACTACGTCAGAAAAGCCACCGATATAGATGAAATGGTCTTAGCCAGGTCTTTTGTTCAAGCCCTAAGTGTTGACCCTGATTACAAAGAGATTGGTTCGGTTGGTTTTGGAGTTTTACTAGCTCAGCTAAACCTCTTGGAATCTGCAAACCACTACTTTCTTGAAGGCGGAAAAGATAAGGCAATTGAACTTGCGCCTTATGAATACTTTGACAGTGCTTTCTTTGTTGATGCCGATAAAGGCTTGAAAGAACTTGAAGCCCATCTAGCCAAGTATCGAAATGAACTCCCAGTGCAAACAAAAATGGGATTACTAAAGGTTTTAGCTAAATACCTCCACGTT
>CAILDA010000008.1 GCA_903832875.1 uncultured Micrococcales bacterium | reverse complement strand
GTGACCAAGGGTAAGGTTTTCAACGTTACCGGTGACATCCTGAACGGTAAGCCTGGCGACAAGGTTGAAGTCCACGAAAGATGGCCGATTCACCGTAACCCACCTTCATTCGATCAGCTTGAGTCAAAGACTGAGATGTTCGAGACCGGTATCAAGGTTATTGACCTACTAACCCCATATGTTCGTGGTGGAAAGATTGGTCTATTCGGTGGTGCTGGTGTTGGTAAGACAGTTCTTATCCAGGAAATGATTTACCGTGTTGCAGAAGACCACGATGGTGTTTCTGTTTTCGCTGGTGTTGGTGAGCGTACCCGTGAAGGTAACGACCTTATCGACGAAATGACTGAATCAGGTGTTATCGATAAGACCGCACTGGTCTTCGGTCAGATGGATGAGCCACCAGGCACCCGTTTGCGTGTTGCACTGTCAGCTCTAACCATGGCGGAATACTTCCGCGATGTTCAGAAGCAAGACGTGCTTTTGTTCATTGACAACATCTTCCGTTTCACTCAGGCAGGTTCTGAGGTTTCAACGCTGCTAGGTCGTATGCCTTCGGCTGTTGGTTACCAACCTAACCTTGCAGATGAGATGGGTATCCTGCAGGAGAGAATTACCTCTACCCGTGGTCACTCAATTACATCTCTTCAGGCTATTTACGTACCTGCTGACGATTACACCGACCCAGCCCCGGCAACAACATTCGCTCACCTTGATGCAACAACAGAGTTGAGCCGTGAAATTGCTTCTAAGGGTCTATACCCAGCTGTTGATCCACTAACTTCAACCTCTCGTATTTTGGACCCTCGCTTTATCAGCGCAGAGCACTACGCGACTGCAACCAGAGTGAAGCAGATCTTGCAGAAGAACAAGGAACTTCAGGAAATCATCGCAATCCTTGGTGTTGAAGAATTGAGCGAAGAAGACAAGATCACCGTATCTCGTGCTCGTCGTATCCAGCAGTTCCTATCCCAGAACACATACATGGCTGAAAAGTTCACCGGTGTGAAGGGTTCAACAGTTCCTCTAAAAGACACCATCGAAGGCTTCACTGCTATCGCTAATGGTGACTTCGACAACGTAGCTGAGCAAGCCTTCTTCAACGTTGGTGGCTTGGAAGATGTTGAACGTCAATGGGCAAAGATCCAGTCAGAGCTTAAGTAATCATGGCTGATAAGAACCTAAGAGTTGAGCTAGTAGCTGCCGATCGTGCAGTCTGGTCAGGCGAAGCCACAATGGTTGTTGCTAAGACCGTTGAGGGAGAGATTGGTTTACTAGCCGGTCACGAACCAATGCTTGCCATTTTAGGTTCAGGTGAAGTTCGTATCACCTTGCCAACCGGGGAATCCATCAAGGCAACAGCAGCAGAAGGTTTCCTATCAATGGAACATGATGTTGTGACAATCGTTGCAAGAGATGCTCAACTGGCATAAAGACCAAAAAAGTAAAGCCCCGAGAAAACTCGGGGCTTTATATATTTAATCCTGTTCAGGTCTTCGCTTAGCTGGAGCTTCTTTGCGGTTAGCCGCTGGAACCCACTTCACGTCGCCACCGTGTTTGATGTTTGCGTAGCGGGCTAAAACAAATAGCAAATCGCTGAGTCTGTTTAGATATTTCACAGCTGCCAGGCTAATGCCACCCTCGGTTTGACCCTTCTTGGCTGGCTCTGTGCCGTGCTGTTCGATTGCGTGCCAGGTTGCTCGCTCAGCTCTTCTAACTACTGTTCGGGCTAGATGAAGTCCTGCTGCTAGTCCTGATCCACCAGGGATGATGAAGGAGTCTAGTTTTTCAAGATCTGCGTTGTATTTGTCGATAGCTGCCTCAAGAGCGTCAATCCAAACTTCATCAACACGAAGCGGTTCGTATTCATAGTGCTCATTTAGTGGGTTAGAGAGGTCTGCGCCTAGGTCAAAGAGCTCATTCTGGATTTGAAGGAGTAGGGCAAGAGTTTCCTCATCAAACTCGTTCTTGGCAAGAGCAACAGCCACACCAATGGCTGAGTTAGCCTCATCGACGTCAGCATAGGCTTCGATTCGAGGGTCAGTTTTCCTGACTCGGCTGAAATTGGATAGACCGGTAAGACCTTCGTCTCCGGTTCGGGTGTATATCTTCGTTAGTTTGACCATTAGACAAGTTTAGGCTTGTCTAGTGCTCTTATTGTTACCTCCTAGTGAAACCAAGCGAATTGGTGGGTCAAACCTAACCATTGAACAGGTTCATTTGAGCTATGGGCAACTAAACGAAGCAAGAGACATTGTTTTAGAGGATCTATTGAAGCTTTCCAAGAACAGAGACTTGGCTGCAAAAGTTCTAAAGCTAAGTCAAAAACAGCTGGGGGAGATTGACTTCAACTTGGAGATAAAGACCGCCCCAACCATGCCTGCCTATCAACGCTATGAAGGCACTCTATACAAAGCCATTGATGTTGCAAGTTTTGGTCCCCACGAAGTTGAGCAGATGAGGACTCACGTTTTGATGCAAAGTGCTCTCTTCGGATTGATATCAGCCACAGATCGAATTCCTTGGTATCGACTATCAGCTGGAACCGTTTTACCTAAAGTTAGCTTGAAGAAAGTTTGGAAAGAACATCAGGATGCAGCATGGGCAAGATTAGTAGATTTCCCAATTATTGATTTGCGGTCAAAGGCTTATGTTGATTTAGCCCCAATCCCAGGCAATCTTGATTCCTACTGGGTTGAAGTTGTTGCTGAAGATTCCAATGGCCAAAGAAAGGCTTTGAATCACTTCAACAAAACAGCAAAGGGAGAATTTGTCGGAGCCTTTGTTAGAGCTAAGACAGCTCCAAAGACGATTGCTCATCTAAAGGCTGTTGCTAAGAAAGCTGGCTTAGGTCTAGAGGTTGAAGGCAAGACTATTTATTTGATTACCTCCGAAGTGATAAGAACAAAGTAATGCCAAAACCTATCAACAAAACTTTTGAAAGATTTCGAATCGCGCTTAGATGTGTTGCGGCAGTGTGTTTTGCTACGCCTATTGCTGCTTATCTAACTTTTGCTTTTATGTTTGAGAAGATCACATATATCTACAATTACGACACCCTTGAAAAGCTAGTTGTCCATGACAATGCATATCTAGTTTCCGCTTCGGCTCTCTCTATCGGGAATTCCACTTGGCCCATTTTGTTACCACTTGCATTAGCAATGGGTGCCATCGATGTCGGCATCAGCCTTTACAGGCAGATATCTAATGCTTAAGTTCAGGTCTTCTAAAGCAACCTGGGGCATGGTCATTTACAAATCCGGTTGCCTGCATTAATGCATACATAGTTGTTGAACCAACAAAGCTAAAACCTAGTTTCTTCAGATGTTTAGATAGCGCATCGGATTCAGTACTTGTTGCGCGCCATTCAAAAGCTGATGCTGGGGGAGTTCTCTTAGATTTAGCTGGAGCGAATTCCCAAACAATATCGCTAATACTTTGACCTTGTTTCTGAAGCTCTAAAACTAAATTTGCGTTCTTGATGGTGCTAGCGATTTTTGATCTGTTTCGGATTATGCCTTCATCAAGCATCAAGCGCTTGACATCCTTCTCGGTCATCTTCGCAACTTTTGTAACTTCAAAGTTCTTGAAAGCTTTGCGGAAACCCTCACGTCTTTTCAGAATAGTTATCCAAGACAAACCTGCTTGAAAACCTTCAAGAGCAATTCGCTCAAACATCTCATCGTCACCAAAGACAGGAACACCCCATTCGGTGTCGTGATATTCGATGTATTGCTGATCTTTACCTGGCCATCTGCATCTAGTGTGGCCATCATCATATTTATGGACGTGGTCAGCCATTACTTAGACGGAATACCTTCATGCTCAAGAAGCCACTCTTTGGTTGGTATGCCTTTACCACCGGAGTAACCAGTGATTTTTCCGGAGGCACCCATAACTCGATGACACCCAATAACAAGTGGCACAGGGTTTGATCCAACTGCACCGCCAACAGCTCTTGCTGCCTTTGGCTTCCCGATGGATTTGGCAATATCCGCATAAGACTTGGTCTTACCGAAACTGATACGACCTATCTGTCGCCAAACGTTTCTCTGGAACTCTGTTCCTGAACTGAGATCAACTGGGAAGGTGAACTTGGTGAGCTTACCTGCAAAGTATTGCTCAAGTTCTTTCTTGGCGGTTTGCAGGACGGGGGAGTCATTGCTAGTAGCCTTTGCACCTTTAGCGGCGATGTCTATGGCGGATACTTTGCCATTGGATTCAAAGACCCGGATTATGCCTATTGGCGAACTGAAGGCTATCAAGTTAGGTTTCTGCACCCTTCGAGAATACCTAAGAAAAGCAAAAGCCCGGTTATCCAATTGTTTAGGTGGATAACCGGGCTTTTGAGTGCTTGTGAATTACATCAATTCAAACAATTCACCAGCAAGGGAAAGCGAGTGACGCAGAGTCTGCTCAAGTTCATCGAACTCCTTTTGACCAATGGTCAAAGGTGGAGCTAATTGAACTACAGGGTCGCCACGGTCATCGGAGCGGCAATAGAGACCGTTGTCATACATGTGGTGAGAGAGGAACTGTCTTAGCAGCTTCTCTGACTCCGCATCATTGAATGATTCACGGGTTTTCTTGTCGCGAACTAGTTCGATTGCGTAGAAGTAACCTGCACCACGAACATCGCCAACAATTGGAAGATCCTTTAGTTTCTCCAATGTCTTCTTGAAAGCAGCTTCGTTGCGAGCAACGTTGCCAACTAGATCTTCCTCATCGAAGATATCTAGGTTTTCTAGAGCTACTGCACAAGCCACAGGGTGACCTGCGAATGTGTATCCGTGAGAGAAGATGTTGGTTCCGTTTTTAAACGGTTCGAATAACTTCTCAGTCATCATTAGAGCGCCCAGCGGTTGATAGGCCGAGGTTATACCTTTGGCACAGACCAACATGTCTGGTTCTAAGCCGTACTTCTCGCTGGCAAACATAGTTCCGATTCGACCAAAACCATCGATCGTCTCATCCGCAACTAGGAGAACATCATACTTATCGCAGATTTCTCTCACTCGCTTGAAGTATGAAGGCGGTGAAGTGAAACAACCACCAGAATTCTGAACGGGTTCAATGAAGAACGCTGCAACAGTGTCTGGATCTTCGAAGAGAATCATCTCCTCTACTCGGTTTGCTGCCCACAGCGCAAAGGCTTCTTCATTTTCGAAGTCATCTTGTGCGCGGTACCAGTTGGTGTTTGGAACTCTGAACGTGCTTGGAACCAGTGGTTCAAACATCTTCTTCATTGAAGGAATACCTGTCAAAGACAAAGCTCCGTGCGAGGTGCCATGGTAGGCCACTGCTCGTGTTAGAACTTTGTGCTTCATCGGTTTGCCAGTCATCTTGAAGTACTGTTTGGCTAGTTTCCAAGCTGTCTCGTTTGCCTCGCCACCACCGGTGGTAAAGAAAACTCGACTTAGGTTTTTAGGTGCATACGAAAGTATGCGCTCTGCTAATTCAATAGCTGGAGCGTGGGCGTGCGACCAGATTGGAAAGTAATCTAACTTCTTCATCTGCTTAGCTGCTGCTTCAGCCAACCTCTCTCGACCGTGACCTACGTTGACAGAGAACAGAGATGAGATTCCATCAAAGTACTTTTTGCCATTGATGTCCCAGAAATGATGTCCTTCAGCTTTTGCGATGATAGGAATGTCATTTGTCTGGTAAGGACTGTGACGAGTAAAGTGCAAAAATAAATTATCTTTTGCAGCTTGTTGCAGCATTGCCGGGGTTGCTTCTTGACCTGCTTTACGCGCGTCAAGAAGCGGGGTGGCGTGGTCGGCTTTTGCTTTGGCCGGCTTTGATGCCGGAGCCTTACCTGGCTTTAGTGCCGAGGTAAGCTTGCTTGCTTTGCTCTCCTTGATTGCCATTTGATATCACTCTTTACATAGTTTTGTGTTGCGCTTTTGGGTAATCGTCTGATTATCCACTTCGAGTATCAAGAGATACCCAAACCTTGGTTATCTAACACCCCAGTTATAGAACTGCTTGTGGAGTTTTAGATAAACAAAAGTTTCTGTTGATAGCACTTCTGGAAGTGATCTGATTTTGGTGTTCAAAACTTCAATGAGGTCTTGGTCATTTTCAACAACGACTTCAACAAGAATGTCGAAGGACCCTGCGGTCATAACCACGTAGTCTGCCTCTGGCATCGCAGAGAGCTTGTTGGCAAGTTCTGTCATGTCTCCACTGCAACGGATACCAATCATGGCTTGACGATAGAAGCCAAGTTGTAGTGGGTCAGTAACGGCCACAACCTGCATGATGCCGGACTCAGTAAGTTTCTGCATACGCTGGCGAACAGCTGCTTCGGAGAGACCTACGGCCTTGGCAATCTCGCTATAAGGCTTGCGACCGTCATGCTGAAGCTGCTCGATGATCTCCTTAGAAATCTCATCAAGCGTCGATGCTTTAGCTCTATCCGTTCTGGACATACTGCGATTTTGGCACAGTTTTACCTTTTTTGGTGCTGATTTCGTTGCGAATTTACCATTTTGGTATAGATTCCACACCTTCAGAGCCTTTTTGGCTACGGATTGGTCCTGAAATGCAGGTTTGTAATAGTGTTATGGCTAGAAGCGATACGTTCGCTTCCTTACGAATAAAGGCTCGAAGGAGAGTTTCAAATGGCAGTTCGCGAACTAAAGAACTTTGTCAACGGTCAACATGTTTCAGCTAAATCAGGTGAGACCTCAGATGTAATTAACCCAGCCAATGGCGAGGTTTACGCCAAGGCCCAGGTCTCTGGTGAGTCTGATATCGATCTTGCCTATAAGGCAGCCGATAAGGCTTTCGAAACCTGGAGTCAGACCACTCCAAGTGAACGTCAACTAGCGCTATTTCGAATTGCTGATGCACTAGAGGCAAGGGCTGAAGAGATGGCAGATGTTGAATCAGAGAACACCGGTAAGCCTCGTAGCACTTTGGTTGAATACGAAGTTATGGTTTCAGTTGACCAGATTCGTTTCTTCGCCGGTGCAGCTAGAAATCTTGAAGGACGAGCTACCGCTGAGTATGCCAAAGATCACACCTCATCTATTCGTCGTGAACCTATCGGTGTCATCGGTCAAGTAACGCCATGGAACTATCCGTTGAACATGGCTACCTGGAAATTTGCACCAGCCATAGCTGCAGGTAACGCTGTTGTTCTAAAGCCTTCAGATACAACTCCTGCTTCAACTTTGTTACTTGCTGAAATCGCAAGCGAATTCTTACCAGCAGGTGTATTCAATGTTGTCACCGGTAATCGTGATTCAGGTCGCGCAATGATTGAACACGAGATTCCTCAAATGGTATCCATCACTGGTTCTGTTCGTGCCGGTATGGAAGTTGCCAAGAGCGCAGCTTTAGACCTAAAGCGAGTTCACCTTGAACTTGGTGGAAAAGCACCGGTAATTGTTTTTGCTGATGCCGATCTTCACAAAGCAGCTGCACAGATTGTTGTTGCTGGTTTCTTCAATGCAGGTCAAGACTGCACCGCTGCAACAAGAATTCTTGTGCACGAAAGTGTGCATGACGAGTTCGTTGCAATTCTTACTGCAGAAGTTAAAGCAAATGCCATCACCGGAGATCCAAGTAGAGATGACATTTTGTTTGGCCCAGTAAACAACGTAAACCAGTTAGCTCAGGTTACTGGTTTCATTGAGCGTCTTCCAGATCACGCATCGATTGCTATCGGCGGTAAGGCGATTGCTGGTAAGGGTTACTTCCACGAAGCAACAGTTCTAACAGGGCTAAAGCAAGACGACGAACACATCCAGAGAGAAATCTTTGGTCCAGTAGTTACCGTGCAAAAGTTCAAGGACGATGCTGAAGCTATGCGTTGGGCAAACGATGTGAAGTATGGTCTAGCGTCATCAGTTTGGACCAGCAACCACACCAGGGCAATGCGCTTTGCTAAGGGCTTGAACTTCGGTTGTGTTTGGATCAACACGCACATTCCATTAGCTGCTGAAATGCCTCACGGTGGTTTCCGTCACTCAGGTTACGGTAAAGACCTATCCATGTATGGCTTTGAGGACTACACACGTCTCAAGCACGTCATGAGCTACATCGGCGACTAACAAGATTCCAGACTGCCCGTTCTCCACAACAGGAGGGCGGGCAGTTCTATTTAAGTTTCAGTTGAGGCATCATCACTAAATGCGATGGTTTGTCTTGTTACCAGGCCTAGTGCTAGGTGTGGTCATGGCACTGGTTACGGGTATGTGGCAGTTTGCGTTGTTTACATTCGTGGGCCTGCTCTCGGCAACACTAACGACGGCTCTGGTCAAGAGAAATAAACGTGAACCAGACATGGATTTCAGCGATCAACCTATTTGGATTAGTCCTGGTGCAGTTGCGATAGGGGATAAGGTCCTGCCTAAAACAGGTTTGTTCTTCAAGGAACAATACAGTGACATTTTCTTTGAACACTTCAGCAAGCTTGCTAAAGACCGTGAGGTTGAAAAGAAGAGGTTAGCACTTCGTTCTAGTTTCTATAAAGCAAGCAAAGCCGGTCTTTTGCCGTTTTGGGCAGGCATTGCAGAAGCAGCTGACCTTGAGTTCGATCTCGCTCGAGATGGCCCGCATGCACTAATAGTGGGTGCCACCGGTTCAGGTAAAAGTGAGTTCCTAAAGTTGATTACCAGTTCAATGCTGGTCAGTTCCGCTGCAAAGACATTGCAGTTAGTGCTCATAGATTTCAAGGGTGGAGCAGCACTGAGAACCTACGCCGAGCATCCAGCAACGCTGACTTTGGTGACCGATTTAGATGAGGGCAGGATGGAGAGATTCTGGCTCTATCTTGCGGGGGAACTCAAAAGACGAGAAAGATTATTGGCTCAGCGCAGAGTGTCTTCAATAGAGCAACTCGATGAATTACCGAGGCTTCTAGTAATCGCTGATGAATTACCAGCCATCATCTCTGCTCATCAATTTAGTTTGGCGACCTTGGAGTCGATAGCTGCAAGAGGCAGATCTTTAGGTGTGCACTTGATTGCAACCAGTCAGTCTCTTGCAGGAATCCCACGCTCACTCATAACAAACCTCACCATGCGATTTGCGATTGGGACTACAGACCCAGGCGATCTAATCGCCATGGTTCCATCTCTTCGAGTAGGAAATGCTAATTCCTCAAGGGCTCTTGCCATCTGGGGTTCAAATACCGTCTCTTTTGATTTTCCGATGACAGAGAGTGTCCCAGCTGCTGGGGTGAATAAATATTGGAGTGAGTTGAGTGATTCGTGGACAACGGGTTTAGGGCTAAGTATTGCTTTTGTCTCTGGTGTGGTTGGTTTCCTAGATATTCCAAGTGAGCATCGAGTTGATCAGTTAATGTTCCAAGGTTTTGCAAACTCACATCTGCTTGTTGTTGGTGCACAGGGTTCTGGTAAAACGTGGTTTGCAAGGAATGCAGTTAGTTCAGTAGCTAATGCACATGTTTTGGATTGCCCGACACTAGTGGAAGTAGAGGAAGCTTTTCAAACTGGTAAACAAGTTGTTTGCGTGCTCTCAAGTAATTTCTTGTTGCCTTTGACAATTCAAAGAAGGTTTGAACACATTATCTATTTACGGCAAGGAAACTTAGATCAACATCTAGCTGCGGGGTTACCTAAAAGCCAATGGAATGAAAAACTGCCACCAGGTCGAGGTTGGTATAGGAATCTTTGTTTGCAGCTTGTTATGCCAGAACAGACTCAACTGGAGAATAGTCAAGACCATGTGCTTGAGCAACGGGTTCGCTAACTAACTTTCCAGCATGGGTGTTTAGTCCAAGTGCAAGTGCTGTATCAGTGCTGCAAGCACTCTGCCAACCCTTGTTTGCTATTGCCTTTGCATAACTCAAGGTCGCGTTGGTAAGAGCATAGGTTGAAGTGTGAGCAACAGCACCTGGCATGTTAGCAACACAGTAGAAGATTGAGTTGTGAACTTTGAAGGTTGGGTCAGCATGAGTTGTTGGCTTTGAATCTTCAAAACAACCACCTTGGTCAATAGCAATATCAACGAGCACTGATCCAGGTTTCATTTTCTTCACCAGTGCATTGGTAACTAGCTTCGGAGCTTTTGCTCCTGGAATTAGCACTGAACCGATAACGAGATCTGCTTCAGTTACTGCTCTATTAATTTCAAACGAATTGCTAGCAAGAGTTCTTAGTCTGCCGTGATACAAAGCATCAAGTTCTCTAAGTCTGTTGATGTTGGTATCTAGCACTGTAACTTCTGCGCCAAGTCCAACTGCCATTGCGATGGCATTAGTTCCAGCAACTCCACCACCAAGAACTACTACCTTGGCAGCTCTAGTTCCTGGAACTCCACCTAGCAAGATGCCGTGGCCACCATTTTGAGCGAACAGAGTTTGAGCGCCTACCAGTGCTGATAGGCGACCAGCGACTTCGCTCATCGGAGCTAGAAGTGGAAGTTGACGGGTTGGGGTTTGCACTGTTTCATAAGCAATGGAGGTGACCTGCTTGGCGATTAGCTCTTTGGTGAGTTCTAAATCTGCAGCAAGGTGCAGGAAGGTGAATAGCACCAGTCCTGGTCTTAGGTATTGGTATTCGCTCTCAATAGGCTCTTTGACCTTGAGCACCATTTCTCCTGCGGCCCAGGTGCTAGCTGCATCTTGCAAGATGGTAGCTCCAGCAGCCTTGTAATCCTCGTCTGAAATGCTTGAGCCTAGGCCGGCTTTGCTTTGAATAAAGACTTCGTGCCCTGAAACTGTTAGTTCATGCACTCCCGCTGGGGTAATAGCCACGCGGAATTCGTTGTTTTTGATCTCTGCAGGTACAGCGATCTTCATGATTCTCCTCTGGGTCAGGCACCATTGCCACAACCATCTAAGAGAATACCGCAAGGTTACCTAGGGATTTGGTTTGTCAGGTGTCGATTGGGTCAAAAACCAGTTTTTGGGGATATGGGGTTTTTGCCCGTTCCCAGCCCTAAGGTGTGGCATTATTTTTAACAATGCGTTCTCTCGCGCAGTCGGTGTGTTGACTGGCCGTCTGACGGCCCTTCCCTTTAGGAGCTAGTGGTTATGAACAAAAACCTTGCAGAAGATCCACAACTACGTGAAATGGTTAAAGCCGCTTTAGCCCATAAAGTTACTCGCCGAGCAGTACTCGGTGGAGCAATGGCTACCGGAGCTGCAGCTTTGCTTGCAGCTTGTGCGCCAGGCGGAAAAACAGAACTCACCCCAGCTAAAGATGTTAGTGATTCAGACCCAAGTGTTATTTGGAGTAACTGGTCGCTATACATCGATGTCGATGACAAGGGTAACTACCCAACTCTTGAAAAGTTCCAGAGCGAAACTGGAGTCACCGTTACTTATCGTGAAGATTACGATGACAACGATTCCTACTATGGAAAAGTTAAGGACCAGCTCGCACTTGGTCAAGACATTGGTGCAGATCTCACTTGCCCAACTTCTTGGATGGCAGCTCGTTGGATTAACCAGGGTTACGTTCAGAGATTTGATGATGCTGAACTACCAAATAAGAAAAATGTTCAACCGGCTTATCTAGGTGAGGCTTACGACCCTCAGCGAACCATGTCATTGCCTTACCAAGGTATCTTGGCTGGTTTGGCTTATGACAAGGCAGCATACAAAGCTGCTACCGGTAAATCTGCACCTGCAGTGCTTGCTGATCTTTGGAACCCAGCACTTAAGGGACGCGTTGGTGTTCTAAGTGAAATGCGCGACACAGTTGGTCTAGTACTTATGGATCAGGGTATTGCTATTGGTGATGCAGACAGCCTTACCGCAGATGCATTCATGAATGCAATCGATGTTGTTGGTGCAAAGGTTTCTGATGGACAGATTGCTCGCATCAAGGGCAACAGCTACAAGGACGACTTGGTAAATGGTGACACCATTATTGCCATTGCTTGGTCGGGAGACATCATTCAGCTAAACGCTGAAGCCGGTTATGACCGCTTTGGTTTCATTCTTCCTGAATCAGGCGGAACTATTTCTGCTGACTGTTTTGTTATTCCTATGGGTGCAACTCACAAGAAGAACGCTGAGAAGCTTATGAACTTCTACTACGACCCATACAACGCTGCGGTTCTAGCTGCTTACGTGAACTACATCACACCTGTTGTTGGAGCTAAGGAAGAGGCAATGAAGTTGGACCCAGCTTTGGCTGACAACGAATTGATTTTCCCTTCAGAAGCTTTCTTGTCAAAGACTCAGGGTTTCAGAGCTCTTGATAGCAAGGAAGAGCAGAGCTTCACCAAGGCGTTCCAGCAGATCAAGCTTGGCGCGTAGTGGCAAAAGAGTTTGTTGCCCGTGGCGCTGACTTAGAGCTAAAGCAAATACGTAAAGAGTTTCCTGGTTTTACAGCAATAGATAACTTGGATTTGCATGTTCCAGCAGGAGAGTTTTTCGCTTTGCTTGGTCCTTCCGGTTGCGGTAAGACAACAACTCTGCGTTTGGTAGCAGGGCTGGAGTCTCCTACTAAGGGCAAGATTTTTATTGGTGGTAAAGACATCACCGCCACTAAGCCTCACGAGCGTCCAGTCAACACCGTGTTCCAGTCGTATGCCTTATTCCCACACATGACTGTTTTAGAAAACGTTGCCTTTGGTCTTCGTCAGCGCAAGGTCGCAGACCCACTGGCTAAAGCTAAAGATGCCTTGAACCTAGTTCAGTTATCCCACCTTGCTGATAGAAAGCCACAACAACTATCTGGTGGACAGCAGCAACGTGTTGCATTGGCAAGAGCTTTGGTGAACCGACCATCGCTACTTCTTCTCGATGAACCATTGGGTGCTTTAGATCTTAAGCTGCGTCGTGAAATGCAGACCGAGCTAAAAGCTATTCAGATGGAAGTTGGACTTACCTTCTTGCACGTAACCCATGACCAGGAAGAAGCCATGGACATGGCTGACACTGTTGCGGTTATGAACCTTGGACGCATTGAGCAGATGGGTGCACCAGAAACTCTTTACGATCGCCCTAAGACTGTTTTCGTATCTAAGTTCTTAGGTCAATCAAATCTTTTGGTTGGCGATGTTACATCAACCTCAGCTAACTCAATCAGCATCGATGTTGCCGGCAACAAGATTTCTGTTCCAAAAAACAGAGCAGAAAAGCACAAGGGCAAGATTGCTATCGGATTCCGACCAGAGAAAGCCACTTTCAGCTCAAAGAAACCAACGGCAACATCAGCTAAAAATGTTATTGGCCCTGGTGAAGTTTTAGATATTCGCTTCACCGGCGTTAGCAACCAGTATCTGATTGAAGTTCCTCAGCTGGGGAACATCACAGTGTTTGCTCAAAACATGACTCATTTTGCGCCGATAGAAGTAGGTGCAAAGGTTTGGATTTCTTGGGATGTTGAAAATAGTTTCGGTCTTTCAGACCTGCCGGCAAAAAACGTAAAGGCTTAATCCAGATGGCTTTCGCGGCATTTGGTTCAGCTAACGCACCAGCAGCAGGAAAACCAACTAGAAGCGGCAAGGTTGTCATTGCGCTTCTGGCACCTGGACTTGCTTACCTTGGGGCGTTCTTTCTAACACCTTTATTCGCTTTGATTATGGTTTCTTTAGAGGTCCCCGATCCAAATGGCGGTTATGCCGAATACGTTCCAGCTTTTGAGATAGGCAACTACTTCTATGTAATAAGCGAGTATTTGCCACACATTCTTAGATCCTTTGGATATGCACTCGCGGCAACAGTTCTAGCTCTAGTGATTTCCTATCCACTTGCATATTTCATCGGTGTAAAAGCTAGACCTTGGCCTTTATTGCAAAAGCTAATGCTTACTTTGGTTATTGCTCCTTTCTTTATTTCGTTCTTGCTCAGGACTTTGGCTTGGAAGCAAATCTTCTCCAATGAATCTTGGATAGTCTCATCTCTTCATGACATCGGGCTATTAGCTCCAACTCAGTATGTTGTTGGAACACCGTTCATGGTTATCTTTGGTCTGACTTACAACTTCATTCCATTTATGACCTTGCCGCTATACACATCGTTGGAACGCCTTGACCTTAGGTATTTAGAAGCTGGCTCGGATCTTTATGCATCGCCATCCAAGGTGTTCAGAAAAGTCACCTTGCCTTTATCAATGCCTGGAATCATTTCTGGAACGCTACTTACCTTTATTCCAATAGCAGGTGATTACATTAACGCTTCGGGAGATTTCTTAGGTTCCTCATCAACTTCGATGATCGGTAACGTAATCGAATCTAACTATCTGCAGATCAACGACTACCCATCAGCATCAGCACTGTCAGTTCTGTTGATGGGTGTGATTCTGGTACTAGTTAGCGTTTATGTGAAGAAGTCTGGAACGGAGGATCTGCTCTAATGCGTTTTAGCTTAGGTAAGTTGACCCTGCCGCTCTATGCGGTTCTTGCGTTCATCTATTTGTTGATTCCGATTGTTTACACTTTCGTGTTCTCTTTCAACAATTCACTAAAAACTAACTTGATTTGGCGAGGCTTTACTTTTGATAAATGGACCAATGTTTGCCAGCGCGAAGGCGTTTGTGAAGCTTTTGGTAATTCTGTTTTTATTGGAATAATCTCCACTATTTTTGCAACCGGACTTGGCACCATGATTGCTATTGCTCTAGTTCGCTACCGCTTCAAATTCAGAAGCTCAGTCAATTTGCTCTTGTTCTTACCTATGGCAACCCCTGAAGTTGTTCTTGGCGCTGGCCTTGCATCACAGTTTTTCAACCTAGGAGTTCAGAAGGGCATCTGGACAATCATCATTGCCCACATTATGTTCTGTCTTTCCTTCGTTGTTGTCACCGTTAAGGCACGTGTTGCCAGCCTTGATCCTGCCTTGGAAGAAGCGGGCAGAGATCTATACGCTAACCCGACACAGGTGTTCTGGAAGATTACCTTCCCACTGCTACTTCCTGGTATCGCATCTGCTGCACTGTTATCTTTCGCGTTGAGCTTCGATGATTTCATCATTACCAATTTCAATGCGGGGTCAGACATGACCTTCCCGCGCTATGTCTACACTGCAGCTGCTCGAGGAGTTCCAGCTGAAGCAAACGTAATTGGCTGTGCTGTTTTTGCACTAGCAATTCTTATAGTGCTAGCAACTCAGATCAACGGTGAAGTAAAGCGCCGTAAGTTAGCTAAAGTTCACTAAGCGAAAAGCGACTGCAAAGCTTCCTCGAAGTGTGCAGTATGTCTAGCAACATCTTCTTTGGTATGTGCAGGGGACATCAAAGCCATATTGTGAAACGGTGTCATCAGAATTCCACGGTTTAGTGCATGCAGGTGAAGATACTGTTGTAACTCAAAGTCATCAGCATCAGCAGCCTCTCTACCGTTCTTAGGTGCCGTTGCTCTAAAGGAATATTCAGCTCGGCAACCGAGTTGGCTAACCTGCCAAGGAGCCTGGTATTTGTCAATCAGTCTTTGCACATCTTGAGTCCAAACATCACAAAGCGCTTCCATTGAAACAAAAGCTTCTGGGGTTAGCACTTCAGTCAGGGTTGCTCTAATTGCAGCCATTGACAAAGCATTACCTGCAAGGGTTCCACCAACACCACCCACGTCAATGTGTTCCAGGTGAAGTGAATCTTGAACTCTCTTTGTTAGCTCTGCGGTCATACCAAAGGCACCTGCAGGGATACCTGCACCAATGGTCTTACCCATCACAACCGCATCTGGATGAAGGTGTCTTCTGGCAGTCATGCCACCTGGGCCTTCGCTCAGAGTGTGTGTTTCATCAATAATCAAGATCACGTCGTAACGTGTGCAGAGCTCCCGAAGCCCCTCAAGATAGCCGGGCTCTGGAAGCACGATACCAATGTTTGTCATAGCTGGTTCAATCAGTAATGCCGCCACCTCACCGGTCGCAAAAGCTTTCTCTGCTGCTCCAAGGTCATTGAATGGAACAACAATTGTGGTCTGAGCAGGATCTACCTGAGGCCCAATATTGTTTTCTCTACTAACTGTGTTGCCATTGTCATCTAGGACGGCGAAGGTTTCATCAACTGTTCCGTGGTAGCAGTAATCGTGAACAACAATTTTTGATCTGCCGGTGACATGTCTTGCGTAGCGCAAAATGTGTCTGTTGGCATCAGTGGCGGTAAGGGTGAATTGCCACTTAGGTAAGCCAAAGCGGTCGGCTAGAGTTTGACCAACTATTGCTGCATCTTTAGTTGGCAACATAAAGGTAATACCTTTACCGAGTTGTTCAGTAATAGCTTTGATAGCAGCGTCAGGGGAGTGCCCGACCATTGCACCGGTATCACCTAGACAGAAGTCAACGTATTCAATGCCATCAACGTCAGTAAACCTTGGACCTTTGGCACTCTGAACATAGACAGGGTGAGGGCCAGGCCATTTAGCCATCCAAGACATTGGGACTCCACCCATAAGTGGACCCATTGCTTGAGCATGGAGTGCCTTGGATTTATGGTGGTTAGATTCGAATAGTTCAACTTCCTTTGCAAATAGTTCTGCTAATTTCTCTCTGTTTGCATAGGAGTGCATTTGAATCTTTCTTGATTTTGTTTTTAGAGCGCAGCTACAGCTTGTTCAACGATGTCTAATGCCTCTTGGATGAGCTCATCACTGATCGCTAGAGATGGTAGGAATCTAATTACGTTTCCATAGGTTCCAGCGTTTAGAACTAACACACCATTTTGGTGGCAGTGCTTGACAACTGCATCAACTGCAGCAGAGTTAGGAGTTCTAGTGCCTGGCAAGACAAATTCGATTGCAAGCATTGCGCCACGACCACGGATCTCACCTATAACTGCGTACTTGGATTTCATGTCCATAAGTCTTGGCTTCATAACACTCTCGATATGAACTGCGGCTTCAAGAACGCCACCAGCTTCGATTTGCCTTAGCACTGCAACCGCTGCTGCGGCCGCAACGGGGTTGCCACCGAAGGTTCCACCAATTCCACCTGCATGCGATGAATCCATGATCTCTGCGCGACCGGTAACAGCTGAAATAGGCATACCACCTGCGATACCTTTAGCAATGGTCATTAGGTCTGGTTCAAAACCTTCTTCGTGTTCGGTTGCAAACCACTTACCAGTTCTTGCCATACCAGCTTGAACTTCATCAGCAACAAGAACGATGCCATTGGCATGAGTCCAAACACTTAGGGCCTTTAGGAAACCAGGCGCAGGAACAATAAAGCCACCTTCACCTTGAATTGGTTCGATAACAACGGCAGCTAGGTTCTTAGCACCAATGCGCTTTTCCATGTAATTGATTGCACGCTGAGCTGCTTCTTCTCCGGTCATGCCCTCTGGGTCATGGAAAGGATAAGACATTGGAACGTGAGTGACCGATCCTGCGAATGGACCAAAGCCATCTGCATAAGGCATGTTCTTGAAGTTCATAGCCATAGTTAGGTTGGTACGGCCATGGTAAGCGTGATCAAAAACTGCAATTTCATTACGACCGGTAAATTTACGAGCTAGCTTGATGGCATTTTCAACAGCTTCTGCGCCGGAGTTAAATAACGCAGATCGCTTTTTGAAATTACCAGGCATGTGAGCGTTCAGAATTTCACATACTTCAACGTACGGAACATAAGGGGTAACGGTGAACAGTGTGTGGGTAAGCTTTGCTACCTGCTCAGAAACTGCTTTGACAACACCTTCGTTGGTGTGTCCAATAGTAGTAACACCGATACCAGAGCCGAGATCGATGAAGGAGTTGCCATCAACATCAACCAGGATCGCGCCATGGGCTGAGTCAATGTATACCGGAAGAGTGGTTCCAACTCCATGTCCGACATGTTCTAGTCGGTTTTGATGGAGGGCCTGAGATTTTGGCCCAGGAATCGAAGTGACAAGGTTACGTTTTTGTTCAATCGTCATAGGCCTATTCTACTCACGGTCCTTTTAAATCGCTGAATGCCTTTATTCGTAAGGGTTCATTAGAGGTGGCAAGATGGAACTATGAGAAGAATAATCATCCTAGGAAGCACGGGCTCTATTGGAACCCAGGCCTTAGAGATTATTGAGCAGAACCCAGATAAGTTTCAGGTTGTCGGCTTAGCTGCCAACACGAATAAAGACTTAATAAGTGCTCAAGCGCTCAAGTTCAATGTTCCTTCCAGTCAAGCTGTAATTGGTGCAGCAGCTGCCACCAAACTGGTTGAAGATATCGATGCCGATGTCGTTATAAACGGAATAACAGGTTCGATTGGTTTAGCACCAACTTTGGCAACACTTCGATCAGGTAAGCGTTTGGCGTTAGCTAACAAAGAGTCTCTAATTGTTGGTGGAGCGTTAGTTACCTCATTAGCGAAACCAGGTCAGATAGTTCCTGTCGATTCAGAACACTCAGCGCTTGCTCAATGTCTATTAGGTGGAACTAAGAGCGAAGTTGCCAAACTGATTCTCACTGCATCTGGGGGACCGTTCAGAGGTTTCTCGCTCAAGCAACTAAGTGAAGTAACCCCAGAGCAAGCACTCAAACATCCAACTTGGACTATGGGAAAAGTTGTAACAACTAACTCAGCAACCATGGTCAACAAAGGTCTTGAACTAATCGAAGCGCACTTACTTTTTGATATTCCATTTGAACGAATTGAAGTTACCGTTCACCCACAATCTGTTGTTCATTCAATGGTGCAGTTTGTTGACGGATCAGTGCTAGCACAATGCTCACCACCTGATATGAAACTTCCAATTGCACTGGGTATGACTTGGCCTGAGCGAATTGAAAATGTTTCACCAGCTGTCGATTTCACTAAAGCACACACCTGGAACTTTGAACCCCTTGATGAAGAAGTCTTCAAAGCAGTAAAATTTGCTCGTCAAGTCGGCTCTGCTGGTCTAACCTATCCAGCTGTTTATAACGCTGCAAACGAACAGGCAGTTGATGCCTTCCATGACGGAAAGATAAGTTTCACTGCAATTGTTGATTTGATTGACCAAGTTATTCAAAAGCATGAATCAAGTAAGCAACTCACATTGGATAGCGTGCTGGAAGCTGAACAGTGGGCTCGTTCCGTTGCAGATAACTTGATTGCCAATAACTTTTGACAGCGAAATGTCAGATAGCAGAGTTAGGTTTGGTGCATGGATCTCATTTATGTAATTAGTGGCTGGTTGTTTCTGTTATTGGGTTTAGTCATTTCCATTGGACTTCATGAAATTGGACACCTTTGGCCAGCAAAGAAATTTGGTGTCAAAGTAACCAAGTACATGATTGGTTTTGGTCCAACGATTTTCTCTCGCAAAAGAGGAGAGACCGAATACGGTATCAAAGCAATTCCACTAGGTGGATATATTCAGATGGTTGGCATGGTGCCACCATCGATCGTGCTTAGCAAAAGAAAGAACGTATGGCAGAGACTTACTTCATTTGCTCAACCTACCGAAGAGGTAGCGCTCTCTGCAGAGGACGATGCTAGATCTTTCTATCGGTTAAAACCTTGGCAAAAACTAATTGTGATGTTTGGTGGTCCATTCGCAAACCTCCTCATCTCAGTTGTTTTGACTCTTGTTTTGTTTTGCGGCTACGGCTCCTATGAGCGCAGTACTTCAGTAAATGAAGTTGTCTCTTGTGTTCCAACTGAAGCTAATCCAAATTGCGATGCAATCGGTCTACTATCACCTTCAGCGATGGCTGGCATAAAAGCGGGGGATAAGATCACAAGTTTCGACGGACAGGTAGTGAAGAGCTGGTCGGAGGTTGAGCCACTTCTTAAAGATTCAGTCAACAAAGTTACTTCCATCGATGTTTTGAGAAATGGTCAAACATTGACTCTGAGTATTACTCCTGTGATGTTGAACATAGGTGATGTTCACAAGCCATACCTGGGAGTTCGTCTTGAAGCCATAAGGGTCCAGCAGAATCCCATACAAGCTATGACACAACTGGGCACGATGCTCACTGGCACGGCACAGTTGATTATTCAACTGCCCGCTCAAGCCATCTCAGCCTTCGCTGAAATTGCACCCGGTTCGCCAAGAAACATGGACGGAGCTATCTCCATCGTTGGACTGGGGCAATTCTCTGGAGAATTGGCAAGTAATCAGGACCTAAGCATCGAAGATAAGGTTCTTTCGGAACTTGCGATGATCATGTCATTGAACGTGGCTCTGTTCGTGTTCAATATGATCCCGCTTGTGCCATTAGATGGTGGTCACATTGCTGGAGCAGTTTATGAATCAATTAAGCGCAGAGTCTGGAAGCTCAGAGGCAAAAAATGGGAGAGACCAGTCGATACCGGCCAGATGATGCCGGTGGCTTACTTTGTGGCAGTTCTGCTCTTGGCTTTGACTGTGGTTCTAGTCATTAGAGACATAGCAAACCCTCTTCAGTTCTAGCCTTCAGAGCTTCATGGTTGATAGGCGTTTAGACTTGTAGCAATACAGACGCCAATGAGCGTCAGAAAGCAGTGGTTACAAGTGCCAGCAATAAACCTGGGCCTTCCAAGTGCTCCTCCGGTGCTAACACCTAGACGAAAGACTCGCCAGATTATGGTGGGAAATGTGGCTGTTGGTGGCGACGCTCCTATTTCTGTCCAGTCGATGACCACCACTCCAACGACCGACATTAACGGAACGCTGCAGCAGATTGCCGAACTAACAGCATCTGGTTGTGACATTGTTCGTGTTGCATGTCCAAGCCAGGACGATGCTGACGTTCTTCGAATAATTGCCAAGAAATCTCAGATTCCTGTTATTGCCGACATTCACTTCCAACCTAAATATGTTTTTCAGGCTATTGATGCTGGTTGTGGTGCTGTTCGAGTTAACCCAGGCAACATTCGCCAGTTCGATGACAAAGTGGGTGAAATTGCGAAGGCAGCCAAGGATGCAGGAGTATCCATCCGCATTGGTGTCAATGCTGGATCCCTTGACCCAAGACTTTTGCAAAAGTACGGCAAGCCAACTGCAGAGGCACTAGTCGAATCTGCTGTTTGGGAAGCTTCTTTGTTTGAGGAACATGATTTTCACGACTTCAAGATTTCTGTTAAGCACAATGATCCAGTTGTCATGGTTCGTGCATATGAACTTCTCGCTGAGCGTGGTGACTGGCCTTTACACCTAGGTGTAACTGAAGCCGGCCCTGCTTTCCAAGGAACAATCAAATCTGCTGTCGCATTTGGTGCGTTGCTAAGTAAAGGTATCGGAGACACGATTCGAGTTTCACTTTCCGCTCCACCTGTTGAGGAAATCAAAGTTGGTTCAAAGATTCTAGAATCTCTAAACTTACGTCCAAGAAAATTTGAAATTGTTTCTTGTCCTTCATGTGGTCGAGCACAGGTCGATGTTTACAAGTTGGCAGAAGATGTTACCGCTGGATTGGAGCACATGACTGTTCCACTTCGTGTTGCTGTTATGGGTTGTGTAGTTAACGGTCCAGGTGAAGCGCGTGAGGCTGATCTTGGTGTTGCTTCTGGTAACGGCAAGGGACAGATTTTTGTGAAGGGTGAAGTTATTAAGACTGTCCCTGAGAGCGAAATCGTTGCGACTTTGATTGAAGAGGCAAATCGCCTAGCTGCAGAGATGGATCCAGCTCTTGTCGGATCTCCTAAAGTCGTAGTAGCTAAGAAAGATTAACCAATGATGCTTCGCATGTCGCAACTGTTTTTGCGCACTCTTCGAGAAGACCCAGCTGAGGCTGAAGTAGATAGCCACAAACTACTTGTTCGTGCTGGATACATCAGAAGAGCCGCACCTGGTATTTATACCTGGTTGCCGCTAGGGCTAGCAGTAAAAGCGAAGGTTGAGCAGATAGTTCGCGAAGAGATGGCTAATGCTGGGGCTCAAGAAGTCTTTTTCCCTGCATTACTTCCTAGGGAACCATTTGAGGTAACCGGTCGTTGGACTGAGTACGGCGACAATCTTTTCCGCTTACAAGATCGCAAGAAGGCAGATTACTTGCTCGCTCCCACTCATGAAGAGATGTTCACTCTTCTAGTAAAGGATCTCTACTCAAGTTATAAAGATCTTCCTCTCACTCTCTATCAAATCCAGAACAAGTATCGCGATGAGGCACGTCCTCGTGCAGGGCTACTTCGTGGCCGCGAGTTTGTAATGAAAGATGCTTATTCATTTGATGTGACAAACGAAGGTTTAGTTCGTTCGTATCACGCTCAGCGTGATGCATACGAGAGAATCTTTACTCGTTTGAGCATTGAGTATGTCATTGTGAAAGCTGATGCAGGAGCGATGGGTGGCTCTGCGAGCGAAGAGTTCCTTTCTCCTTCACCAATTGGTGAAGATACTTTTGTTCGTTCAGCGGGAGGATATGCAGCGAACGTTGAGGCCGTCACTATTTCAGCACCAGCGCCGCTATCAATTGAAGGCAAAGCGGCAGCTGAAGTTAAACAAACCCCAAACACAACTTCAATTGCAGCAGTTGTTGAGTTTGCTCAAACATCTCTTGGCATGCCTGAAATAACTGCTGGTTCAACTTTGAAACACATCGTGTTAGCAATAACCGATGTGAAGCATAAACGTTCCCTTGTTGTGGTTGGACTGCCGGGTGATCGTGACATGGAACCAAAGCGTGCTGAAATTGTTTTCGCTGGTTTCGATGTTGAACCTGCAAATGATGAGGATTTTGCTAAACATCCTGAATTGCTAAAGGGCTTCATTGGTCCGGTAAAAAACGGCAAAGCTTTCTTAGGTGAAAAGGGTGAATCAAAGATTCGCTATTTGCTAGATCCAAGAGTTGTTGATGGAACCACTTGGGTCGCTGGAGCAAACGAGAAAGATAAGCACGTTTTCAATTTGGTAGCAGGTCGCGACTTTACTGCCGATGGCATTGCAGACCTAGCTGATATTCAAGCGGGGGATCCAGCACCTGATGGTAGTGGACCACTTGAATTAGCACGCGGCATTGAAATTGGTCACGTATTCCAATTGGGTAAGAAGTATGCCGAAGCACTGGATCTCAAAGTTTTAGATGAAAATGGAAAGCTTGTAACAGTAACGATGGGTTCCTATGGGATCGGTGTTACCAGAATTGTTGCTGTTCTTGCCGAAGCTAACAACGATGAGAAGGGCCTCATCTGGCCAGCAGCAGTGTCTCCTGTTGATATCCATGTTGTTGCCGCTGGTAAAGATGATGTCATCTATGAAACTGCTGAAAAGCTAGCACTTGAACTGCAGGCTAAGGGCAAGTCAGTGTTGCTGGATGACCGTCTAAAGGTAAGCCCAGGAGTGAAGTTCTCTGATGCTGAACTGCTTGGAATCCCGCAAATTGTCATTGTTGGTAGAGGGCTAGAAAACGGTGAAGTGGACCTTTGGGATAGACGCTCTGGCGAGAGACGCTCAGTCAAGGTAGAATTGGCAGTAACCGAGCTGGTTTAGAGTTTTCTTCACCGCTCGCATAACTTACTAGCGGCCAGGAGGCGTCTCATGGACATCGATTTAAGTGCTCTTCGACTTGTCGAGCGAGATCGAGAAATCCCATTCAACGAACTAGTTGAAATCATTGAGGCTGCAGTTGAAGCTGCCTATCACAAGAGTGTTGGTAACAGCGATCCTGCTCGTGCTGTCTTAGATCAGAAGACTGGCAAAGTGGTTATTCTTGTTCCAGACACTGAAGAACGTGACGAATTCGACAAACTAATCGTTGAACTTCCAGATGGCTCTAAGGTGCCTGAGGTTGATAAGACTCCAGAGAACTTTGGAAGAATTGCAGCTGCTGCCGCTAAGCAAGTTATTGCGCAGCGAATCAGAGGGCTTTCTGATGAAGGTCTCTACGGAGAATTCAAAGCCAAAGTGGAAGACATTGTTGCCGGTGAAATTCAGCAGGGTCCTCGCGCATACATGGTTTATGTCAAGATTGGCGAAGCTGAAGCCATCTTGCCACCTGAAGAGCAGGTGCCAGGGGAGGACTACTCACATGGCAAGAGAATGCGTTTTTACATCACCAAAGTGGATAAGAATGTTCGCGGTCAGGTTCAGATCAACGTTTCTAGAACCCATCCGAGCCTTATCCGGAAGCTTTTCGCGCTTGAAGTTCCAGAAATTGCCAGTGGACAGGTTGAAATTGTTCAGGTTGCTCGAGAAGCAGGGCAGCGAACCAAGATTGCAGTTAGAACTTCAGTTCCTGGCTTAAACGCCAAAGGTGCTTGTATTGGTGAACTAGGTCAGCGAGTTCGTGCGGTAACTGCCGAATTGAACGACGAAAAGATCGATATCGTGGACTATTCGGATGACATTGCTAAGTTTGTGGCTCAAGCGCTCTCACCAGCTAAGGTTTCAGCATCGTTTATTGTGAATGAGAAGGACGCGCCTAAGGACGAAAGACCTAAGGTTCGTGTTTTGGTGCCTGAATACCAGCTTTCCCTTGCTATTGGTAAGGAAGGGCAGAATTCCCGTCTGGCCAGCAAACTCACCGGTGCCAAAATTGACATCATGTCAGATGACATGGGAGATGAAGAATAAAAGCAGCCTTTAGCCTGTTTATCTAAGGGCTACTGCTTTTAAAGCGACTAGGCGTTAGAATGTATCAAGTTAGAACTTGCGTTGGCTGTCGCCAGCGTGGCAATCGGGCAGATCTCATAAGAATCGTCAATTCTCAAGGTTTCTTGAAAATAGACACTCAAAAAAGTCTGTCAGGTCGAGGCTCTTGGCTACATTTGAGCTCTAAGTGCTTAGAAACCGCTGTTGAACGCAGTGCTTTCAGCAGAGCACTGAAGGCAAACATGGATCACGAGCAAGTAATAGAACTAACCAACTTTATAGAACAGGCCGAAAAGATGTTGAAGAACTAATGAGCACCTCGAAATGAGAACCTCAAAGCACTAAAGCCTGCCCTGACTGGGGTGGGTCCCAGACAGGAGAAATAAGTGGCGCTACCACGCGTGTACGACATAGCCAAAGAGCTCGGAATTGAAACAGCCGAGGCACTGGCAAAATTAAAAGATTTAGGCGAATACGTCAAGAGCGGATCGTCAACTATTGCCCCACCGGTGGCAAACAAGCTTCGTGCGGCATACCCGAACGCTAAGCCTAAAGAAGAAGCCCCGAAGGTTGAAAAGCCAGCTGCAAAAGCGAAGGCAACCAAAGCCGAAGCTCCAGTTGAAGAAGCTAAGACCGAAGAGAAGCCAGCGGAAGAAAAGCCTGCTGATAAGACCGATGCTGCAGCTCCTGCTGCAGGTATTCCTCGTCCAGGTAACAATCCTTTTGCTGCAGCTCAGGGCATGGGTATTCCTCGACCGATGGCTCGTCCAGGAAACAATCCTTTCTCTACAAATCAAGGTATGGGTCGCCCAGGTGCTCCGCGCACTGGTGCTCCTCGTCCAGGTGGACCTGCTCGTCCAGCTGGTGCCGGTGGTCCTTCGTCTCGTCCAGGTGGACCAGGTCGTCCAGCTGGTACTGGTGGACCTGGCCGTCCAGGTGGTTTTACTCCTCGTCCAGCTGGTGCTGGTGCTCCAGGTGGTGCTCCAGGTTTTGGAGCTCCCGGTGGTCGTCCAGGTGCTGGTGGTCGAGGTCGCGGCGGCGGAACAGCTGGTGCGTTCGGTAAGGGTGGATCTCGAGGTGCTTCTAAAGCGCGTAAGTCGAAGAGAACAAAGCGCGAAGAGTTTGAATTACGTTCAGCGCCTAGCTTAGGTGGAGCTGTTGTTCCACGCGGTGATGGTACGACAGTAATTCGTTTACGCAGAGGATCTTCAATTCAAGATTTCGCAGACAAGATTGATGCGAACGCTGGTCAGCTGATTACCGTGTTGTTCCACTTAGGTCAGATGGCTACAGCCACTGCATCGTTGGATGAAGAGACATTCCAGATTCTTGGTGTTGAACTTGGTTACAAGGTTGAAGTTGTTTCTCCTGAAGATGAAGAGAAGGAACTTTTCGATTCATTCGGTTTAGATATTTCAACTGAGTATGAAGAAGACGAAGACGAACTTGAATACAGAGCTCCAGTTGTTACTGTGATGGGTCACGTTGATCACGGTAAGACTAGATTGCTTGACAAGATTCGTAATGCGAATGTTCAAGCAGGTGAAGCTGGTGGAATTACTCAGCACATCGGTGCTTACCAAGTTCACACCACACACGAAGGTATCGAAAGAGCGATTACATTTATTGACACACCTGGTCACGAGGCTTTCACAGCTATGCGCGCTCGTGGTGCTCAGGTAACTGACATTGCAATTCTTGTTGTCGCTGCCGATGACGGGGTTATGCCACAAACAGTTGAAGCATTGAACCACGCGCAGTCTGCTGGTGTTCCTATCGTTGTTGCAGTGAACAAGGTTGATAAAGAAGGAGCTAACCCTGCCAAGATTCGTCAACAGCTAACCGAGTTCAACTTGGTTGCTGAAGAATACGGTGGCGATGTTATGTTCGTTGACGTTTCTGCGCTTGATGGCACAGGTATCGAAGCATTGCTAGATGCAGTTCTGCTTACCGCAGATGCTGCTCTTGATCTTCGTGCCAACCCGAACCGTGATGCACGTGGTGTTGCTATTGAAGCGAACCTGGATAAGGGTCGTGGCTCGGTTGCAACCGTGTTGATTCAATCCGGAACTCTAAGTGTTGGAGATTCGATTGTTGCTGGTGCTGCTCACGGTCGTGTTCGTGCGATGTTCGATGAGAACGGTGATGCTGTTGAATCTGCAGGTCCATCAAGACCTGTTCAGGTTCTAGGACTGCAGTCTGTTCCTCGCGCCGGTGACACTTTTGTTGTTACAGACGATGAACGTCAAGCAAGACAGATCGCCGAAAAGCGTGAAGCTGCTGACCGTAACGCATTACTTGCTAAGACTCGTAAGCGCGTTAGCCTGGAAGACTTCACCAAGGCCTTTGAAGATGGCAAGGTTGAATCGCTCAACTTGGTTATCAAGGGTGACGTATCAGGTGCTGTTGAAGCTCTTGAAGATTCATTGTTGAAGATCGAGATTGATGATTCAGTTCAGCTTCGTATCATCCACCGTGGTGTTGGTGCAATTACTGAATCAGATGTGAACCTAGCAACAGTTGATAACGCGATCATCATTGGATTCAACGTGAAGCCAGATAACAAGGCTAAGGAACGCGCTGACCGCGAAGGCGTTGACGTTCGTTTCTACTCAGTTATTTATGCAGCTCTCGAAGACATAGAGAAATCTCTCAAGGGAATGCTTAAGCCTGAATACGAAGAAGCTCAACTTGGTTCTGCCGAAGTTCGCGAGATCTTCAAGTCATCTAAGGTCGGCACCATTGCTGGTTCGATTGTTCGTTCTGGTTCTATCAAGCGAAACTCTTTGGCTCGTATCTCAAGAGGCGGAACAATGCTTGCAGAGAACCTAAAGATTGAATCATTGAAGCGATTCAAGGACGACGCTAACGAAGTCAAGACAGACTTTGAGTGTGGTATCGGACTTGCTGGTTTCAATGAGATTGAACTTGGAGATATCATCGAGACCTACGAGATGCGTGAGAAGCCGAGAGTCTAATGGTTGATGCAGCGCGCGCTAGACGTCTTGCAGAGCGAATCAAAGTTCTAACTGCAGATGCACTTGAGAAGGTAGTTAAAGATCCAGATCTGGGATTTGTCACAATCACTGATGTGAGAGTGACCCCTGATCTGTCTCATGCCAAGATCTTCTATACCTTCTTTGGTGAGGCTGCTGCAAGAACAAAGAGTAATGATGTAATCGAAAGACACCGTGGAAAGATTCGCGGTGAAATCGGGAAACAGCTTTCAATTCGCCTAACTCCAACTATCGAATTCATCTCTGATGAGGTTCCAGAAACAGCAGCGCACATGAATGATCTTTTAGCACAGGCAAGAGCAAGGGATGCAGAACTTGCCAAGCTTGCTAAGGATGCTGAGTTTGCTGCAGGGGAGAACCCATACAAAGAACCTAAAGTTATCGACGAAGAGAACGAGTAATTCTTGGTAACCCCTGGATTGTTGCTCGTTGATAAGCCTGAGGGAATCACCAGTCACGATGTCGTTAGTCGAGTGAGAAAACTTCTTGGTACTAGAAAAGTCGGTCACGCAGGGACTTTAGATCCGATGGCAACAGGTCTACTAGTTCTGGGTATTGAATCTGGTACAAAGCTGCTTACCTTCATTGTTGGTAAAGATAAAACCTACGAAGCAACAATCAGACTTGGGTCAGCAACGGTGACTGATGATCGAGAAGGTGACATTCTCACTACTGCTACCAAAGACCAACTAGAAGAAGTGTCTGAAGAAAACATCAGAGCGGCAATTGCAACTCTCACCGGAGTTATTCAGCAAAGACCATCTTCTGTCTCTGCAATCAAAGTTGATGGTGAGCGAGCACACGCAAGAGTTCGAGCCGGCGAAGAAGTAGAACTAGCAAGTCGTGAAGTTACTGTCTCTAGATTTGAAATCATTAGAGAAATCAGATTCAATCAAAATCACATCGATCTGGATGTCGTCGTAGATTGTTCGAGCGGGACATACATAAGGGCCCTTGCTAGAGACCTGGGTAATGATCTAGGAGTTGGTGGACATCTAACTGCGCTCAGAAGAACGCGCGTAGGGGAGTTCAACGTCGATGGTGTCTACAAATTCGAACCAGAGTCCAAAGTAGATATTTTGGAGTTAGCTACCGCTGCAAAAACGACAATGCCGACAATTGACATCTCTGCCCAGGATGAAATAGATCTTCGCCATGGAAAGAGAATCACCGGGCAGGTCAAGGGTTTTACTGCAGCACTAAATGAAGGAGAGCTAGTTGCTGTTGTTGAGTGTGCTGGGGCAAATAGTCTGAAATCTCTTGTTGTGTTTAGCAAAGAAGGTACTGATGTTTGAGTGGACTTATCAAGCGCAATTGTATTTAGCTCTAGCAGCAGGGATTTATTGCATAGTTTTGGGTCTTTTGGGTCGAGTTCCTTCTTGGTGGAGCGTGGGGGCGGTGGCAATAGTCGAGGGATTCCTGCTGGTCCAACTGGCAGTAACGATCGCGCTTGTCGCAACAGGGCACCAGGCCAAAGGCGACACAGTCGAATTCTTTGGATACATCATCACTGCCTTGATTGTTCCGCCAGCTGCTGTAGCTTGGTCAATAGTGGATAGAACCCGTTGGTCAACTGTAGTTCTCGGGGTTGCAGGCCTAACTATTGCCATTATGTTGGTGAGAATGTGGCAAATCTGGTCAGGGCTCCGCTGGGGAACAAACTGATTTGTTAACCTTCCGTTAACCGACACAATAACTTTCGGTAAGCCTAAATGGGCAAACTAGCATTCATGAGCGAATCCTCTGTAAGCAAGTCTGTGCCAGAAAGGCGCAAGCTGTCTGCTGGCCCATTGAGCACAGGGGATAAGTGGTTCTTTAGAACAACCTCCATCGCGGCCAACTTTGCCTTCGTCCTTGTAGCCTTCATTCTTGTTTTTCTTTTCATTCAAGCGCTCCCTGCTCTAACTTCTCAAGGCCTTCCATTTGTCTATGGAACCGAGTGGAACAATCAAAAAGACCCAATTGTGATGCAAATTGGCCCGATGATCTGGGGCTCTCTGCTTATCGGTGCGATAGGGGTCATTTTTGCGACACCTCTGGCTGTCTCACTTGCATATCTGATCGTCTTTATGCTCCCTTCACGCTTGGCTAAGGTGGCGACAACCCTTGTTGATCTATTAGCTGCACTTCCTTCAGTCATCATCGGTCTCTGGGGTTTGTTTGTCTTCAGTCCGGTAGCGGCAGAGTGGGCGACAATCCTAAATAAGTACTTAGGCTGGATACCAATTTTCCAGGTCAAGTCAGCAGACAATGGCTTTGGTGGGTCACCTTTCATAGCGGGTTGGATTGTCGCGATCATGATTGTGCCAATCATCACAAGCATTACTCGTGAAGTTTTCAGCCAACTAGACCGTGACCTTATCAATGGTGCGCTAGCTCTAGGTGGCAGCAAATTCTCAACCTTCCGAAGAGTAATCTTTCCAACCTCAGCAGGTGCTGTTGTCGGTGGAATTTTGCTTGGCCTAGGTCGCGCACTTGGTGAAACTGTAGCGATTTATTACGTTTTGCAGATCACCTTCAACATCAATTGGGCTCAGATTCTCGAACCAAATGGTGGAGCTGTTGCTTCAATGATTTTGTCTAAGTTTGGTGAAGCAACCCAAGACGAAGTTTCTGGATTGATTGCTGCTGGTTTGGTTTTGTTCATCCTGACGTTGGGAATCAACTTCATTGCAAGCATCATTGTTAACCGAGCTCAACCATGGAGGAAGAACTAATGAGTTTTGCTCCTAGACCTGCAGTCCAGCCTTGGGCAAGGGTAAACACAGCTAGACGAATCCAAATTCTGCTCGCTAGCGTTCTTCCTCTTGCGGCAACTGTGTTGATTATCATCTTGACTGGGCTCGATAAGAACATGGCTCTCTTGGGAGTTTTTCTTCCTCTTCAGCTTATTGCCGCCGCAGTAGTTGGCTTCAATGCTTTTGGTAAGCGTGGGGTTGGCGATGCAGCACTGATTGTGCTCGTAATTTTCTTTGCTACTTTTGTCCTTGTTCTTTTGGCATCTGTGGTGGTTTCTTTGGTTTCTCAAGGTGCGCAGGCGATGTCTTGGGGGTTCTTTACTACCAATAATCGATACGTCTCAAACACAACTTCACTTGAGTATGGTGGCGTAGGCCACGCAATCATTGGAACCCTGCTTGTTGTTGGTCTGACCACTGTTGTTACTGTTCCGCTAGGTATTGCTATGGCGATTTACCTAACTCAGTCACAATCCAAAACTAAGGGAGTCATTAGAACTCTCACCCAGGCAATTAGCGGTCTTCCATCAGTAGTTGCTGGTTTGTTCATTCTCTCGATTGCCATCACTTTGGATTGGCAGAAGAGCGGACTTCTGGGTTCAATGGCTTTGCTCCCGCTAATGCTTCCAACAGTGGCCCGCGTTGCTGAAGAAGCGCTTCGTCTAGTTCCAGTTGATCTGAGATACGCAGCACTCGCCCTTGGTGCCCCAAACTACAGAGCTTTCTTCCAAGTGATTTTGCCTGCTGCAAAATCAGGTCTAGTTACTGCGATTTTGCTAGGTGTTGCAAGAATTATTGGTGAAACAGCGCCACTTATTCTTACTGTCCCTATCAGCAATGGAACATCTTGGGATCTCTTCTCCGGTGAAATCATGACCCTACCTGCATATGTTTATAACTATCTAGGTTCAGCTTTCGTGCCTTCACAGAACCGAGCATGGGGTGCAGCTCTAGTACTAATGATTCTTGTTGCAATCCTGTTCGGAACTACTCGTATTCTTTCTAGATCTAAATCCCTTAAATCAAAACCAACCAAAGAGAAAGCAAGCAAATGAACAGCTTGACTAAAGCTTCAACACTTAGTTCAGAGAACATCAGCGTCTGGTTTGGCCAGCGTCAAGTTCTTAGCGACGTAAACCTTGTGTTCCCTGCGAACAAGGTGACTGCTCTGATTGGTCCTTCAGGTTGTGGAAAGTCAACTTTCATCAGAACTCTGAACAGAATGCACGAGCTTATTCCGGGTGCGGGACTTGCAGGTTCAGTATTTTTGGATGGCGAAGACATTTATGGCGAGGACTTCGACGCCGTTTCAGTAAGAATCAAGATCGGCATGGTTTTCCAGAAGCCAAACCCTTTCCCAACCATGACAATCCGAGATAACATTCTCAGTGGTCTTCGCCTAAGCGGTCGCAAGATTGAAAACGGCGACGAAGTAGCAGAAACTTCGCTCCGTAGAGCCTCAATCTGGAATGAAGTGAAAGATCGCCTAAATGACCAGGCAATATCCCTCTCTGGTGGGCAGCAGCAACGTCTGTGTATCGCACGTTCATTGGCGATGAATCCTCAGGTTCTTCTCATGGATGAGCCTTGTTCAGCTCTGGACCCGGGCTCTACTCGTCGAATTGAGGAGACCATCAAGGAGCTGAGTTCCAGCATGACAATTGTTATTGTTACCCACAATATGCAGCAAGCTCAGCGTGTTTCAGACCAAACCGCCTTCTTCTTGGCTGATGACAACACCCCTGGTGGAGTTGTGGAATTTGGCTCTACAGAGCAGATATTCAACGGTCCAATTGACCAGAGAACCAATGACTACGTGAACGGGCACTTCGGCTAAAAATCTGGTAACCAAATGTTAACCTGACTTTAGCCAAACCGCTAACAAAATCCCGTTATTAGTTAGCAAAGAGCAACAACAATCAAGGTATCGAAAACTCGATACACACAAAAACAAGGAGAAAAATGTTCAAGAAGATCATTTCTATCGCTGCTTCTGCTGCGGTAATTGTAAGTGTTCTTGTAGCTGCACCTGCACAAGCTGCTGGTCAGTCAATCAAGGGCTCAGGTTCATCATTCGCTAACAACGCTATGCAGGCATGTCTAGGTGCTTACACAAACAACACCGTTACATACACTTCAACTGGTTCAGGTACTGGTAAGACCAACTACCTAGCAGGTACTTACGACTTCGCTGCAACTGACAGCCTTTTCACAAGCCCTGCTCCTACCTCAACTTACGTAACCGTTCCACTACTTGGTGGTCCAGTTGCTTTCGCTTACACAGCTGCTAAGGTTGCTGACGGTCTAAACCTGACCGCACAGAACATCTCAGACATCTTCACCGGTCGTGTAACCAAGTGGAACGACGCATCAATCAAGGCAAACAACACCAAGATTGCTCTTCCAAACAAGGCAATCAAGGTCTTCTACCGTTCAGGTTCATCAGGTACTAACGAGAACATCTCTAACTACCTTGCACAGAACCTACCTGGTCAGGGATGGGTTAAGAGCTCAACTTGGTCAACTGCAATTGCAGGCGCAAAGTTGAACACAACTGTAGTTGGAACTGGTCTAGCAACTTCTACTCTTGTTTCTGAGACTCTAGAAGACACTCTGAACGGTTTCGGTTACTTCGACCTTTCAGACGCGATCACTGCAGATGTTTCAATTGCGAAGCTAAAGAACGCTGCTGGTGCATTCGTTGCCCCAACTTCTTCAGCTGCTGCTAAGTTCATCAACGCACAGTCAATCATCACTGGTCAGACCGATGCAACTAACGGAACACTAAACATTGACTTCACCAAGTCAGTTTCAGGTGCTTACCAGTTGTCAATCGTGACCTACGGTGTTGCTCCTCGCTACGTACCAACCCCTACTGCAAAGGTGAGCACAATCGCTTCAAAGCTTGCAGTTGGTGACTTCTTCAAGTACGTAGTATCTAGCTGTATCCCAGCTAAGGCTGCAAGCCTTGGTTACGTTGCTCTAGGTGGTGCGCTAAAGACTTCTGCGCTAAACCAGATCAAGACAATCGGCTAGTTTCAAAAACGATTAGGGGTAGCGCGGTTGAGATTATCTCAACCGCGCTATCTTTTGTTTATAAGACATTATTTAGTTAGACCAGGATTAGGCATATGAAGATTTCAAGATTTATTGCTAGTGCACTTATCGCATCATCTGCGACTTTAGCTTTGACCGCTTGTGACCCACCAATGCCTCCTGAAGTTCAAGCAGCACTTGATGAAATGACTTACACCTGTGTTTCAGGTGATGCTTCTGTGCGTTCCCCAGAATATATGAACGACATCGTTGTTGGCTGGGCTGATTCTCTTTCTTACTCATGTGTTGATCCAGAACCAACTATGACTTTCAGTGTCACTACAGACACTGCCACACCGGTAGATGCAGAAATCTCTGCTTATCCAGCTGTGTGTGAGCCTAAGCAGACTGTTCCTGTAGCGGTCGATGCCGGGGTATTCGTTTTCAACCTTCCAGATGTTGGAAACATCAACATCTCTCCAGCGCACATGGCAGGAATCCTAACCGGGGATGTCACTGATTGGAGCGAACTAGCTAGCGACAACCCTCAGACAACTTTGCCTTCACTTCCAATTTCAGTATTGCCAGAGGCAGACGAAATCGCATTGCAATCTGTTATTGACTTCCTAAAACTCTCTAATGTCGAGCCAACAAAGGATCTTTTGGTTCAACCTGTTGCATCACCGAGTGGTGATCAGTATTCCCTTCTCGAGCTAGGGCAGATTGCTGTAGTCCCTTACAGCTACGCCGTTTACTATGGCCTATACCCAGCTGCAGTATTCCTAGGTATTGATGAAGAAACTGGCGAGCCAGTTGTAGCAGTGCCAGATTTAGAGGGAATTCAGTCAGCTGCGAGCCAGTTTGCAATGAGCAAAACTGCTTCTTCACTTTCGGTCAAGTTGGACAAGAATATCGCACCGAGTGCTGCTTCTGGTTTCGAACCTGCAGTGCCTTACCAAGCGGTTTATCCGGTGAATTACTACACATGTAATGATGAAACTCTGGTACCAAGAGCTGTCGGTAGATTCTTCCTCCGCCTTGACCAGCAGGGCTCACTTGGTGGTTACAACTTTGCACCACTAGCCGAGAACATTCGAATTGAATCTGCTTACTTCATTAGACAAGGGCTACCAACACCAAAACCGACTCCCACTGAATAGCAGGTTAGGCTAGACGCTATGGGTCAAGAGCGTGCAGGTCGTGGTGTTGGAAACTTGGTCGTTGCAATTTACGGAGTCTTCGCAATTTCGGCTACCGTGAGGGCTACTTACCAACTCATTCGAAGATATGACGAAGCTCCGCTTGCTTACTGGCTAAGTCTTTTCTCGGCACTGGTTTATTTAGTAGCGACTCTCGCTCTGGCTAGAAACAAAGCGGCACTGGCAAAATACACATTGACTTTCGAGTTGATTGGGGTGCTCACCATAGGACTTTTGTCTGTCTTAGTACCGTCACTATTTGCTCACCCAACAGTGTGGTCATTCTTTGGTGTGGGCTATGGGTTTATACCTCTAGCTTTACCAATATTTGGTCTTTGGTGGCTTTCAGGTAGGAAGAGTTAGCCAAATTGATCAGTGTAGTCAGTATTGATTTAGTCCCAGCAGAGCTGGGGGCAGCAGTAGTCACCATAGGCAAGTTTGATGGAATTCATCTAGGCCACCAGGCTCTGATTGCCGAAACAGTTAACCTCTCTGAAGAGCACATGCTTGTTCCAGCCCTAGTTACTTTTGATAAGCACCCTGGTTCTTACCTAAACCCGAAGACTTCACCGTTTGCACTTATTGGACCAATTCAAAAAGCCGAGCTTTTAGAAGAGTCAGGCATCGAGCTGCTGGTTACCTTGCCATTCGATGAAGCTTTGGCTGGGCTAAGTGCGCGAGAGTTTGTTGAACAAATCTTGGTTTTGGGCTTAGGGGCTAAGGCCGTTGTCATTGGTGAGGACTTTAAGTTTGGCTCTGGTCAGGAAGGTGATGTGAAGACCCTCAGTGATCTTGGTAAGGAACTTGGGTTCACAGTTCTCGTTGTTCCCAGCGTTGAGATTGACGGTGTTCGAGTGTCAACCACCCACATTCGTAACCTTCTAGAGGCTGGAGATGTCAAGACTGCAGCTAAGTTCTTAGGAAGACTCCACTGCACTAGGGGAGAGGTTGAACACGGTCTAAAGATTGGGCGTGAGATTGGCTTTCCAACTGCAAACATCTCTAGAGACGCAGAGGGGTTCTTGCCTAAGGATGCTGTCTATGCTGGCTGGCTTTATGCAGATGGTGAAAGATACATGACTGCCTTATCTGTTGGCATAAATGAGACTTTTACTGCTGTTCCTAGGCTCTTAGAAGCCCACGTAATTGATGTCACCGGTTTAGATCTGTATGAGAAAGTAATCACCGTCGAGTATGTTGAGTTCATCAGAGATGCAGCTAAGTTCAACGGAGTTGAGGACCTAGTAGCTGAAATCAACAGAGACTTAGACAAGATTAGAGCCATCCTTAGCTAACTGGGAGGGGTGGAACTCCATCCCAATCTCGGCTATGATTGTCAGGTTGCCGTGAACCGGCCGCGGATCCACAGAGCTTTAGACACAAGGTTTATAGCGCCGCGCAGCGAGCCTCGAGAGGAAACGAAATGGCACTGAACGCTACTAAGAAAACAGAAATTATCACAGCTTTTGCAACACACCCAGGTGACACAGGTTCTCCAGAGGTTCAGATTGCGGTTATGACTCAGCGCATCCTAGATCTAACCGGGCACCTAAAGGACCACAAGCACGACCACCACTCACGTCGTGGACTTCTGCTTCTAGTTGGTCAGCGTCGCCGTTTACTTGGTTACTTGCAGAATGTTGAGATCCAACGTTACCGTGCGCTTATTGAGCGTCTAGGTCTTCGTCGATAATTGATTTTCATAAGATACCGCCTCATTTTTGAGGCGGTTTTCTTGTTTAATTGGATTATTCTTTAGAGAAGAACAAAGGAAAAGACATGGATTTCGTTGGTGCTATCAAAGCTGGTTTTAAGAATTACGCAAACTTTAGAGGCACAGCAACTCGACCTGAATACTGGTATTGGGCCCTTTTCACCTTTTTGGCTTCTGTAGTCGCGACCTCGATTGACGTGGCTGTGCCGATGTTTAGCTTTGCAAACCTGTTTTCGCTCGCAACGTTAGTTCCTTCTGTTTCTGTATCAGTTAGAAGACTCAGAGATGCTGGCTTCTCATGGACATGGTTGTTGACCATAGCCCCAGGTTTTGTCATGTTTATTGGTGGCCTGGTTGGCATTGTGGTCATGGTTTTTTCAGCCAATTTGATTTCAGATCCAGCGTTGCTGAACAACCAGGATTTTCTTCAATCACAAGTTTTCCAAGACTTTGTTGCCAGCGATGCTGTGATTGGCCTTGCATTGACTGCGTTCTTTGGCTTTATTCTCTTTGTCATCGCGGGAATAGCCGTTACAGTGCTTCACATAATGCCTTCAAAGACTTACGATCAGGGAAATAAGCGTCTAAAGCCTGCAACCCCTGTTATCTAGGGCAAATAAGCCCCTAGAAAACAAAACCTTCAACCTATAGGTGAATCTAGGGGGCTCTGTTAGGCTGGACAGGAGTCAAGACGGCAGGTTTGCTGGTCAGTGGTGGTGGACCTTGGGGCAAGTTACCCAAGATTTATTACTGTTGGCCAGAGCATCCCTCAAATAAAACGGGCAGATATTGCCGTGGACTCAAGCGCGTTCAAAACGCATCTATAAATCGTTTATGGGTGTTTGTCGCGTTTTCATTATGAAGATAAGAGGAGGGACCATGGAAGGTCCAGAAATCAAAGCACAAGAAGTAATCATCGACAACGGTAAGCACGGTAAGCGTGTTATTCGTTTCGAAACAGGTCGTCTAGCTCAGCAGGCACAAGGTGCAGCTGCAGTTTATATCGACGAAGAGACCATGTTGTTCTCAGCAACAACCGCTGGCAAAACCCCTAAAGATCAGTTCGACTTCTTTCCTTTAACTATTGATGTTGAAGAAAGAATGTATGCAGCTGGTCGTATCCCAGGATCGTTCTTCCGTCGTGAAGGCCGTCCATCAACTGAAGCTATTTTGGCTTGTCGTCTAATCGACCGTCCACTACGTCCATCTTTCCCAGATGGTCTAAGAAACGAAATCCAGGTTGTTGTTACTGTTTGGGCAATTCACCCGGACGAAATGTATGACGTGTTAGCTATCAACGCTGCATCTATGTCAACACAACTAGCTGGTCTTCCATTCTCAGGTCCTATCGGTGCTGTTCGTGTTGCACTTATCGATGGTCAGTGGGTTGCCTTCCCTAAGCACTCACAGCTAGAGCGTGCAGTATTCAACATGGTTGTTGCTGGTCGCGTAGTTATCGAAAATGGTAAAGAAGATGTTGCAATCATGATGGTTGAAGCAGAAGCTACTGAAGGTTCTTGGAACCTAATCAAGAACGAAGGCGCAACTGCTCCTAGCGAGGAAATTGTTTCTCAAGGTCTAGAAGCTGCTAAGCCTTTCATCTCTCAGTTGGTAAAAGCACAGGAAGCTGTTGCAGCCCTTGCTGCTAAGCCAACTGCTGATTACCCACTGTTTGCTCCATACACCGATGAGGTTTACTCAGCAGTTGCAGCTCTAGCTGAAACTGAACTAGGTAGCATCTACCAGATCGCAGATAAGACTGAGCGCCAGACTGCAGACGATGCACTCAAGGCTTCAGTTAAGGAAAAACTTGCTACGACTCTAGACGATGCTCAACTGAACCAGGTTTCAGCCGCATACAAGTCAGTAACTAAGCATGTTGTTCGTACTCGTGTTCTAAAAGAAGGTATTCGTATTGATGGTCGCGGTAAGCGCAACATCAGAAAGATTGACTGTGAAGTTGCAGTTATTCCTCGCGTACACGGTTCAGCTATCTTCCAGCGTGGAGAGACCCAGATCCTTGGTATCACTACTTTGAACATGTTGAAGATGGAACAGCAGATTGACTCATTGTCACCTGTTACTTCTAAGCGATACATGCACAACTACAACTTCCCACCTTATTCAACTGGTGAAGTTGGTCGTGTTGGAACTCCTAAGCGTCGCGAAATTGGCCACGGAGCTCTTGCAGAGCGTGCATTGGTTCCAGTGCTACCAAGCCGTGAAGAATTCCCTTACGCTATCCGTCAGGTATCAGAAGCTCTAGGTTCAAACGGTTCAACCTCAATGGGTTCTGTTTGTGCATCTACCTTGTCACTACTAAACGCTGGTGTTCCATTGCGCGCAGCTGTTGCTGGTATTGCTATGGGTCTTATCTCTGACACCGTTGACGGCAAGACCGAGTATGCAGCTTTGACTGACATCTTGGGTGCTGAAGATGCGCTAGGAGACATGGACTTCAAGGTTGCCGGTACATCTGAATTCATTACTGCAATTCAGTTGGACACCAAGCTTGACGGTATTCCAACAGAGGTTCTAACCGGCGCTCTGTCTCAGGCTAAGGAAGCTCGTTTGAGCATTCTTGATCTGATGAAGGAAGCTATTAACACTCCTGATGAGATGTCACCTAACGCTCCGAGAATAATCTCTGTGAAGATTCCAATTGACAAGATCGGTGAAGTCATTGGCCCTAAGGGCAAGATGATCAACCAGATCCAAGAGGACACTGGCGCAGATATCTCTATCGAAGACGACGGAACCGTATACATCGGTGCTGTTGATGGTCCTGCAGCTGAAGCTGCTCGTGCCATGGTTAACGCAATTGCAAACCCACACGTACCAGAAATTGGTGAGCGTTTCTTGGGAACTGTAGTTAAGTTAGCTACCTTCGGTGCTTTCATCTCGTTGACTCCAGGCAAGGATGGCCTTCTACACATCTCTGAACTACGCAAGCTAGCTGGCAAGCGTGTTGAGAATGTTGAAGACGTCCTATCTGTTGGTCAGAAGATTCAGGTAGAACTTACCAAGATCGATGACCGTGGCAAGCTTTCACTTTCACCTGTTGTTGAAGGCGAAGTCGCTGCATCTGACGAAGACGAAGAGTAAATAACTTTCGAGATGACTGTAGTTCAATTCACTCTCGATCAACCCGAAATTGAGTTCACCGCTTCGGGAGGCAGTACGGTTCGCCGCACTGTCCTCCCAAGCGGTGTTCGCGTTTTAACTGAAAGCATGCCCAGTGCTCAAAGCGCTTCGGTATCTTTCGCAGTCGCAGTTGGCTCAAGAGATGAAGTTGATGGCCATCATGGCTCAACTCACTTCCTTGAGCATCTGTTATTCAAAGGAACTAAATCTAGAACAGCATTAGATATTGCGGTTGCTTTTGATTCTGTTGGTGGAGCATCTAATGCTTCAACTGGTAAAGAACACACTTCTTACTACGCCAGAGTTCAAGACAAGGCAATACCTGTTGCGGTTCAAGTTATCGCTGACATGCTCACATCATCGGTTATTGATCCGGTTGAGTTTGAGAATGAAAGAACTGTCATTCTTGAAGAACTAGCCATGAATGATGATGATCCTCAGGATGTTGCTCACGAAGAGTTCTTTGAAGCTGTTCTAGGAACTCATCCACTTGGAAGACCTATCGGTGGAACCCCTGAGACCATCAAGGCTGTTTCCAGAGATGCTGTTTGGCAGCACTACCAGAAGAACTATCGACCACAAGATTTAGTTGTAACAGCTGCTGGTGGAGTTGACCACGATGCACTACTAGAACTTGTTACTGAAAATCTAGAACTTGCTGGTTGGGATCTGAACCTAAGCGCAACCCCAAGGCCTTGGCGTGAACAAAGTATTGCCACTTTAGATGTTGCACCTCAAGTCAAAGTAATCAATAGACCTATTGCTCAGGCAAACCTAGTCTTAGGTTCACAAGGGTTGGTTGCAGGGGATGAGCGTCGTTATGCGATGGCTATTCTCAACACAGTTCTTGGTGGGGGTATGTCTTCAAGGTTGTTCCAAGAGATTCGTGAGAAGCGTGGTTTGGCTTACTCTGTTTACTCTTTCAACCAGGGCTATAGCGATGCTGCTGCCTTTGGCTTGTATGCCGGTTGTTCACCGCAGAAAGCTCCTGAAGTTATTCGGTTGATGCTGGCTGAACTAGCTAAGGTTGCAGCTGACGGAATTACCGAGGCTGAACTTGATTTAGCTAAGGGAAACATCTCTGGTGGTTTAGCTCTGAAGTTTGAAAGCACTCAGGCCAGAATGTCTCGTCTAGGAGGAGCTGAACTTACCGATGGTGAATTTATTGATCTTGATGAGTCTTTGGCTCGTTACTCAGCAGTGAACCTTGTCGATGTTCAAGCCTTAGCCAAGTTGATGTCAGATGCTCCGAAGTCTTTCATTGCTGTTGGAGATGTCAAAGAGTCACTATTTGATGAGTTTGTCTAGGCGATTGGTAAGTTTTATCTCATGACTATAAAAGTTGCAGTTGTTGGTGCTACAGGCCGGATGGGTAAGTTAGCACTGGATATCATTCACGGTGCTCCAGATTTGGAATTACACGCTGTTTTGGATTCAAAGAGTGAGCTAAGCCAAGTACTAGGTGCAGATGTAATCTTTGATGCAACCAAGCTTGAAGTAAGCAAGAAGGTGGTTGATTTTGCTATTGCTAACTCAATCAAAGTATTAGTTGCCACCAGTGGTTGGTCACAGGGTTTGTTGAATGAGGTAGAAGCAAAGGTAGGTGCTGGGGCAGTAGTTGTCATTCCTAACTTCTCTATAGGTTCAACTCTGGCTACTAAGTTTGCAGCTGAAGCTGCCAAGTATTTTGATTCAATCGAAATTATTGAAACTCATCACCCAGGCAAGATTGATTCGCCTTCTGGAACAGCAGTTAGAACTGCTGAGCTTATTTCAGAAAGCAGAAAAGCATCTGGCAAAGATCAGCCACTTATTCCAGGTGTTGGTCAGCAGGCCCGTGGGGAAGTAGTTGCTGGAGTTCCAATTCACAGCCTCCGTCTCGATGGAGTTTCTGCCAAGCAGGAAGTAAATCTTGGTGGCAAGGATGAGGTGCTAACTATTTCGCACTCAACTGGATCGGTTCAGGCATATGCGCTGGGTATATTGCATTCAATTAGATTCACCGCAACAGCAACTGGTTTGACTGTTGGTCTAAACAAGATTCTTGGTATCTGAGAAATGACTTCAGCCAAACTAGGTGCCGTAATTATGTCGGCATTAGTTCTCATGTATTTAGCCCTGCTTGGTCAGCAAGGTTACCTATTTCTGATTCAACCTTCACCGGTAGCTAGGGTTATGGGATTTTGCATTCTCATTTTGCCGTTATTTGGTGCTTGGGGTATTTATATGGAACTTAGGTTTGGGCTGGCTATCGAAAAGCTGGGTAAGGCTCTTGAAACAGAAGGTGCTTGGCCAAGATTTGAGTTCAGTGTTCTGCCTTCGGGTCGAGCAAATAAAGCTGAAGCGATGCTGGAATTTGGAAAGTATCAGGAAGAGGCAACCAGGGACCCAGAGAACTGGAGATCCTGGTTTGCTCTTGGACTTATTTATGATGCCTGTGGTGATAGAAAACGCGCCAGAGGGGCGATGCGTAAAGCAATAGAGAGATCTAAAAGGTAGGCTTTTACCCGTGTCTGACATTATTTTTCGTAGCGACGTTACCGTCGAATTAGTCCGTTCAAGCGCTTCTGATAGCGATGTCCTTTTTGCTGCTCGGGTATCTACCCAGGGCGAGCAATCTCTTGAGGCAGCTGCTGCTCACACTGACGCCAGTGAAGATGAGAAGAGAAGCAAAGGTCTTATCAATTACTTGATGAGAGATCGTCACGGATCACCTTTTGAGCACAACTCAATGACTTTCTATGTTCAAGCTCCTATCTTCGTCTTTAGAGAGTTCATGCGTCACCGCATCGCTTCATACAACGAAGAATCAGGCCGATACAAGGAACTGAACCCAGTGTTTTATGTTCCAGGTCCTGACCGTAACCTATTGCAGGTTGGTAAAACTGGCCACTATGAGTTCCTACCAGGCAGTGCTGAGCAGATCGCTCTAGTTGAACAAGAGACTAGAACTACCTCGCTGCAGGCCTATGAGTCTTACCAGCGCATGCTTGAAGCAGGTGTTGCCCGTGAAGTTGCTCGTATCGTTTTGCCACTGAACATCTATTCATCGATGTATGTGACTATGAACTCTCGTGCTCTTATGAACTTTCTAAGCCTTAGAACTAAGCGTGAAGGAACTCATTTCCCATCTTTCCCACAGCGTGAAATTGAGATGTGTGCTGAGAAGATGGAAGACTTCTGGGCTGAACTTATGCCTTACACATACAACGCTTTCAATGAGAACGGTCGTGTGGCTCCGTAAGGTTAGGTTTTACCTAATTCTTATTGACCACTAATCTTGTCCTATGTCGGAAAAACATAAAGATTTATTTGGTCAGGTACTTGTTGCCTTAGTTACTCCTATGACAACAGATGGTGAAGTCGATTGGGCTGCTACCGAAAAGCACCTTGACTATGTGATCTCTAATGGTGCTGATGGTGTTGTTGTGACTGGAACCACAGGAGAGACCAGCACACTTACTGATGCTGAGAAGCTTCAATTAGTAAAAGTTGGTAAGTCAGTATCAGCTGGAAGAGCCAAGATCATCACCGGTGGTGGCTCTAACGAAACTGCTCACGCTATTCAGCTGTATAAGGCTTCAGAAGCAGCGGGGGCAGATGGTGTCATGATTGTCACCCCTTACTACAACAAGCCAACTCAAGCTGGAGTGCTAACTCACTTCAGAATGATTGCTGATGCAACAGATCTGCCAGTTATTTTGTATGACATTCCAGGTAGAACTGGTATTCCAATTCAGTTTGAAACATTCCTTCGTGCCGCTAAGCATCCAAACATTATGGCAATCAAAGATGCCAAGGGCGATTTCGCTCAGGTTTCCAGAGTGCTAAACGAAACTGATCTGCTTTACTTCTCAGGTGATGACAGCAATGCATTACCGCACATCTCTATCGGTGCAACAGGTTTGATTGGCGTCACAGCAAACATTGCACCTAAGGCTTACCGTGATCTTGTTGATGCAACTAACCGCAATGATTTTGATGCTGCCCTAAAAGTTCACACTGCATTAGAGCCGCTAGTTCGTGCAGCCATGACACATGTGCCAGGAACTGTTGCTTCTAAATACATTTTGAATGGGCTAGGTCTAATTGACAGTCCTCGTGTTCGCTTACCTTTAGTAGGTCCTGAGGAATCAGAAGCTGCCAGAATCGAAGCGGATATAGACAAGGTTGGCACTGTCCCTGGCTTGAACTTTACGAACTTCCGTCCAGATCGCAACGCAGCAGCCGGTGGTGCTCTGCCAAAGGTGGCTGGCACAACCAGATAGGTGTGCAGATGTTTGAAGCTCTTCCAAATCCACCAGCTCTAAAAGCTGGAACCCTACGAATCATTCCACTTGGTGGAATAGGTGAAATCGGTCGAAACATGACCGTATTCGAAATCGATGGCAAGCTACTTATCGTCGACTGCGGTGTTTTATTTCCTGAGGAACACCAACCAGGTGTCGACCTTATCCTTCCTGACTTCAACTACCTGAATGACCGTCTTGCAGACATCATCGGAATCGTACTTACTCATGGTCACGAAGACCACATCGGTGGAGTGCCATACCTTTTGAAGATGCGTGCAGATATTCCAATGTATGGATCTGAGCTAACCCTTGCTTTTGTTGATGCAAAACTGAAAGAACACAAGATTCTTGGTCATCAATACGTTGTTCGCGAAGGTGACCGAAAAACTGTTGCTGGTTTTGATCTAGAGTTCATCGCTGTCAATCACTCGATTCCTGATGCTTTAGCGGTTGTTATCAGAACTAAAGCTGGTTCTGTCTTACACACCGGTGATTTCAAGATGGATCAGTTGCCGCTTGATAACAGGCTTACTGACCTTAGAGCTTTTGCTCGCATCGGTGAAGAAGGCCTTGATTTGTTTATGGCTGACTCAACCAATGCTGATGTGCCAGGGTTCACGCCACTAGAAAAAGACATCGGTCCGGTAATTGATGATGTTATTTCTAGAACACCTGGCAAAGTAATCGTCGCTAGCTTCTCATCCCATGTTCATCGTGTTCAACAAGTTCTAAACGCAGCAGCTGCTCATAACCGCAAGGTAGCCCTTGTTGGAAGATCAATGGTTCGTAACATGCAGATTGCATCTGATCTTGGTTATCTAGAGGCACCCAAAGATATTTTCATTGATTTCAAAGATGCCGATAGCATTCCTGAGAATGAAATTGTTTACATGTGCACTGGTTCTCAAGGTGAACCTATGGCTGTGCTTTCCAAGATGGCTAATAGCGAGCATCAGATAACTGTCGGCGAAGGTGACACCGTAATTCTTGCCTCTTCATTGATTCCTGGTAACGAGAATGCTGTCTATCGTGTAATCGATCAGCTCACTCGTCTTCGGGCAAATGTTGTTCACAAGGGCAATGCCAAGGTACACGTGTCAGGACATGCGGCAGCGGGAGAGCTACTCTACTGTTACAACATCTTGAAGCCTAAGAACGCTATGCCAGTCCATGGTGAGTACCGTCACCTAATTGCTAATGGCGCATTAGCTGAAAAGACTGGCATACCATCAGAGCGAGTACTCATTGTTGAGGATGGTTGGGTTGTCGACCTTGTCGATGGTCGAGCTCAAGTTGTCGGAGCAGTTGAATGTGGGATGCTCTTTGTCGATGGCAAAACTGTTGGCAAGATTACCGAGGATGACCTAAAAGACCGCAGATTGCTATCTCAAGAGGGTTTTATCTCGATTTTCGCCGTAATGGATAAAGACACAGGTCGAATCATTGTTGGCCCTGAAATCAGAGCTAAGGCTTACGCCGAAGATGACCATGTATTTGATGATGTTAAACCTTTGATTGAGAAGGCTTTAGGGGAGGCTGCCCAAGAAGGTATTAGGGATACCTACGCCATGCAGCAGGTCATTAGACGCACTATTGGCACCTGGGTAAACCGCAATCACCGCAGAAGACCTGTAATTATTCCCGTTGTCATAGAAGGCTAATAAGCCGCTGGCGTAACCTTTCCTGCCCTGCCTGACCTGTATTGACGGGGGTCGCTGTTATTTTGGAAGTCATGGCATCACGTAAACCAGCTAAACCTCGCGGCAGGGTCGCACCCGCTAAGCGGAGCAAAGCGCCTAGAGCCCAAAGAGAGCGCCACAATTGGCTGCTCCGATCTATAGCTTGGGTTTATCTTGCAGGCGCTGCAGTTATCGGTTGGCTGGCTCGTTCGCTTACTTCAGAAAAGATAGCCAAGGAAGATCGTCGAGACGGTCCGCCATTCGTCTTGTTCTTGCTTGGAGTTGCAGGAGCTATAGATACTTGGTTCTTCCCAGCGGATTTGAATGCCGCTGACCCAAGCATTGCCAAAATACTTAATGATTACACCGCTGGATTGCTATTCGGTCGACTTTCTGTGGCACTACCAGTTGTCATGATTGTCTTCTCGATGTATTTGATGAGACATCCGTCGACAGTTAGAGATAACACCAGGGTTGGCCTTGGTTGGGTTGTTCTGTTGATTAGCGTTGCTGGTTTCTTCCATTTATTCAGTTCTCAACCTCAGCCATCAGATCTCGCGCCAGCTCTGGCTCAAGCCGGCGGACTGTTTGGCTGGTTAATTACTGTTTTGTTCATTAACACCATCACTGTTTGGGGTGCAGGTGCTGTGGTTGGAATCTTGGCAATAGGTTCGCTTCTGATTATGACTAAGACCGCTCCTAATAAAGTCAAGGCGAGAATCGTTGAACTTTATCACCACCTTTTTCCAGGATCTGAAAAAGAGACTGAAGAAGTAGAAGAAGAAGTAGACGATGCTTTTGATGGCACTAAGGTTCCTTGGTGGAAGAGATCCAAATCAACAGAAAAAGAAGCATATGACACACCAGTGCTAACTGGTGATGAAACAATGACTCTTGAAGAAATCTTTGATGTTCAGGAAGCTGAAGCAAATACTCAACCCATCTCAGTTGTTGATGAGAATTTAACAGAACCAATTTCTGTCATTGCAGAAACCACCGTGTTAGAGCCAATCGAAACGGTTACCAGCGCTGCGATTGAGTCTGCTCCCGTCAAACCAAAACGTAACTATGTATTGCCACCGGCATCATTGTTAGTAGCTGGAACAGTACCAAAGGCAAAGACAGCTGCAAATGATGCTGTAGTCGAATCCCTAAACTCAGTCTTTCAAGAGTTCGGAGTTGATGCCAAGGTCAGCGGGTTCTCTCGAGGACCTACGGTTACTCGTTACGAAGTAGAGGTAAAGCCTGGTGTCAAAGTAGAAGCTGTTACTCGTCTTGCTGGGAATATTTCTTATGCGGTAGCTAGCAACGAGGTAAGAATTCTGGCTCCAATTCCAGGTAAGTCGGCAATTGGAATTGAGATTCCAAATATTGATCGTGAGACAGTCTCTCTTGGTGATGTTTTGCGTTCGCCTGTTGCTCAGCAGAGCAAGCACCCGCTAACCATCGGTATTGGTAAAGATGTCGAAGGTGGCTATGTTGTTGCCAACCTTGCCAAGATGCCGCACTTGCTAGTTGCTGGCGCAACTGGTGCTGGTAAATCCTCATTTGTTAACTCAATGATTTCTTCAGTGTTGATGCGCTCTAAACCTGCTGAAGTTCGAATGGTTTTGATTGACCCTAAGCGAGTTGAGTTAGCTGCTTATGAAGGTGTTCCGCATTTGATTACTCCAATCATCACTAATCCAAAGAAAGCCGCTGAAGCTTTGCAATGGGTCGTCAAAGAGATGGACGCTCGCTATGACGATTTAGCATCATTCGGCTTCAAACATGTCGATGACTTCAATAGAGCACTAGTTGCTGGGGAAGTGAAGCTGCCTGAAAACTCTTCAAGAAAGTTACAACCGTACCCTTATCTAATGGTTGTGGTTGATGAGCTTGCAGACTTGATGATTGTTGCACCTCGTGAGGTCGAAGATTCTATTGTTCGAATCACCCAGCTTGCACGAGCTGCTGGTATTCATCTAGTTCTTGCGACACAGCGACCTTCGGTTGATGTTGTTACGGGGCTCATCAAGGCAAACGTGCCAAGCCGTCTTGCGTTCTCAGTTTCATCTTTGACTGACTCAAGAGTTATTTTGGATCAGCAAGGTGCTGAAAAACTTATTGGCCAAGGTGACGCTTTGTTCTCTCCAATGGGCACAAATAAACCGATGCGTGTTCAAGGTGCTTGGATAACCGAAGGTGAACTAGCTGCCATTGTTACTCACGTAAAAAACCAGATGCAGCCCGAGTATCGCCAGGATGTCAACGAGGTAGCGACTAGAAATGTTGTCGATGCAGATATCGGTGATGACTTAGAGGTTCTCTTGCAAGCAGCTGAACTTATTATCTCTTCACAGTTTGGTTCAACATCCATGTTGCAAAGAAAGCTCAGAGTTGGATTTGCTAAAGCTGGTCGACTAATGGATCTCTTGGAATCAAGAAACATTGTTGGACCAAGTGAAGGTTCCAAGGCTCGCGATGTGATGGTTCGCCCTGAAGATTTACCGACAGTGCTTGCTCAACTCCGCGGTGAAACCGGCAGTAAAGCTAACGCTCAAGTTACTCAAGCTGCTGCAGCACTAGATCAAGGTGCGGGCGAATTCGCTGACTTTGTTCCACCAGCAACAGACGATGATGAAGATGATGGCGACGCGTGGCAGCTAACCGGAAGAAAATAGGAAGAGGCCACAGATGTTGAATGCTGCAAACTTGGTAACCATCGCAAGGATCGTTATCGCGCCAGTGTTTCTTTGGTTCCTCTATGCCTACTATTTGCCTGGTGAAACAGTTGGTTGGTATTTGTTAGCAGCATTCATAGCCATAGCTGCTACCGATGGAATTGACGGCGCAATTGCTCGCAGGAGCAACACCGTAACTAAGTTAGGCAAGCTCTTGGATCCGATTGCCGACAAGGTTTTACTCGGTGGAACATTTATAGTGCTATCTATGTTGAACGTAATGCCTTGGTGGGCAACAATTGCGATTCTGATTCGTGAAGTTGGTATGACTGTTTATCGACTAATAGTGGTGCGAGACAGAGTGATTCCTGCATCGAGTACTGGAAAGCTAAAAACTGTTTTTCAGGCAATTGCACTCGGCTGGGTTATTTCGCCACTGAATCTGATCTTGTTCAACCCAGATTTCGACATCGGCTTTGGATTAATCTATGGTGCCGTGTTTCTAACGTGGTACTCAGCAATCAAATACATCAGAGAGTCAAGATAAATGTCTGCAGCTGACCTACTCAAACAGCTTGAAGATAAAGGTTTAAAACTTGCTATTGCTGAATCTCTCACCGGTGGAATGCTGTGTAGTGAGTTAGTTTCGGTTGCTGGTGCATCAAATGTTGTTTTAGGTTCTGTGGTTGCTTACCAAACTGGTCTCAAAGTGTCAGCCCTTGGGGTAAATCCTCAATTGCTTGAATCGAATGGTGCTGTTGATCCAGAAGTGGCCGTACAGATGGCTGAAGGAATTCGTTCCAGGATGTCACTGCAACTATTGCTCGCAACAGAGAGTGTCATTGGTGTTTCAACCACTGGTGTTGCTGGTCCCGATGTACAAGATGGCAAACCGGTTGGCACAGTGTTCATTTCTGTTGCTGGAAAACACGGGGTAAAGGTCTGGGAAGAGCATTTTGAAGGGGATAGGACAGCTATCCGAAACCAAAGTGTTTCTGCAGCAATTGCACATATCGGGGAATACTTAGCCCGTTAGTCTGGTTATTCATAATGTGAAGGCAATCTGTCCAGATTGAATTCCAAGGTAACTTTCAGCAATCTAAGGGCAAAATGTCACTAGGAACAGGTAAGTTATTTCTACGGGAAAGCAATTTCCCCGCAGGTACCAAAGATGGCTCTTGCAGCTCTATTGAAAGGAGGCCCTAAATGGCTCTAGTTCGTCAAGAAATCGGTGATGTGCTTCGTGACCTCCGCCAGCAGAAGGGACACACCCTTCGTCAGGTAGCATCTCGTGCAGCTGTTGCATTGGGATACCTAAGCGAGATCGAGCGTGGCCAAAAGGAAGCGTCTTCAGAGATCCTTGCTTCTGTGGCATATGCCCTGGATGTTCCAATCTCGCAGATCATGCGCCTGGTAGCAGAGCGTTTTGAAGCGGTTGAGACCGTTGTCATTCCAGACACAGTCCCAGTCGAGTTCGTAACTAGTTACGATTCACCAAGCTTGACCAATTCCCGCTAGGAATTGGCTATGGAACCCCCGAGGCATTGCTTCGGGGGTTCTTTTCTTTAAGACTTGCGGGTCTTGTTAGCAGGCATTTAGTGGCTTCTCGGGTTATCGTCTAACCGTGCGACTAAGCGACTTTCAAACACTGATGGCTAATGAGTTCGGGGCAGCCTATGCGGCTGTTCTCCTTCGGGATTTAGCCCTAATTGAGCTAGGCGATCTCACCGGCCAAAAGGCACTAGATGCTGGCTTTGACCCCAGAGAAGTATGGGAGTCCATTTGCAAAGCTCAAAATGTTCCAAAAGAGCGTTGGCATGGTTTGAACAAAAAGCCGAAAGATAGACACGCCGAATAGATTTTTATTCGTAATTATGTTCGGATATTGCTAGGCTATTCACAGTTGAGTTTTTGGTAGAAGTTATCAACAATTCAACGGAACACTCCCACCAAAGCAGTGTTCCTTCGTAGTGTCATGACAGCATAAAACCAGTCGCCCAGGCGACAGAAAAGGAACGGCAATGCCATCAGCATCAGATCGCGACAAAGCGCTAGACACTGCGCTCGCACAAATCGACAAGCAATTCGGAAAAGGCTCAGTAATGAGACTTGGCTCGGATGAACGAGCTCCAGTTGAAGTTATCCCAAGCGGATCCATAGCATTGGATGTTGCCTTGGGCATTGGCGGTTTCCCTAAGGGGCGAATCGTAGAGATTTATGGACCTGAATCTTCAGGTAAGACCACAGTTGCACTTCACGCAATTGCCAATTGTCAAAAAGCCGGAGGTATAGCGGTCTTCATCGACGCAGAACACGCTCTGGACCCTGAGTACGCAAAAGCGCTCGGCGTTGACATAGATGCTTTGCTAGTTAGCCAACCTGACACAGGTGAGCAAGCTTTAGAAATTGCTGACACATTGATTCGTTCAGGATCGATTGACATCATCGTTATCGACTCTGTTGCAGCTTTAGTACCTAGAGCTGAAATCGAAGGTGAAATGGGAGACTCACACATGGGTCTGCAGGCTCGTTTAATGTCTCAGGCATTGCGCAAGCTAACCGGTGTTCTAAGCAACACCAAGACCACGGCGATCTTCATCAACCAGTTGCGTGAAAAGATTGGGGTCTTCTTTGGATCTCCTGAAACGACTGCAGGAGGAAAAGCTCTGAAGTTCTATGCCTCCGTTCGTCTAGATGTTAGACGCATCGAAACTCTTAAGGATGGCCAGGAAGCAGTCGGTAACCGAACTCGCGTGAAGGTTGTCAAGAACAAGATGGCACCTCCTTTCAAACAGGCTGAATTCGACATTATTTATGGAGTAGGTATTTCCCGCGAAGGAAGCTTGCTTGATTTTGGAGTTGAACAAGAGATCGTCAAGAAATCTGGCGCTTGGTATACCTACGAAGGTGAACAGCTTGGCCAAGGTAAAGAGAATTCAAGAAACTACTTGATCGAAAACCCTGCAGTAGCTAATGAAATCGAGCAGAAGATAAAGACAAAGCTTGGAATTGGCGTGCCACGAGCAGTTGCTGATCTTCCTGTCGAAGAAACCACAGAACTTAAAGCTGTAAACGACTAGTTATGGATATCGAGCAGATTCTAAAAGAAGCTGCAGAGTCAGGGAACGTTTCTAAATATTCTTTGAAGTCTGTCGACTCCTTAGAAGAGGAAGTTCGTCAAGCTCTCCTGAAAATGATTGCTCGAGGAGGTAAATCTTCTAGTGCACTCAGGACGGCCTTGATAGCGAAAGAGTTTCCAAGAGAAATTGTCGATCAGGTTATCACTCGTTTCATTGAAGTGTCTCTAATCGATGACTTCGCATTGGCAAGAGACCTCGTTGAACTTGCGGTCACCCGGAAGGCTAAGGCCAAATCCGTCATTGCGCGAGAACTTGCCGAAAAAGGGCTGCCCAGAGAAGCAATAGATGCGGCTCTTACTGACATAGATCAGGATTCTGAGCTTGAAGCCGCTAAGTCAATAGCAGAGAAGAGAATGCGTCAACTTCTAAAGCTTGAGCCTGATGTTAGACAGAGAAGGCTTGCCGGCTTCTTATCTCGCAAAGGTTATTCAAGCCCTGTGGTTTGGGCCGCAGTGCGCTATGCGACTGAACAACTGACCTAATTAGGTCTAGTTGGCTAAAATTGGTGCAATGACCACCAAGACACGCAGCTACGAGGTAAAGACCTTCGGCTGTCAGATGAATGTTCACGACAGTGAGCGGTTGTCAGGCCTACTCGAGGACGCTGGCTATGTGCCGGCATTAGCTGGGGTCGATGCAGATGTATTGGTATTCAATACCTGTGCTGTTCGCGAAAACGCGGACAACAAGCTTTATGGCAACCTAGGGCAGTTGTATGAACGCAAACTTGAGAACCCTGACTTTCAGATTGCCGTCGGTGGTTGCCTCGCTCAGAAAGACCGAGACGTCATTGTTTCTAAAGCGCCTTGGGTGGATGTCGTTTTTGGCACAAACAATATTGGTTCCTTGCCAGCGTTATTAGATAGAGCAAGACATAACGATGAAGCGCAAATTGAGATTCTTGAAGCGCTTGAAACTTTCCCGAGTGATCTTCCGACTAAGCGAGACTCGACTTATGCTGCCTGGGTATCGATAAGCGTTGGCTGCAATAACACCTGCACTTTCTGTATTGTTCCGAGCTTGCGAGGTAAAGAACGTGACCGGAGACCAGGCGAAATTCTTGCTGAGATAAAGGCACTGGTCGATCAGGGAGTTATTGAGATTACTCTTTTGGGTCAGAACGTAAACACCTATGGAGTTGAGTTCGGCGAGAAGGGTGCTTTCGCAAAGCTTTTGAGAGCGTGTGGAGAAATTGAAGGATTAGAACGAGTCAGATTCACTAGCCCTCATCCAGCGGCTTTCACAGATGATGTTATTGCTGCAATGGCAGAAACTCACAACGTAATGCCTCAGCTACATATGCCGCTGCAGTCGGGAAGCGACAGAATCCTGAAAGAGATGCGCAGAAGTTACCGCAGTGAGAAGTATTTAGGAATTCTCGACAGGGTCCGTACTGCCATTCCAGATGCGGCTATTTCAACAGACATCATTGTTGGGTTCCCCTCAGAGACAGAAGAAGACTTCCAAGAGACTCTTCGAGTAGTTCGTGAATCAAAATTTGCAATTACTTACACATTCCAATACTCAAAGCGACCTGGCACTCCAGCAGCTGATCTACCTGATCAACTTCCCAAGGAAGTAGTTCAGGAACGGTATGAACGGCTGCTTACTGTAGTCAATGACATGGCTTGGGATGAGAACAAGAAACAAATAGGTAAACGTGTTGAAGTTCTAATTGGTAATAATGAGGGTCGCAAAGATGACAGGACTAAGCGTCTTACTGGCAGAGCCAGAGATGCTCGATTAATTCACATTGACTGGCCGACAGAATTATTAGAACCAAGACCGGGGGACTTGGTGTGGGCAACGGTTATCGAAGCGAAACCATATTTCCTGATTGCAAAAACTGATGACGTTCCTGAAGTAAAACGCACTCGTGCAGGGGATGCTTTTGAAGCTCTTGCGGATAGTTGTGATGTCCCAGTTGTTTCTGGTGCAAAGAAAAAGGGAACAATCGATCTCAACGTCTCAGTGAAGTAGTTCCAGAAATGGAATCAGTCACACCGTCCTTTATCTGCATAGTTGGCCCTACCGGAACTGGTAAGAGCGATCTAGGTATCTTCTTGGCTCAGCAGTTAGCGCAGTTCGGGGTGAAAGCTGAAATAGTCAATGCTGATTCGATGCAGTTCTATAAAGGAATGAATATTGGAACTGCGAAGTTGCCATTGGCTGAACGTGGAGGCATCGAACATCATCTTTTGGATTGGCTTGAGATCAAGCAGGAGAGTACTGCTGCAAATTACCAAGTAATTGCAAGACAGAAAATCTCAGACCTAATTGAATCTTGTGTGCTACCAATTGTTGTTGGTGGTTCGATGCTTTATGTTGCCGCGTTACTAAACACTTTTGAATTCCCAGGTAGAGATGAAGCTCTCAGAGCAGAACTCGAGCAGCAACTCGTTGACCTAGGTCCATTAGCCATGCACGCCAAGCTAACTCTTTTAGATGAAGTAGCTGCAAGTCGAATCGAGCCGCAGAATGGCCGCAGAATTGTTCGTGCTCTTGAGATAGTGATGATAACCGGCGAACCTTTTGCCGCGGCACTTCCTGAAGAACTTGAGTCATTCCTTCCAGTTCTTGAAATTGGCTTGAACTCTGCAAGAGAGCATCTGGTTGAGCGCTTAGCTAGAAGAGTTGAGGGAATGTGGGCTAAGGGATTGGTTCAAGAGGTAGCTGGGTTGGTTGATTCAGGAATCCGTGACTCAAAGACGGCCAGCCAAGCTATCGGTTACGCACAAGCTTTAGCTCAGTTAGATGGAAAGATGACTGAATCGGAAGCTGTTGCCGAAACCACCATGTTGACTCAGCGTTATTCCAGAAGACAGATGTCTTGGTTCCGCAGGGACCCGCGAATAAATTGGTTTGATTATCAAAGTGAATCACTTCGGTCAGATGTTTTGGATCTTGTAATTTCCCAACTGAATCTTGAGTCAAAGTAGGCTTTGATTATGACAAAAGTTTCCTTCACCAAAGGCCAGGGCACAGGTAATGACTTCGTGCTCGTCTTGGATGAGTCTGGAACTTTGGATTTATCGACAGAACAGGTAGCCAAGATCTGTAATCGCAATTTTGGGGTTGGTGCCGATGGTCTTATCCGCGTTGTTCCTTCTTCTTTAATAGCTGAGGGTCAAGCCAGTTTGACTGAAGAGTCTTCAGCTTTCTGGTTCATGGATTACCGTAATGCTGATGGATCCATAGCCGAGATGTGTGGCAACGGGGTTAGAGTCTTTGCTCGATTCCTAACTGAAAAAGGTTTAGTAAATCTTCCAGATGGTCAGGTGTTACACATTGGAACTAGAGCTGGCGTTCGTGACATTCAGAGAAATAAAGCTGGTTTCGCGGTTGATATGGGCAGATGGCGTCCCGAATCAGAAGATTTCTTAGTAAAAGCCCGCGGACTTGATGTTGCAAGACCAGGTCAAGGTATAAACGTTGGTAACCCACACGTTGTTGTCGCACTGGCATCCCTTGAAGAACTTGCTTTATTGGATCTAGCTAAGGAACCTGCTGTTGAACCAAAGCCAACAACCGGGACAAATGTTGAATTTGTTGTTCCAGCTGAGCCACTTGTGGTCAATGGAGTCGGTCGCATCTCCATGAGAGTTTTTGAACGAGGGGTAGGGGAGACGCTCTCTTGTGGAACAGGAATAGTCGCAGCAGCGCTAGCCACAAGATTGTGGGCAGGTGCAGATGCACCTAATCAGTGGAGTGTTGAAGTTCCTGGTGGAACATTAGGGGTTCGCATGTTTGCAACTGAAGAAGGCGAACACATTGGTCTGAGTGGACCAGCTGAACTTAGCTTTGAAGGCGAAATAGAAATTTAGTTTCGGATCACTTTCAGCACTCTAAAACTTTTAGCCGAATCTACTCTGGTTGTTTCAAAGTCATCGGGTAATTCTGCAGTTAACCATTTTTGCAATGAATCCGAACCTAAGTTCTTTTGCACTACTAATCGGGCAACTGAAGATTTGTTTAATTTGTTCAGCCATAGTGTCAGAATCTCGTGAAGCACTTCTTTACCAACTCGGATAGGTGGATTTGACCAAATCTCATCGAAGAGAATATCCGCTGGAATTTCTTCAGGTTTGCAAACAATAATGTTTTCTAAACCAAGCTTTTGTGCATTTAGTCTGGTTAGTTCAAGACAGCGATCGTTCACATCAATGGCATAGACAGTTGCTTTAGGGGATTGGGTTGCCAGTGCAAGTGCGATTGGTCCCCAGCCACAACCAACATCCAGAAATACTCCAGATGGTTTAGCGCTAGCAAGGTGGGTTAGTAAAACTTGTGTGCCTTGATCAATATGTTCTGGGCTAAAGACGCCTCCAGCAGTTATTACAGTGACCTTATTGCCACCTAGGGTAATGCTTATCTCTCTGGGGATAAGTTCACCCTCAGGGGTCTCAGAGAAGTAGTGATTGGAAGGCACGATTCACACATTACTCCTTCGGGGCTAGTCTTATTTACGAAATGAATACAAATGAATTTGATGCTGAGGCAGAGCTGGCGGCCGATTCGGATATCCCCGCCAACGATGCCACTATTGACCGAATTCTTCGCCGTGACCTCAGGGCCCAAGCCCTTGGAGTTCCAGACGAAAAACCTAATGAGTTTGATGGTGACCAACAGGATCTAGCTGACCGCGCAGCTCTAAAGAGAGTGCCAGGGCTTTCCACCCAGATGCAGGACATCAGTGAAGTCGAGTATCGTGAACTCCAACTTGAACGAGTTGTTCTGATTGGTATCTGGGGTGAGAACACACTGCAGGATGCCGAGAACTCGCTGAGGGAGCTAGCTGCTCTTGCTGAAACAGCAGGAGCTGAAGTATTGGATGGACTCTTACAGAGGCGTTATCACCCTGATCCAGCTACCTTCTTGGGCAAAGGTAAAGCAATAGAACTCATGGAAATGGTCAAGGAGATTGGGGCTGACACAGTTATCGCTGATACAGAGCTTGCTCCTTCCCAGCGAAGAGCACTTGAAGATGTGGTGAAGGTGAAAGTCATCGACCGAACTGCCATCATTCTGGAGATCTTCGCCCAACACGCTAAAAGCCGAGAAGGTAAAGCTCAAGTTGAGTTAGCTCAGCTGGAATATTTACTTCCTCGTCTTCGCGGTTGGGGTGAATCTATGTCCCGTCAAGCTGGTGGTCGAGCAGCTGGCGGTGAAGGTATAGGTTCACGCGGTCCAGGTGAAACCAAGATTGAGCTAGATAGAAGAAGAATCAACATTCGCATGTCGAAACTTCGTAAGCAGATTGCTGCTATGAAGCCTGCTCGCGAAACTAAAAGAGCTAATCGCAAGCGCAATCAGATTCCATCGGTTGCTATTGCTGGTTATACCAATGCTGGTAAGTCATCTTTGCTCAACAGGCTTACTTCAGCTGGTGTTCTAGTTCAAAATGCTTTGTTCGCAACTCTGGATCCAACCGTCAGACAGACTAAATCTCCAGATGGACGCGAATACACCATTGCTGACACAGTTGGCTTTGTTAGAAACCTCCCACATCAATTGGTGGAGGCATTTAGATCAACACTCGAAGAGATTTCAGATAGCGATTTGATTGTCCATGTTGTTGATGCTTCGCATGTTGACCCAGGTGCTCAAATAGCAACGGTTCGACAGGTAGTAGGGGAGCTAGGTGCTCGAGGTATTGATGAGCTGATTGTTTTCAACAAGATTGATTTAGTTGATGAAACTACATTGCTAGCTCTCAGAGGTCTTGAACCTAAGTCAATCTTTGTCTCTTCAAGATCTGGTGAAGGTTTTGAAGAACTACAGAAAGCCATTTCAGATCGATTACCTCGCCCTAATGTTGCTGTAAAGGTTTTAGTTCCATACAACAGGGGAGACCTTGTTTCGAGAATGCATTTGAATTCAGAAATCAAGAAAATTGAATACCAGGAAACTGGTACCTACGTGGAAGCTTTAGTGCGTCCTGATATAGCTGCAGAATTACAGCCGTTTAACGTTTAGACCTTGCGAAGAACAGTTACAACTTTGCCCATGATTGTTGCATGGGTTCCATCAATAGGCTCATAGGCACTGTTTCGAGGCAGTAACCAAGTTTTGCCATCGCGCTGTTTGAAAGCTTTGACTGTTGCTTCGCCATCTAGTTCTGCAGCAACAATGTCACCATTTTCAGCATTGTTTTGTTTACGGATAACAACCCAGTCGCCATCACAGATTGCAGCATCCTGCATTGAGTCACCTTTGACCTTCAACATGAATAGTTCTCCAGAACCAACCAAGGTGCGAGGAAGCGGGTAAATCTCTTCCACATTCTGATCAGCAGTAATAGGAATACCGGCGGCAATTTGACCAACGAGTGGCACCATGGCTGTCGCTGCCATCGGAATCAAGTTGTCAGCTGGGCTGGTAACTGAGTCTTCCCAACCTTCTGGGGTGATTAGGACTTCGGTATTTCTCGAGAGGTTATCTTCCCTGCGGATGTAACCCTTCTGTTCTAAGTTGTCTAGCTGATACGACACGCTGGCCACAGAATTTAGCCCTACTGCCTCGGCAATCTCTCGCATAGAGGGAACTATGCCTCGATTGGCCTTGCTTTGCATGATTGCTTGAAGGATTGCTGCCTGAGTGTCAGTCAGGGCGTCGCTGCTCTTGCGGGTCATAATGTGCCTTTCTAGCCCTAGATCTAAGCCCAGGAAGCTTTGTCAGAGGTTGGCTATTAGATAACTAATAAGCCAACTACTTCAAAATGTATTAGATTTCTTGCGAATAATCAAACACATTTTCGGAAAAAAGACAAATATTCTTGACTTTTTAGTGAAATTGGTCGTAATCTTGTTCGTATTAGAACAAATGTTCGAAGAAAGGTCCATCATGTCAGCTCAGATTATCGAGTTTCCAATGCACAGAGTCAGACCAGCTCAGGCTCAAAGCGCTAACCGAGCACCTGGAGTTCGCCAAGCTCGGGCTTTGCCGCAAAGCGAACTTCGCACTTCAGTGCGTATCGCCAGATCTATAGTCGGCTGGTTGTTGGTAGCGATGACTGTCTTCTGGTTGTTTTCTGGCCAAGGTTCACTTCTTCAGTCTGCTCAGGCAAATAGCCAAGGAAACTCAGCACAGACCACCAAGTTCGAATATGTAACTGTGATGAGTGGCCAAAGCCTTTGGACCATCGCAGAACTGTACGGAGCGAACCAAGACCCTCAGGATTTCATCGCTAAGGTTATTTCGCTTAACAACTTGACCGACAGCGTTGTTCCTGCAGGAATGAGACTGGCACTTCCTCAGAACTGAGCATTTAGGTCTCTGGCCTTAGTAACCTTAACTAATGACTGAGCTAAATGACTTGCCGATAAGAGAGAGCCTGAAAGGCCGCACTCCTTACGGAGCTCCTCAGTTGCATGTTCCAGTCGCGCTGAACGTGAATGAGAACACTCACGAAATTTCTGAAGATATCCTCATCGACATAATCTCTAGACTGGCGCAATCACTCCGAGAAATAAACCGTTATCCAGATCGCGAATTCACTGCTTTGCGTGAATCGCTAGCTAATTATTTGGGTCATTCACTCACTGCTGAAAATTTGTGGGCCGCTAATGGATCTAACGAAGTTCTGCAACAAATCTTTATGGCTTTTGGTGGTCCAGGCAGAACCGCACTTTCGTTCACCCCGACATACAGCATGTATTCATTGATTGCTCAATCAACCGATACTAAATACATCGAAGTTGAACGTGAGCACAGGTATGAACTGTCTGTTGATTTTGTAGTTGCTGCAATCAATAAGCACAAGCCAGATATCGTGATTATCTGTTCACCTAATAACCCAACTGGCACCCCTGTCGAGTTAGCTGTTATTGAAGCTGCTTACGAAGCAACCGAAGGTGTTTTGGTTATCGATGAGGCTTATGCAGAATTCTCGTTGAATGAAAATAGCGCACTTAGTCTGCTGTCTGGCAGAGAACGACTTCTGATTAGCCGAACCATGTCTAAGGCCTTCTCTTTCGCTGGTGCGAGAGTGGGTTACCTAGCAGCTAACCCTGCGGTTTGCGATGCTATGCGTTTGGTTCGTTTGCCTTATCACCTAAGCGCTCTTACCCAGGCAGCTGCTGAAGCTGCCCTAAGTCACAGTGCAAGGATGCTTGCCACCGTTGCTGACATTAGAGATCAAAGAGACAGACTGTATGTCGCATTGCAGGACATGGGGCTTGATCCATACCGCAGTGACGCGAACTTCATTTTGGTCGGCGGGATAGCTAACCCAGAGCAGACTTGGCAAGCTTTATTGGACAGAGGGATATTGGTTCGCAATGTTGGAATCCCAAACACCTTGAGAATAACGGCAGGAACTGAGGCGGAAACTACTGCCGTTATTCAAGCTATTACCGAAATATTGTCTTAGAAGTAGAATTGCTCTTATTGCCAGCGTCGGCAGCCACCCACCAATAAATTGCTTGAAAGGCAAACCCGATGAGCCGCACCGCATCAATCGAAAGAAAGACCAGTGAGTCTTCAGTCAAGCTGTCCTTGAACCTTGATGGAACCGGAACATCTTCTATTAACACGACTGTTCCTTTCTTTGATCACCTGCTAACTGCTTTCTCAAAGCACTCAATGATTGATTTGAACATCGAATCATCAGGAGATACCGACATTGACATTCACCACACTGTCGAAGACACCGCAATTGTTTTGGGTCTTGCTTTGAAGCAAGCCCTTGGCGATAAGAATTCAATTTCAAGATTTGGCGATGCAACCGTTCCGTTGGATGACGCTCTGGTTAGAGCAGTGGTTGATCTTTCTGGCAGGCCTTTTCTTTCGCACACAGGAGAACCTGCTGGTTTTGAACTGCACGCTATCGGCGGACACTTCACCGGTTCCCTTGTGCGTCACGTATTTGAAGCAATTTGTTTGAACGCAGACATCACTGTTCACATCAGCGTTCTTGATGGCAGAGACCCACACCACATTGCTGAAACTGAATTCAAAGCTTTTGCTAGAGCACTAAGAAAAGCAGTTGAGCAAGATCCTCGTGCAGTTGGAGTTCCATCAACTAAGGGCACTTTGTGACCCAACCTAAAGTAGTTGTTCTGGATTATGGCAGTGGCAATGTTCACTCTGTCCTAAACGCTCTAAAAGAAGTCGGCGCTGAAGCTGTTCTTAGTTCAGATAGAGCTGAAGTGCTAGCAGCCGATGGCTTAGTTGTCCCTGGTGTTGGTGCATTTGCAGCTGTCATGGAGCAACTGGTTAGAGTTGGCGCACCTAGCATGATTGATCAGAGACTCTCTGCCGGCAAAGCAGTACTAGGAATCTGTGTCGGTTTGCAGGTGATGTTTGATGTTGGAACTGAGCATGATTTAGAAACTGAGGGGTTAGGTCAATGGCCTGGTCGAGTTACCAAACTTGAATCTGAGACACTCCCGCACATAGGTTGGAATGACGTGCAAGCACCTTTAGGTTCAGTGTTGTTTGAAGGAGTTGCCGATCAGCAGTTTTATTTCGTGCATTCTTATGGCGCTCCAGAATTTGAATTGGAAGATTCATCGCCTTTTGATAAACCTAAGGTGACTTGGGCTGAGTATAGTTCTAGATTTGTAGCAGCAGTGGAGAATGGTCCACTATCAGCAACACAATTTCATCCAGAGAAATCTGGTGACGCTGGTTTGCGATTGCTCTCTAACTGGCTAAAGACTTTATAAACAAAGGAACCTGATCTTGAACGACAAACTTGTTTTACTTCCAGCAGTTGATGTGGCTGATGGTAAGGCCGTCAGACTCAGCCAGGGTGTTGCTGGTAGCGAAACAGATTACGGTTCTCCTATCGAAGCTGCTCAAACATTTATTGATGCAGGTGCGGAATGGATTCATCTAGTTGATCTGGACGCTGCTTTTTCCAGAGGTGACAACAGAGCAATCATTGCTGAGGTAGTTGCCCAAAGTCGTGGCATAAACATTGAGCTCTCTGGCGGCATTAGAGATACCGAATCTTTAGAAACAGCGCTAGCTGCAGGGGCAAGAAGAGTGAACCTTGGCACAGCCGCACTAGAAAATCCAGATTGGACTGCTGAAGTTATTGCTAAGTATGGCGACAAGATTGCCGTTGGTTTAGATGTTCGCGGCACCACTTTGGCTGCAAGAGGTTGGACCCAAGATGGCGGCGATCTTTTTGAAGTGCTTGCCAGATTAGAAGAAGCGGGCTGTCCTCGTTATGTTGTGACAGATGTCACAAAAGATGGAATGTTACTTGGACCAAATATTGAGATGCTCAAGCAAGTGATGGAGCACACCGATAAGCCGGTTATTGCATCAGGTGGTATTTCTTCTTTGAAAGATTTAGAAGAACTAAGAAAACTTGTTCCGCTAGGTCTAGAAGGTGCAATTCTCGGTAAGTCACTCTATGCAGGTAAGTTCACACTGCAAGAAGCTCTTGAAGTTGCTGGCTAAAAATGTCTGATCACGATAAGTTATCTGACTCGGCTGGTGTTCCATGGGAAGGTAGATCATTCGACGCAAATCGTTTTAGCGGTGACAGTGGTTTAGCTGATGAAAAACTTTTGGAAGCAATCGCTAATTTTCAAACCGGAGCTGTTGGTTTAGAAAAAGTTTATGAGGCATTTGCAACAGCTAGATTTTTGATTCCTCTAGTTGCAGAACTTGGTGAATCAGGTGTTGGTGCTCACGGTCAACAAGTTGATAAGAGTGCTGAACTTGCTATCGTGACGGTGCTGACTCCAGATCATCAAAAAGCGTTACCGGTATTCAGTTCTGTTGCAGCAATGACAAAGTGGAATCCTGAAGCGAGACCTGTGCCAAACGATGGCAGAAAAGTTTGTCTGGCAGCTGCCAGCGAAGGTAATACTCGAATTGTTTTAGATCCGTTGAGTGAAACGGAATTAGTAATTAGACGTCCAGCTATTGCAGCTATCGCTCAAGGCTTTGATTGGCTTCCTCCAGAACGTAACCCTGAAGTCGTTGAACTAATTAATCAAAGTGTTGAACAGATTCCTGAAGTAGAGAGTTTCACTTTGGTTTGCGGGGACCCAACAGCAAGGCTCAGCGGACAGGAGCTACTGTTGGTGGTTTATCTTCAGCCTGGGTTATCAGAGCTTGAACTAAAGGGTATTGAAGGTCAACTGTTCGAGCAGCTTGGTGCTTCCGAGCGTTTTGTTGAACTAGTTGACTCTTTGGCAGTCAAATTCCTACCGGTTAGTTAACGGGACCGGTAAATTTCTCACCTGGGCCCTGTCCTGGCTCATCTTTAATAGTTGATGACTCGCGAAACGCTAGTTGCAGGCTTCTAAGGCCATCTCTTAGTGGTCGGGCATGGTGATCGCCTAAATCTGGGGAACTAGCAGAGATAAGGCCAGCTAATGCTGTGATTAGCTTTCTGGCTTCATCGAGGTCGCCTTTATAGCCATTTTCGGCTAACCCAACCTGAACAGCGGCAGCGCTCATTAGATGCACTGCTGTTGCGGTGATAACTTCAACGGCTGGAACATCTTCTAGCTCGCGGAGGGCTTGATTCTCTAAATCATCTGACATTGAGGGCTTCACTTTCGACTCTGTTCTCTGCTAGGCTACTTCACGGCTCTGCGGATTTACCTCTGCAGTCAGAAGTGGATTCATTTCCCACCCGCGACTACCGATTTCTTTAGGTGGCCGGGTAAAGCTTTGAACTTTCAGTTCTGCGCGTTAGCAAGTAAATACTTGCATGGACGTGGCCAAATAAGTCACGTCAAAAGGAGCAGCAGATCAGCGATCCGCGTATAAACGAACGAATTCGTGTGCCTGAGGTACGCCTAGTTGGACCTAAAGGTGAACAGCTAGGAATCATCAAAATCGAAGAAGCCCTGCGTATGGCGCAGGAAATTGACTTAGATTTGGTGGAAGTATCTCCCGGTTCAGAGCCACCAGTGTGTAAATTGATGGATTTCGGTAAGTTCAAGTACGAAGCAGCCCAGAAGATCCGTGAAGCGAGAAAGAACCAGACCAACACAGTTATCAAGACTGTTCGTTTTGGATTGAAAATCGATGATCACGACTATGGGACTAAAAAGGGTCAGATCGAACGCTTTTTAAAGGCTGGCGACAAGGTCAAAGTGATGGTCGTTTTCCGTGGCCGTGAGCAATCACGTCCGGAGATGGGTGTCAAGTTGTTGCAGAAGGTTGCTGAAGAAGTAACTGAGTTTGGTGTTGTTGAGTCGAGTCCTTCGGCTGATGGCAGAAGCTTGGTCATGGTTATTGCGCCTCTACGTAACAAGGCAGAGGCGAAAGCCGAAGCCAAGCGTTTAGCCGATAAACAAGCTAAAGCTTCAAAGACTGAGACCGAAACTAAGGATTCTGCGGCTGAAACCGCAGATTAGAAAAACAGGAGAGAAGTTATGCCAAAGCAGAAGACCCACTCTGGCGCTAAGAAGCGTTTCCGCTTCACAGGTAGCGGCAAGTTGATGAAGCAGCAAATTAACATGCGCCACAACCTCGAGCACAAGTCGAGCCGTCGCACCCGTCGTCTAAACCAAGATCAGCTTGTTAGCAAAGCCGACTTCAAGACCATCAAGAAGCAGCTCGGCCACTAGCCCAAGCTATTCACAAAATTTTTAGGAGAAACTAATGGCAAGAGTAAAAAACGCAATAAACGCGTTGAAGAAGCGTCGCACAGCACTTGAACGTGCCAAGGGTTACCGCGGTCAGCGTTCACGTCTATACCGTATGGCTAAGCAGCAGGTTCTACACTCGCTGGTTTATGCATACAACGACCGTCGCGATAAGAAGGGTAACTTCCGTCGTCTATGGATTCAGCGTATTAACGCAGCATCTCGTGCGAACGGACTGACATACAACCGTCTAATCCAGGGTCTAAACCTTGCAGGTGTTGCAGTTGACCGTCGTATCTTGGCTGACCTAGCAGTTAACGAACCAAAGGCTTTTGCATCTTTGGTAGCTACCGCTAAGGCTGCACTTCCAGCGAACACTTCAGCTCCAAAGGTTCACTAGAGCCTGTGCTAATCGATCCCAAAGCCGCTAAGGTTCGTGGGGTTGCCAAGCTAGTCAAGAAAGATGCCCGGTCTGAAACCGGGCTCTTTCTGCTTGAAGGACCGCAAGGTTTTCGCGAGGCGCTCAATCGACCAAAACTAATCCTCGAAGCGTTTGCTACCGAGGAGGCTTTGGCACGCCATCCAGAACTCTTTGCTCAGGCTGCAAGTTCAAGAGTTGAAGTCCAATTAGTAAACGATGCTGTTCTTGCAGCTTTGTCAGACACCAATACGCCTCAGGGTGTTGTTGCTGTGTGTGAGCAGTTCGATGTTTCTCTTGAAGACATCATTGCAACCAAACCAAAGCTAGTTGTGTTGCTGTCTCAGATCAGAGATCCAGGTAATGCTGGAACAGTGCTTAGAGCAGCTGATGCTGCTGGTGCTGATGCAGTTATCTTTAGCTCAGGTAGCGTGGATATTTATAACCCAAAGGTTGTTAGATCAACTACAGGTTCGATGTTCCACCTGCCATTTGCAGTTGACGTTGACATCAATGAAGCGGTAACAGCGCTCAAGAGTTCTGGTATTCAGATTCTTGCTGCCGATGCATCAGGCAAAGCTCTTCCTGAACTTTCTTCTGAACTACAAAAGCCAACAGCTTGGTTATTTGGTAATGAAGCCTGGGGCTTTGAGCCAGAAGTACTAGCCCTTGCTGACCTGACTGTTGCAGTTCCTATTTATGGTGCTGCTGAGTCACTGAATCTTGCTACCGCTGCCAGTGTGTGTCTCTATTCATCTGCTTTTGCTCAGAACTCAACACCTAGCTAAGCGCAAGCAAAAAGCCCTAGCGGATATACTTGAACCTAATGCCAGAACATAGCCCAATCACTAAAGCATCAGTCGATGCCATGGTTTCTGATGCCCTGAAGTTGATTCAATCAGCTACCGATCTGGCTTCCCTAAAAGCTGTTAGAGCTAGCGCTGTTGGTGATGGCTCAGCTATCGCAGCGCTTAGTTCATCACTCGGCAAACTTCCTGCTGACCAAAAAGCAGATGCTGGCAAGCTGATCACAGCCGCTCGAACATCAGTAAATGAGGCTTTTGCTTCAAAAGAAGCAGAGTTCTATGCAGTTGAACAGGCTGCCAAGCTTGAAGCTGAAAAGGTCGATGTTACCGCTTCGCCTCAAACGCAGGTGCTAGGAGCAAGACATCCACTATCACTTTTGCAGGATGAAATATCAGATATCTTCATTGGCATGGGTTGGGAAATAGCTGAAGGCCCGGAAGTTGAAAGCGAATGGTTCAACTTCGATGCTTTGAACTTTGATGCTGATCACCCGGCAAGAGCTATGCAAGATACTTTCTTTGTTGAACCGGTTGAGCAACACCTAGTGCTTAGAACTCACACCTCTCCAGTTCAGGTTCGCTCATTGCTGGAACGAGATTTGCCAGTTTATGTTTTATGTCCAGGGCGTGTTTTCAGAACAGATGAACTTGATGCAACTCACACACCGGTTTTCCATCAGGTTGAAGGTCTTGCAGTTGATAAAGGCCTAACCATGGCAGATCTCAAGGGAACCCTTGAGCACTTTGCCAGAATCATGTTTGGTCCAGATGCCAAGATTCGTCTTCGTCCTTCTTTCTTCCCATTTACTGAACCGTCAGCTGAGTTAGATGTTTGGCACCCAGGTGCTAAAGGTGGAGCTCGTTGGGTTGAGTGGGGTGGCTGCGGAATGGTTAACCCTAATGTTTTGCGTGCAGCTGGAATTGATCCAGAAGTATATTCAGGTTTCGCATTCGGTATGGGTATCGAAAGAACTCTGATGTTCCGAAATGATGTCAAAGACATGCACGACATGGTTGAAGCGGATGTTCGTTTCTCTCAGCAGTTCGGGGTGGTGCTCTAATGAGAGTTTCATTGTCTTGGTTAGCTGAATCTGTTGAACTACCTAAAGGTTCAACTGCTGATTCTGTTATGGCTGAACTTGTCAAAGTTGGCTTAGAAGAAGAAGGTTCACATTCCTTCTCGCTTGTTGGTCCAATCGTTGTTGGCCAAGTTCTTGAATTTGTTGAAGAAGAACAATCCAACGGTAAAACTATTCGTTGGTGCCAGGTCAGAGTTGCTCCGAGTGGAGCTAAAGCTGCTGATGGTGGCTTAGATGTTCGTGGCATTGTCTGTGGTGCAAGAAACTTTGAATTAAATGACAAAGTAGTTGTTACTTTGCCAGGAGCTGTATTGCCAGGGGATTTCAAGATTGCAGTTAGAAGCACCTACGGTCATACCAGTGATGGCATGATCGCATCTGCTCGTGAACTAGGTGTGAGCGATGACCATGATGGAATTCTTCGCCTAAGCACAATTGGATTAGATCCTGAAATAGGCTCAGATGCCTTAGCTTTACTTCACCTAAGCGACGAAGCAGCTGAAGTCAATGTGACTCCAGATCGAGGTTACTGTTTCTCAATTAGAGGTATCGCTCGTGAGTTCTCGCACGCAACTGGTGCAGTATTCACTGATCCAATTTCTAAAGTAACCCCAGTGAAGAGCAATGGTTTTGGACTAAAGATTTCAGATGCTTCGCCAATAAGAGGAAAGGTTGGCTCAACCAAGTTTGTTGTTGTTTCAGCATCTAATGTGAACGCTAAAGCACAAACTCCAGCCTGGATGGTTTCAAGACTTAAGCTCTCTGGAATGCGTTCTATTTCTGTTGTTGTTGACATCACCAACTACGTGATGCTTGAACTTGGTCAACCAATTCACGCTTACGATCAATCAAAAGTGAAAGATGGTTTGACTGTTCGTAGAGCCAAAAAAGGTGAGAACCTGGTGACTCTAGATGGTCAGACCAGAGCTCTTCATGCAGAAGATTTAGTAATCGCTGATGCAAGTGGAGCAATTGGCCTTGCTGGTGTTATGGGTGGGCAGAGCACAGAAGTATCAGATTCAACTACTTCAGTTCTGATTGAGGCAGCGAACTTTGATGGCGTTTCTATTGCTAGAACTGCTAGAAGACACAAACTTCCTAGCGAAGCATCTAAACGTTTTGAACGTGGTGTTGATCCAAAGATTGCTGAGTATGCAGCTGCCAGAGTTGTTCAGTTACTAGTTGAACTTACTGGCGCTAAAGCCGATGCACTTGGTGCGTTTTTTGACGAGACACCAGAGATTTCAAAAGTATTCTTGCCTGAAACCTTCGCTTCAAGCATTACTGGCGTTGAATACACATCAGATGAAATAGTTTCAACGCTTACAGACATCGGCTGTGTTGTTGCAAGTGTTTCTGACGGTTATGAAGTCTTGCCACCATCATGGCGACCAGATCTGACTCACAAAACAGATCTAGTTGAAGAAGTAGCCAGAATTACCGGTTACGAAAGAATCCCTTCAAGACTTCCTGTTGCACCTCCTGGTAAAGGGCTAACCTCTCGTCAAAAACAGCGTCGCGCTGTTGCTAACCAGTTAGCTGCCACTGGACACACTGAGGTTTTGAACTATCCATTCTTGACCAATTCTCAGAACTCATACTTTGCAGATGAGAAAGCGACGCGAGTACTTCTTGCTAATGCAATGCAGGAAGAAGTTAACGAACTTCGTTTGAGCATGTTGCCAGGGCTAATCGATGCCGCTAAACGCAACCTGTCGAGAACAATTACTGATCTAGCCATTTATGAAATTGGTTTAGCTTTCTTACCTTCTGCTTCCGCGGATAAAGTTTCCCTCCCAATTGGAACTGCACTGCCAAGCGCTAAAGAGCTAGCTAAGTTACACGCGAGCATCCCTAATCAACCGCTGACCCTTGGTGCTGTCTTTGTTGGGGATAGACTTTCGCAACAAGTGGGCAGAAAAGCTATCAAATCAAGCTACTCCGATGCAATCCAAGCTGCTAGAACAGCAGCCCACGCGGTTGGTGTTGAGATTTATCTTGAGCAGGCAACCCCTATTGGCTACCACCCTGGTAGGACTGCTGCTATCAAGGTGCAAGGCTCTGATGAACTTTTAGGTTATGCCGGTGAACTGCACCCTGAACTAGCAAGTGAAAATGATCTGCCGAGACAGGTAGCAATACTTGAAATGAGCCTTGAGGTTCTATTCGCTAATGCTCCGGAACTTATTTCAGCTCAAGCTGTCTATACGCATCCTGCCGCGACACAAGATCTTTCATTGGTGATTAGTCAAGATGTTCCAGCAGGTGATGTTTTAGAAGTGCTTAGAGCAGCAGCTGGTGAATTACTTGAAGATATTGTTCTCGTTGATGATTATCGAGGAAACAATCTAGATGCAGATAAGAAGTCATTGACTTTCGCGTTGCGATTTAGAGCAACCGATCGAACACTGACGCAAGTTGAGGCAACGGAGTCTCGAGATGCTGCGGTAGCTGCAGCAAATGCCAAATTCGGCGCAACCATCAGAACCTAACCACTTAGAACACAAGGAGACAGCCATGAAACTAAAGGTTGCCGTATCTGGTGCCAGTGGCTATGTCGGTGGAGAACTGATTGGTCTCATCCAAAAGCATCCAAATCTTGAGCTCGTTACCGTTACCGCCAATAGTAATGTTGGCCAGACACTTAGCTCAATCCATCAGGTTGATGACAAGTTTGCTGATTTAGTTTTTCAAGAAACTAGTCAAGAAGTGTTAGCTGATCACGATGTTGTTTTTCTAGCACTGCCTCACACCAAGTCAGCAGAAGTGGCTCAGTGGCTAAGCGATGAAACTCTGGTTCTAGATTGTGGTGCTGATTTCAGATTGGAATCCGCATTGGAATTCGAAAAGTTCTATAAGTCAGCTCATGCTGGTACTTGGGTTTATGGCATGCCAGAACTCCTGATCACCAAAACACTCAAGCAACGTGAGAAATTGGTTGGTGCAAAAAGAATTGCAGTTCCAGGATGTAATGCAACTGCTGTCACTCTAGCTTTTGCACCTTTACTGGCTCATGGAGTCATCGAACCTAAAGATTTAGTTTCAACTCTTTCGGTTGGTACCAGTGGTGCAGGTAAGAACTCAGAGGTCAATGATGGAAATAAGCCAGCACTTGAATCTTCCTATGCGTATCAAGTTGCCGGCATTCATAGACATATTCCAGAGATTGCTCAGAACCTCAATCGCGTTGCGGACTCTGCAACAACGCTTACCTTCACACCAGTATTAGTTCCGATGTTCAGAGGAATACTTGCAGTAAATACTGCTGAACTTGTTGCTGGAAAATCTTTGGCCGATGTTAGATCAGCATTTGAAGCAGCTTATGGCGATGAAAGTAATGTGCAGCTACTGGCAGATGGAGAGTATCCAGATACTGCTTCGGTTGAGAATAAGAACTTGGCTCTAATTGGCGTTGCTATCGATGAAGCAACTAATCGAGTTGTTGTGATTAGTGCTATTGATAATTTGGTTAAGGGGACAGCAGGGGCAGCCATCCAGAGCTTGAACATTGCTGGTGGTTTCCATGAAGATACTGGGCTGACTAATGATTAGCGCAGATAAGAACAATCTCGATTTAGTCAGAGTTAAAGCTCAGACGTTGATTGACTCTGCACCTTGGATCAGGAAGTTCCATGGTCAAATCCTGGTAATCAAATTCGGTGGAAATGCGATGGGTGATCAAGCCCTGCAGCAAGCTTTTGCTGAAGATATCGCTTATCTGCAACTAGTTGGCATCAAGCCAGTAGTAGTTCACGGTGGCGGTCCACAGATCACAGCAAAGTTAGCTGCTGCTGGCATTGACAGTAAGTTTGTTGATGGCTTACGAGTTACCACAGCGGAATCCATTGGCATCATTCGCGACACTCTGCGCGATGAGATTAGCGTTCCGCTGGCAAAGCTCATTGAAGAAGCTGGAGCAAAGACTCAGGTGCTAAATGGTGAGAGCGAAGGACTCTTCACAGCAAGTATCACTCGAGAAGATCTAGGCCTTGTCGGTGTTGTTACTTCAGTAAATGTTTCAGTTATAAACAAAGCAATTGCTCAGGACTTGGTTCCAGTTATTTCAACGGTTGGTCCTGACAGTTCAGGTCAGTTACTAAATGTCAATGCAGACTTAGCTGCTTCATCGTTAGCAGTGGCTTTGGGTGCAGCAAAGTTAGTTGTCCTAACTGATGTCGCTGGACTTTACAGCGATTGGCCAAATAAGGATTCCTTGGTAAGTGAAATAACTTTGGGTGAACTAGAGGAACTGCTTCCAGATTTAGAGTCGGGGATGATTCCTAAGATGGGTGCATGTCTGGCATCAGTAAGCGAGGGTGTTCCACAGGCACACATCATTGACGGTCGCATTCCACATTCTGTTCTACTAGAAATATTCACGCCATCAGGCATAGGTACTTTAGTTCTTCCATAGGTAAGAAAGATAAACATGACGAGACACTTTTTGAAAGATGATGACATCTCAGCTTCAGAGCAAGCAGAGATACTTCAGCTTGCAGTAAAGCTGAAGCAAGATCCTTACTCGGCTAGGCCGTTTGCTGGACCTAAGACTGTTGCGGTCATCTTCGACAAGACATCAACTAGGACAAGAGTTTCTTTTGCTGTTGGTATTGCAGATCTAGGTGGTTCACCACTGATTATTGATGCCCAAGGATCTCAGCTTGGAGTCAAAGAATCTGTTGCTGACACAGCAGGAGTTTTAGATCGCCAGGTGGCGCAAATTGTTTGGCGTACCTATGCTCAAGCAGGTTTAGTTGAGATGGCTGAGAACTCTAGGGTTCCAGTAATCAACGCACTAAGCGATGAGTATCACCCATGTCAGTTACTTGCTGATTTACTGACTGTTCTTGAACACAAGGGCAAGCTAGCTGGTTTGAAGCTTGCATACATCGGTGATGGTAATAACATGGCCAACTCATACATGTTGGCTGGAGCGCTAGCTGGAATGCATGTTGCGATTGCCACACCTGCTGCTTACGCACCTGATGCGGATATTGTTGATCGTGCCACTGCACTTGCTTTGCAGAACGGCGGTTCAATAACTGTTTCAACTTCTGTCTCTGCTGCTGTTTCGGATGCCGATGTATTGGCAACTGATACCTGGGTATCCATGGGTCAAGAAGCAGAAAAGGCAGAACGAGTTAAAGCTTTTGCTGGTTTCAGTATTGATTCGGCTGTCTTAGCTCAGGCTAAGAGCGATGCGATTGTGTTGCACTGTCTTCCTGCTTATCGAGGCTATGAAATCAGTGCTGAAGTGTTAGATGGACCACAAGCAGTTATTTGGGATGAGGCAGAAAACCGCCTGCATGCTCAAAAAGCTCTGATGGTTTGGTTAGACCAACACGCCAAGTAAAATCAAAGTAATCCCAATGTCGCTATCGGTTGAGGGTATTTAAGGAGCAAAATGTCAGAACGCGTAGTACTTGCCTATTCAGGTGGGTTAGATACCTCTGTTGGTATCGGTTGGCTAAAAGAAGCTACCGGTAAAGAGGTCGTGGCTCTTGCTATTGATGTCGGTCAAGGCGGAGAAGACATGGATGTTATCCGTCAGCGTGCTTTGGATTGTGGTGCTGTTGAAGCAATCGTTATTGATGCTAAGGCAGAATTTGCTGATGACTACCTAATGCCAGCTCTAAAAGCCAATGCTCTTTACCAGAAGCGTTACCCTTTGGTCTCTGCTTTATCTCGTCCGCTAATCGGTAAGCACCTAGCCAGCGTTGCAAGACAACTTGGAGCTGACAGTGTTGCCCACGGTTGCACCGGTAAGGGTAATGACCAGGTTCGCTTTGAGGCTGCTGTTGCAGCGATAGCGCCGGAACTAAAGTCCATTGCACCTATTCGTGATTTAGCTCTTACTCGCGATAAGGCCATCGAGTTTGCTGAGAAGAACAATCTGCCGATAGCGCAGAGCAAGAAATCTCCTTACTCAGTTGACCAGAACGTCTGGGGTAGGGCAGTGGAGACCGGTTTCTTGGAAGATCCTTGGAATGCTCCGATTGAAGACCTTTATTCATACACTCAAGACCCAGATGTTTTCCGTGAACCAACTGAAATCACTATTCGTTTCGAAGCTGGTATTCCTGTTGCTATCGATGGCGTGAAATACAGCGCTATCCAACTTGTGCAGAAGATGAATGATCTTGCTGGTGCGCACGGTGTTGGTCGTATCGACATTGTTGAAGATCGTTTAGTTGGTATCAAGAGTCGTGAAGTTTATGAGTCACCTGCAGGTATTGCACTGATTGCAGCTCACGAAGAACTAGAGAATCTAACTTTGGAAAGAGATGTGAATCGTTTCAAAAGAGGCATTGAATCTCGTTGGGCGGATTTGGTTTATGAAGGACTTTGGTTCTCAGGACTAAAGCGTTCACTGGATGTCTTTATTGATCACACTCAGGAGTATGTAACCGGTGATGTTCGCCTCAAGTTACAGGGTGGTCGTGCCGTTGTTACTGGGCGTAAGTCTGAAGAGTCTTTGTATGACTTTGATTTGGCTACCTATGACACCGGAGACACCTTCGATCAATCATTGGCCAAGGGCTTTATTGAGCTTTGGGCACTGCCTAGCAAGATTGCAGCCAAGCGTGAAAACAACAGAGGTAAGAAGTAATCATGGCTGATTCTTCAGGGCTTTGGGGCGGAAGATTCAGTGGTGCTACCAATGATGCGGTGGCAGCGCTAAGTCGTTCAATTCATTTTGATTGGCGTCTAGCTAAGTACGACATAGCTGGTACTAGGGCACACATCCTGGCTCTGAAGGCTGCTGGTTATCTCAACGAAGCAGAGCAAATCAAGATTGATAAGGCTCTAGTTGAACTAGATAAACGTGTTGCTTCTGGCATGTTTGTTGCAAAGCCAACCGATGAGGATGTGCACAGCGCTCTTGAGCGAGGGCTTATCGAGATGGTTGGTCCTGAACTTGGTGGCAAGGTTCGTGCGGGACGTTCTCGTAATGATCAGATTGCAACTTTGATTCGTATTTACCTCATTGATCAGGCAGCAGCCATCAGAACTGAAGTCTTATCTCTTATTGATGTTCTAACCACTCTTGCTGAAGAGCACCTGAGTGAACCAATGCCAGGTAGAACACATTTTCAACATGCACAGCCGGTGCTTTTATCTCATCACCTATTAGCTCATGTCTGGCCTTTAGTAAGAGACCTTGAGCGTCTTGCTGAATGGAAGGCTCGTGCTTCATTCTCGCCTTACGGTGCAGGTGCACTAGCTGGAACATCGTTAGCGTTAGATCCAAACATTGTTTCCGAAGCATTGGGGCTAACTGCTCCTATGGCTAATTCAATTGATGCCACTTCTTCAAGAGATGTGGTTGCCGAGTTTGCTTTCATTGGCACGCTAATTGCAATCAACCTCTCTCGCTTTGCTGAAGAAATTATCATTTGGGCTAGCGCAGAGTTCAACTATGTGAAACTTGCCGACGCTTTCTCAACTGGTTCATCGATAATGCCGCAGAAGAAGAATCCTGATGTTGCAGAGTTGACTCGCGGTAAAGCCGGAAGGATTATTGGTGACCTAACTGGTTTGCTAGCTACTCTCAAAGCGTTGCCTTTGGCTTATAACCGTGATCTGCAAGAAGATAAAGAACCAGTTTTTGATATTGCAGATAACTTGTTGCTAGTGCTCCCAGCCTTTACCGGAATGGTGGCAACCATGCAGTTCAACACTCAGCGCATGGAAGAGCTTTCCTCAGCTGGCTTCTCCTTGGCAACAGATGTTGCCGAATGGCTTGTGAAGCAGAGAATTCCTTTCCGTGAGGCTCACGAGATTACGGGCAAGCTAGTGGCTTTCGCCGAGAGCAAGGGGATTGATCTCAATGAAGTCTCTGATGTTGAGTTTGCTTCAATCAGCAAGTATTTGACTCCTGAGGTCCGTGAAGTGCTTAGCGTCTCCGGTTCGATTAAGTCTCGAACTGGCGCTGGCGGAACTTCTGTGCCCCGTGTCCTAGATCAGATCAGCGCGTTGCGTAAACTTGTGCCTAACACAAACAGGTAGGTTTTAGTCATGGCTTCTAACGCAGCTCTTCAAACTCAGAGCAATGACCCTGCCTTCTCAGAAATTTGGGAAGAGCTAAAATGGCGCGGACTTATCGCGCTATCAACCGATGAAGCAGAACTTCGCAAAGCCTTCAACTCAGGAACAGTAACTTATTACTGTGGTTTTGATCCAACCGCTGCCAGCTTGCACCTAGGTAACCTGGTCCAGCTTTTAGTTATGCGAAGACTGCAACTAGCTGGGCATAAGCCATTAGTTCTTATCGGTGGTGCAACTGGTCTAATTGGGGATCCGAAGCCAACTGCTGAAAGAGTTTTGAACACTAAAGAGACAGTTGCTGAATGGGTTGAGGGACTGGGTGCTCAGGCTCAGCGGTTCCTATCATTCGATGGAACTAATTCAGCTGCTTTGGTAAATAACTTGGACTGGACTCAGCCAATGAGCTCAATCGATTTCTTGAGAGATATCGGTAAGCATTTCAGAGTTGGCAAGATGTTGAGCAAAGATGCAGTTTCTGCTCGTTTGAATTCTGATGCTGGAATCTCTTTTACTGAGTTTTCTTACCAGATCCTGCAGGGGATGGACTTTCTAGAGCTTTATCGAAGAAACAACTGTGTTTTGCAAATTGGTGGCAGTGACCAGTGGGGGAACCTTACTAGTGGAACTGACCTGATACACAAGGTCGAGGGCAAGAGCGCACACATTCTGGCAACGCCTTTGATTACAGACTCTGAGGGTAAGAAGTTCGGTAAGTCTGAAGGTAATGCCATCTGGCTAGATTCAGATTTGACTTCTGTTTATGCGTTCTACCAATTCTGGCTAAACGTTGAAGATTCCAACACCATCAACCTGCTTAGAGTATTTACCTTCTTGACTAAAGCTGAGATTGATGATCTAGAGCAGCAATTAGCAACAGAGCCACACCTGAGAGCTGCTCAGAAACGCTTGGCTTTTGAAGTTACCTCTCTGGTTCATTCCAAGGAAGCCACCGAAGCAGTTATCGCAGCTTCCCAGGCTTTATTTGGTCAGGGTGAACTCAATGATCTTGATAAAGACACTTTGGCAGCAGCGCTCAGGGAACTGCCTGTGACAGATGCCAGACTAGGTGCCAGCATTACTGAGTTATTGGTCCAGACTGGCCTTGTCGCTAGCATCAGCGCCGGTAGGAGAGCTATTGCCGAGGGTGGTGTCTACCTAAACAACGTCAAAGTTGAAGATGAGCAAGCTACCTTGGACCAGACAATTATGGGGGAGTTTGCTGTCCTTCGACGCGGTAAAAAGACTTTGGCAGGCATTTTTATCCAAAAATAGAAAAAACTTGGTCAAAATGGCCATTTAGATTTGACTTGATTGTTATTCAGGCGTAATGTTTTATCTCGTTGCCCAAAGTTTGAGAATCCTGCTTAGGAACTCGGCTCAAGTGCAACCAATCAGAACTCAAAAGTAGCCAGTAATTTGGCTGATTTTCGCGTCTCTGGTTGTAAAAAATTTGCCATGGATCAGGCCCAATTTATTTGGGTTTTATTGCGTATGTCTATTTGACTTACGCGAGAAAAGTGGTAAGTTAGTGAAGTTGCTCTGCGTAGGACCCTAGCTGGGAAATCGTAGATGCATCCGATCCTTGAGAACTCAACAGCGTGCACAATGTCGATGCCAAGAACCTGGCTTCAAAAAGGCTTGCCTTTTTGAATGTTCAGTTGTAATTGGATTAGACAGATTGTCAGACAATCTGATTTAGTCAGATCAAATTGAATCCCCCATTTTCCGGGGGTTTCGTAAAACTTGGGCCAAAGCTTGCTTTGGTCCTAAAAAACTTTTACGGAGAGTTTGATCCTGGCTCAGGATGAACGCTGGCGGCGTGCTTAACACATGCAAGTCGAACGATGAAGCTGGAGCTTGCTCCGGTGGATTAGTGGCGAACGGGTGAGTAACACGTGAGCAATCTGCCCTTGACTCTGGGATAACTGCGGGAAACTGTAGCTAATACCGGATACGACGCCTTGGGGCATCCCACGGGCGTGGAAAGAATTTTGGTCAAGGATGAGCTCGCGGCCTATCAGCTAGTTGGTGAGGTAATGGCTCACCAAGGCGACGACGGGTAGCCGGCCTGAGAGGGTGACCGGCCACACTGGGACTGAGACACGGCCCAGACTCCTACGGGAGGCAGCAGTGGGGAATATTGCGCAATGGGCGAAAGCCTGACGCAGCAACGCCGCGTGAGGGATGAAGGCCTTCGGGTTGTAAACCTCTTT
>CAILDA010000007.1 GCA_903832875.1 uncultured Micrococcales bacterium | reverse complement strand
AATCTTTGGAATAACTGTTGGGTCTTTCGGAGTTTCTTTTGTAGTCACAGTGTTCCTAGCTGTTTTGATTATGAATGCAGTGAACTTCATTGATGGCCTAGATGGCCTAGTTGCCGGTGTTGTTCTTATCGGAACAGTGGTTTTCTTTATCTATTCATATTTACTTGCCCAACAGATTTCGCCAACCAACTACTTCAACCTAGCCACGATGCTCTCAGCAATAGTGATAGGTATGTGTGTTGGCTTCTTGCCACACAACTGGCACGTCGCCAAGATATTCATGGGTGACGGAGGAGCATTACTGCTTGGATTGCTGATGACAACATCAGCGCTAACTGTTACAGGTCAGATTGACCCAGCTTCTTTGAAGCGAGATGACTTGGTTCCAGCTATCCTGCCGCTGATTCTTCCAATCTCAATCCTGGTGTTGCCACTTCTAGACTTTGCTTTGGCAGTAGTTAGAAGAGTCTCAGCAGGAAAGTCTCCTTTTGCTGCCGATAGAAAGCATTTGCATCACCGATTACAAGACTTTGGTCATTCGCACCTGGGTTCTGTTCTGGTTTTCTATTTCTGGAGTGCATCAGTATCAGTTAGCGCTTTGCTCTTATTCCTTACCAACATTGTTTGGGTAGCCGTCTTTGCAGTTCTGTCTATCTCTGCCTCTTTGTTATTTACTATTTGGCCTGCAGTTATCAAGGCCCGAAAGAAGGTCCAACATGTTTGATGATCTATCCAGCGTCATGAAGCGGGTCCTCAAATTTGGGACTTTGCTTGTATTGGTAATAGTCGTTCTCGGCTCTTTGATCGGCTACTTTGTGGCCGGTGTGTCAGGGGTATTGGCTGCTCAGCTTGGCGGTTTGGGGGCTTTGGCGTTTACTGGGTTGACGGCTCTTAGCGTTCTAGTTGGGGCAAGGCTGAATCTAGCTGGGTTCTTAGGTGCAGTTCTAGGTGGTTGGCTATTGAAAATGCTGCTATTTTTAGTGGCTTTCACTGTTTTGAACAGGGCTGAATGGCTGACCAGGGAAGCCAGACCAATCGTATTTTTCACGATAGTCACAGCGGTTATTGGTGGTCTGATTCTGGATACCCGGATCGTCTCCAAGGCCCGTTTGAGCGCGGATGTAAAACTGCCTTAACTTTCGCTAAATTTGGCTGATTTAGGGGATTTCAGCCTCTTTCAACCTGATAACATTTAGACATCGCCTGCACTTAGTTGCAGCGAAAAGCACTGTAAATCGCCGCAAGGTTAGGTTACGCCCTGCCCCGAAACAGGAGTACAAACTGTTGATTCAATCGTTGTCACTGCTTAGCTCAGTGCTTAGGCCCGTCGCGGAAGCTGACGGCGGCTTCGAGGCGCCAACTATTGACGAGTTTTATCCTGAAGTAGTCCTTTTTGAAGGAACCCTTTTTGAACTAAACCGAATTATGTTGATTCGTCTTCTAGTTACAACTTTGCTTATTATTCTTTTCACTCTTTGGTCAAACCGTTTCCGTAAGAGCACCATGGAAGGACAGTTCGTTCCAGGTCGCTTCCAGATGTTTGGTGAGATGGCTTTGAACTTTGTTCGTAAGTCAATTGCTCACGAACAACTAGGGGAGAAGGACGGCGATCGCTTCCTACCGCTACTAACCACAATCTTCTTCATTGTTCTGGGTATGAATATCACCGGAATCATCCCAGGACTTAACATCGCTGGAACCTCTGTTATTGGTTTGCCCCTGATCCTTGCTCTTGCTGCTTACGTGACTTTCATTTATGCAGGTGTGAAAAAGCACGGTTTGGGATTTTTCAAGAGTGCTTTGTTCCCTTCAGGTGTGCCACCAGCTTTCTACATCTTGGTAACACCGATCGAGTTCCTATCGACTTTTATTCTTCGTCCAGTTACTCTTGCTCTTCGTCTAATGATGAACATGATCGCTGGACACTTGCTTTTAGTGCTTTGTTTTAGCGCAACACAGTTCTTTTTCTTCAACTCAGAAGGCATCTTCAAGGCTTTCGGAGTTGGAACATTTACCTTCGGGTTTGTCTTCACTCTCTTTGAGATGTTGGTGGCATTCCTGCAGGCATACGTCTTCACACTGCTAACGACTGTTTACATTCAGCTGTCGCTAGCGGATGAACACTAAGAAACAAGTGAGTTAGCAACCGCTAATTCAAACCATGGAAGGAAAATAAAGTGCAGATTATTCACTTGGCAGCGGAAGTTGCAACTCAGGTATCACAGGTATCAGGTAACCTCGGCGTTCTAGGCTACGGTCTTGCCGCGATTGGCCCAGGCATCGGCGTAGGTCTAGTTGTTTCAAAGACCATCGAATCGATCGCTCGTCAGCCGGAACTTGCAGCTCGATTGCAGGTAACTATGTGGCTAGGTATCGCGTTCACCGAAGCTCTAGCCCTAATCGGTCTAGCTACCCCATTCATCTTCGTCTAGGACTAAAACTAAATGACTCCAGTTATTCACGAAATTATGCGCACCTCAGGGTCAGCAAACCCGCTGGTGCCAGCTCCTGCTGACCTTATTTGGTCTGCGGTAGTTTTCGCGATTCTGCTGGTCTTCTTCTGGTTCAAGGTGCTACCTAACTTCAAAAAGAACATCGATGCAAGAACTGAAGCGATCGAAGGTCGCCTAGCTCTTGCAGAGAAGGCTCAAGCTGAAGCGGCAGCAAAGACTGCAAACATTGAAGCTGAACAAGCAGAGGCTCGTGCCGAAGCTGCTCAGATTCGCGAATCAGCTCGCGCAGAAGGTGCAGCAATTCTTGCTGAACTAAAAGAGCAGGCTTCACTTGAAGCTGCTCGCATGACTGAAACAGCGAAAAAGCAAATCGAAGCAGAACGTCAATCAGCAATCATTTCTTTGCGTACTGAAGTTGGCGCACTAGCAATCGATTTGGCTTCATCTGTTGTGCGTAACAACCTTAAAGAAGATAAGAGTGCATCAGCAATTGTTGATGGATTCTTGGCAGATCTAGAAAAAGAAGGCAAGTAGTAACAATGGCTTCTTCAACTCGACAAGCTCTTGCCCAGGCTAAGGCAGATATTTCTGCATACCTTGGGTCAGATCTAAGCTTTGCAACCGACCTATTTGTCGTGGCCGACGCGATCTCGAGCAGTGCTCAGTTGCGCGGCATTCTCTCGGACCCTTCCACGGAGAGAGAAACAAAGAATGCGCTCATTGAGCGTGTCTTTGGCGGCAAGGTTAGTTCGGCTTCTGTCGAGTTTGTGAAAAAGGTCGCTGCGTTGCGTGTTTCACGCAGCATTGACCTTGTAGTCATTCTTGAGCAACTAGGTGTTCACGCTGCAGCAGCTGTTGCTGCAAACACATCTGTTTT
>CAILDA010000006.1 GCA_903832875.1 uncultured Micrococcales bacterium | reverse complement strand
CAAGTTAGCCGAAGCCTTCACCTATGTCAGAGGTCGAAGAGATTTGATGCTGGTCATGTTGACCGTTCTGTTCACCACAACCTTTGGTTTGAACTTTCAGATATTCATAGCGCTAATGGCCACCAAGGAATTTGGTATGGGTCCAGATCAGTTCGGTGCTTTAGGAAGCATCCTGGCAGTTGGTTCTTTATCTGGTGCTCTAATAGCTGCAAGGTTAGAAAAACATCGAACCACTAAGAACATTCTTCGAGGAGCTACCCTCTTCGGTGTTTTAGTTATGGCTTCTGCTTATCTACCTAGCGCTGTGATGTATGCGGCCATGTTGCCGATAATGGGTGCAACCGTATTGCTAACACTCATCTCGGCTAACACCTATGTTCAAAGCAACACAGACAGTGCTCTGCGTGGTCGAGTTATGGGAATTTATCTAATGATCTTTATGGGTGGAACACCTATCGGTTCACCATTGATTGGTTTCTTAGCAAGCGCATTTGGGATTAGAGCCACCATCATGTTCTGTGGTGTTGTTGTCTTATTAGCTGCCTTGATTCTTAGAAACGTCTTTAGGGACGTTAAACCAATCGCCAAATAGTCTCTGCTATTTCTTCGCCTCTAGCATTAGCAAAGTATTTATCCGTTCCAACAACAGAGAAACCATTCTTCTGAAGAACCCTGGCTGAAGCTTCATTATCGAAAGCAGTTCTTGATTCCATTGGTCTTGTCTGATCAATGACAAGTAACTTAGCTAAAGCAGCTGTTGCTATGCCCTTGTTTTTGAATTCTGAACCAATCCAATAAGTAACTTGAGCAACACCATCCATGAAATAGCGTCCTACACTCCCAACAACTACTCCGTCAGAGACGATTGTTCTATTGAGGATTTGAGGATCATTGAGAATCTTTTCCCGATGCTTGTTGTGTGCATCTAGGTCGCTTGGGTCAGCGCTAGTAAAGGCTGCTTGCCACAATGATTCTTTATCCTGCATAAACGAAAAGAACACCAAGACATCATCTTGGTGCACTTCTCTAAGTTCTATTTCTATTCGTTCAATCTTTCTAGTTCTGCATCAACAGCATCCTTGAGGGCTTGAAGATCTGCCCCTGTTACAGGACCATACTCAATGGTTTGATCCTGTTGAAGCCCTTCACTATCAGCAGATACGATAACGCCGTTTAGCACAGTGAAAATTGTGTCAGCAAGCTTTCCGCCTTCTTCACTGTAAACATGTTGTGTCCAGGTGTACGTGCCATCATCGTTTCTCTTGATGTGGTGTTCATAATCACCTGAGTTATCGTGGTTAGCTTCTTCTTGCATTGATAGCAGGTAGCTAGGTCCACAAACTGTTAGCTCAAGCTCATATATCACTTGTGCTTTGTCTTCGTTGTCAAAATAAATCGCGCTGTAATCCTTGTATGCGTGATCTCTTGATAGAGCAATAACTCTCGCTGGCTTGTCATTGGTGTACCTCTGAATGACGTCTTCCTTCTGCGCTTTCGCACATGAGTCTTTAGCAATCTTGATGAAGTCCGCTTCAATCTGAGCTTGAGTTTCTGCCGGTGCACAACCAGCTAACCCAAAAACTAAACCGAACGCTAAAACAGCTTTCAGAACTGATGCCTTGTTCATGTAAATCCCCGATCACAATCTTTATAGTTTAGAAACCTTGCCTACTTTGATGCTACCCCCACCACATCCAACAGTGGCGGCCTCTAGTTGGAATATCTCCTGGCGATTAAATAAAAAGACCGGCCATTTCTGACCGGTCTTTCCACTTGAGTGGAGACTAGGGGGGTCGAACCCCTGACCCCCTGCTTGCAAAGCAGGTGCTCTACCAACTGAGCTAAGTCCCCATTCGGAAGCCCACTCGGTTGAGAGTACTTCCTGGTGGGCCTAGGAGGACTTGAACCTCCGACCTCTTCATTATCAGTGAAGCGCTCTAACCACCTGAGCTATAGGCCCGTTGAGCAGACTTAACCTTATCTGATATGAGGCGTTGTCTCAAACCGAAAGTTTGAACATTGGCCGTTATTTAGTTATTCGTGAAACCTACTGATACTCCGCCAGTGATCCTGGCGATGATGTTGAACATTGCAGCCCAAACGCCTGCTAGTACTGTTCCAACAACGATTAGGAAGACAGCGATGCTCAAAGACACTGAAAGCACTGCTGGCAGGGTCACATCGACTGTTAGGAAGCTCTTCAAGAGGTTGCTGAAACCAGCAAGATTCAAGATGAAGAACACTAGGGTCAATGCGATGACAAGCCCAATTCCTAGCGCAACAGTCAAAATGAAGGCAAATCTAACTACAGACCAGAAGTTGACCTTAACCAACTTTAGGTTCACAGGTTTAGCCCCTGATGATTCAGTGCGTCTTACCTGACGTGAAAACATGCTCATTTACTCTCCTGACTCTTCAGTTACAACCTCAACGGCACCTGTTTCTGCGCCTTCGAGATTACGCTCACTGTTCTTAGCTAATCCTAGAACTGAGTCTTCATCATCGAAACGAGCAAAAACAACACCCATGGTGTCTCGGCCACGAGCAGGAACTTCACTCACAGCTGACCTGACCACTTTACCGCTGGTAAGGACGATTAGAACCTCGTCGTCTTCTTCAACGATCAGGGCTCCGACGATATCTCCGCGCTTTTCTTCAAGCTTGGCTACCTTGATACCGATACCACCGCGGTTCTGGAGTCGATACTGCTCAACGGCTGTGCGCTTAGCAAAACCACCTTCGGTGACAACAAAGACGAAGCCCTTATCGGTAATCACATCTGCTGATAGCAGGTGATCGCCGGAACGGAAATGCATACCGATGTTTCCACTGGTATCTCTTCCCATTGGGCGAAGGGATTCATCGCTAGCTGAGAATCTGATTGACATACCTTTGTTTGAAACAAGAAGTAGATCATCTGATTGATTGACAAGCATCGCAGAAACAACTTCATCATCTTCACGAAGTTTGATAGCAATAACTCCACCAGAGCGAGAAGTGTCATAAGCCTCAAGTGAGGTCTTCTTCACAAGTCCCGACTTAGTGGCAATAACTAAATACTCTGCTTGCTGATAGTCACGAATGTCTAGAACTTGAGCGATCTTCTCATCAGGTTGCAAAGCTAGAAGGTTAGCTGCGTGCTGACCCTTTGCATCTCTTCCTGCTTCTTGAACTTCGTAAGCCTTTGTTCTGTAAACACGTCCCTTGTTTGTAAAGAACAAGAGGTAGTGATGAGTTGTGGTCACAAAGAAATGTTCAACCACATCATCTGCACGAAGGCTTGCACCTTTCACACCTTTACCACCGCGGTGCTGTGAACGATAGTTATCACTCTTAGTTCTCTTGATGTATCCGCCGCGAGTAATGGTGATAACCATTTCCTCTTCAGGAATTAGATCAAGATCGGTAACACCATCTTCACCAGGCAAGATAACTGTTCGACGATCGTCGCCGTGACGCTTAACAACATCTTCGAGTTCTTCGCTGATGATGCTTCTCTGCAGTGCAGGATCAGCAATGATTGCCTTGTATTCAATAATGAGTGCTTCTAATTCAGCAGCTTCATCAATGATCTTCTGACGCTCAAGAGCTGCTAGTTGACGCAACTGCATGTTCAAGATTGCTCTTGCCTGCAATTCATCAATAGCTAGAAGTTTCATCAAACCATCGCGAGCATCTTCTGCTGTTGCACTAGCTCTAATTAACTTAATGACTTCATCAAGCGCATCTAGTGCTTTGAGGTAACCACGAAGAATATGTGCACGCTCTTCAGCTTTGCGAAGGCGGAACTGAGTTCTCCTAACAATCACTTCAATTTGATGAGTGACCCAGTGCTTAATAAAACCATCAAGGCTAAGAGTTCTTGGAACGCCATCAACAAGAGCCAACATGTTAGCGCTGAAGTTTTCTTGCAGCGGAGTGAACTTGTAAAGGTTGTTTAGAACAACCTGAGCAACCGCATCTTTCTTTAGAACTATTACTAAACGCTGACCAGTTCTACCGGAAGTCTCATCACGAATATCTGCGATACCGGTGACTCTTCCTTCTTTAACTAGTTCAGCGATCTTTAGAGCTAGGTTGTCTGGGTTAACTTGGTAAGGAAGTTCAGTAACAACTAGGCAAGTTCTGTTTTGCAGTTCTTCAACGTTAACGATCGCTCGCATTGTGATTGAACCGCGACCAGTTCTATAGGCGTCTCTAATTCCAGAGGAACCAAGAATGGTTGCAGCGGTTGGGAAATCTGGTCCCTTGATTCTCTGCATCAAAGCTTCAAGTAATTCTTCTTGCGTTGCGTCTGGATTAGCTAATGCCCACTGTGCACCTTCAGCAACTTCACGAAGGTTGTGCGGTGGAATGTTAGTTGCCATCGCAACAGCAATACCGATAGATCCGTTGATTAGCAGGTTAGGAATACGGCTTGGCAGAACTGTTGGTTCCTGAGTTCTACCGTCATAGTTGTCCTGGAAGTTGACGGTGTCTTCATCAATGTCACGAACCATCTCAAGAGCAAGAGGAGCCATACGACACTCTGTGTAACGAGGAGCTGCTGCACCATCGTTACCGGGAGAACCGAAGTTGCCCTGGCCGTTGACCAGTGGATACCTGAGGTTCCATTCCTGAACGAGACGAACAAGGGTGTCATAGATAGCGCCATCACCGTGCGGGTGGAACTGACCCATAACTTCACCAACAACACGTGAGCACTTGCTGAACTGCTTATCTGGACGGTAACCGCCATCAAACATTCCATAGATCACTCGGCGGTGAACTGGCTTTAGACCATCTCGCACATCCGGCAAGGCACGGCCAACGATAACGCTCATCGCATAGTCAAGGTAAGACCTTTGCATTTCGACATTGATGTCGATCTGTTCAACTCTGTCAACTACAGGTTCATTATTTTCTGTCATAGTCTTCTCCCGCTCTAGATATCTAGGAAGCGAACATCCTTAGCGTTTTGTTGAATAAAAGTTCTGCGCAGTTCAACATCGTCACCCATAAGAGTTGAGAATATTTCATCTGCACGTGCGGCATCATCAAGGGTTACTTGAAGAAGTGTTCTGCGAGCTGGATCCATTGTTGTTGCCCAAAGCTCGTCATAGTCCATCTCACCTAGACCCTTGTAACGCTGAATTGAGTTCTCTTTAGGAATACGCTTACCAGCTGCCTGACCTGAAGCTAGCTTCTCATCACGTTCAGCATCACTGAAAACATATTCGTGTTCCGCGTTAGCCCACTTGATCCGATACAACGGTGGCTGCGCTAAGTAAACATAGCCATACTCAATCAATGGACGCATGAAACGATAAAGCAAAGTCAACAACAAGGTTCTGATGTGCTGACCATCAACATCCGCATCAGCCATCAAGACACACTTGTGATATCTAATCTTTGAAACGTCAAACTCTTCACCGATGCCAGTTCCGAAAGCAGTGATAAGTGCTTGCACTTCGCTGTTTGCTAACGCTCTATCTAATCTTGCTTTTTCAACGTTCAAAACTTTTCCACGCAGTGGCAAGATAGCTTGAGTCTCCGGGTCACGTCCACGCATAGCTGAACCACCGGCAGAGTCACCCTCAACGATATAGATCTCGCTCAGACGTGGATCACGTGATGAACAGTCTCTAAGTTTTCCAGGCATACCGGTTGATTCCAGTAAGCCCTTACGACGAGTTGCTTCACGCGCTTTACGTGCAGCTAGTCGAGCGGTGGCTGCCTGAATAGCTTTGCGACAAATTTCTTTTGCGTTTGCTGGATTGCGATCAAACCAATCAGAAAGTTTGTCGCTAACAATCTTTTGCACAAAAGCTTTGGCTTCGGTGTTACCAAGTTTGGTCTTAGTTTGACCTTCGAATTGTGGCTCACTCAACTTAATTGAGATAACAGCGGTCAAGCCTTCACGAACATCGTCACCGGTTAGGTTTTCATCTTTTTCTTTTAGTAAACCTTTGTCACGAGAATATTTATTCAGCAGCAAAGTAAGTGCGGTTCTAAAACCTTCTTCGTGCGTTCCACCTTCGTGGGTGTTGATGGTGTTTGCGTAGGTGTGAACACTTTCGTTGTATCCATTGGTCCACTGCATTGCAACTTCAAGAGACATTGAACGCTCTTTAGTTTCTGATTCAAATGAAATGATCTCATCGTGAACTAAATCAATTTTCTTAGTTGTGTTCAGGTAGTGAACGTAATCTTGAAGACCACGCTCATACATGTATTTATCGCTACGTTCATTTCTCTCGTCAAATAGCGAGATGCTCAAACCTTTGTTCAAGAAAGCCATTTGCTGAAAACGAGCTCTTATGGTCTCGTAATCAAAATCAACTGTTTCAAAAATCTCTGGGCTAGGTACGAACTCAATTACTGTTCCAGTGAAATCAACCGGTTTACCTTTGAGAAGAGGTGCCTGAGGAACACCAGCCAGATAGGTCTGAGTCCACATAAAGCCATCACGAGCAATGATTACGTTTAGTTGGGTTGAAAGAGCGTTCACAACGGAAGCTCCAACACCGTGCAGACCACCGGAGACCGCATAACCGCCGCCGCCAAACTTACCGCCAGCGTGCAAGACAGTTAGAACAACCTCAACGGCTGGTCTCTTCTCGGTTGGGTGCATATCGACTGGGATGCCGCGGCCATCATCGGCGACCTTGATCCAGCCCTCTTTGGTAATAACCACGTCAATGTTCTTACAGTGCCCTGCTAGGGACTCATCAACAGCGTTGTCCACGATCTCATAGACCAAGTGGTGGAGGCCTCTAGGGCCAGTTGAACCGATGTACATTCCAGGGCGCTTACGGACCGCCTCTAGACCTTCTAAAACTTGGATATTTGAGGCGTCGTAGCCTTTTTGAGAATCGGTCATATTGCGGTGTTGCTCCTAAATCATCGAGTCAGGCCCACACGACAGCGCCTTCAGTAAGACGACTTAAATCCGGGGTAACTAACTGCTCAATTCTACCTTTTTAGCCGACTAAATGAGGCTTTAAACGGTCTTTTCAGGGCGTTATTTTAGTGAGTTTTTACCTGTGGATAACTCGCTATATGCCAATAAATTACTAGGGACAGTAATTTGGGTCTATTACCCGAAAGTGTCCCTAGGACCACGACCTGGTACAGATCGAATTCCACGCTTAAAACTAGGCGCTTGAGGGCCGATAAACCTTAGTTCTTTGACCTTAAGTTCAGGCAATCTCTCTTCGATCTTGGTCAGAATGTCAGCCTGCATGATTCGAAGCTGAGTAGCCCAGGCTGTGCTTTTGCATCTAACCGTCAAAATGCCCTTGCTGAGGTCCTCTGGAAAGCTGTTTTGCGCTACCTGAACCCCGACCAGTTCCTTCCAGTTAGCAAACAAGTCGCCTTCGGCAACCTTGCTTTGCCAGCCAAAGCTCTGAATTAGGCCATCTATTGTCGATAGAACAGTCTTTGGTTGACGACCAACGTCAAAAGGCTTGGATCTTTGCCTTTGGCCCTTTTCACGTCTTATAGTGTCCCGGTCCTTCCGACCAGTAACTGCTGCTCGCATTCGGTAATAAAACTCAACTGCGACGTCTTTATCTTCAGCCATTCTGACCCTCGACAGTTCCAGCTAAGACAACAAAGCGAGATGCCCTAAGTTCACTAGGAACATCCTCTGCTACCGCCGCTGTAATAATCACCTGTTCATTATCCGCTATCAAATTGGCAAGTCTAGATCTGCGAATTAAATCCAATTCAGCAAATACATCATCAAGAATCAAGACCGGGTCGCCTGCTCTGGAATCTTTCCGAAGTAACGCTGCACTAGCTAACTTGAGAGCTAGCGCATAAGACCACGATTCACCATGACTGATGTATCCCTTAGCAGGGAGAGTGCCTAGGAACAGAACCAAGTCATCTCTGTGTGGTCCAACCAGTGTTACTCCTCTTTCAAGTTCTTTAGGTCTGACCTCTAGAAGTTTTGCTCTGAAGAGCGCTTCGATTTCTGCACGGTTATTAGTTTCAAGATAGACACCATCTACTTCTAACTCAGGTTCAACAATTGATTTGGCTAACAGTGATGAACGAATACTTATGTTCGGGTCATTCTTCTCATCTGCAATAGCTGCATATGCGTCTTTTAGATGCGGGATCATTCGTTGAATGATTTCATGTCTACTAGCAATAATCTCTGATCCGATTTTCACTAGTGATTCATCCCAAGAACCTAAAGTGGCTAAGCCTGGTGAATTAGCCGACAGATTCTTAGAAGTTCTAAGCAGAGTGTTTCTCTGCTTCAGAACTCTTTCATAGTCACTGTAAACACCAGCTAAACGAGGGGTTAGTTGAATCAGAAGTTCATCGATGAAGGCTCTTCGATTTGATGGGTCACGTTTGACGATATCCAAATCTTCGGGGGAGAAGATCACGGCATTGACGTAACCGAGCACGTCTCGGATTCGGTTGATTTCGCTTTTATTTACTCGAGCTCGATTCGCACCATCGACGTTTAGTTCAAGCTCTAAAAGATTTTCTCTATCTTCGAAGCCTGCAAGCAATCTGATGATTGCTTGAGTTTCGGATTGTTTGATTAGAGGTTGATAACCGCCTACTCTATGAGATGTCAAAGTTGCGCAATAAAAAATAGCTTCAGCAAGATTAGTTTTACCTTGACCGTTTTTACCAACGAATAAGTTGATGCCCAGGTTAAGCGGTAATTCTGCAGTTGTGTAATTGCGAAAATTAGAAAGAGTCAGATGCTTAACGTGCATCTATAAAACCTACTCCGCCTTTTTGACCGCGTGACCACCGAACTGGTTACGAAGTGCAGCTACAGCCTTCATCGCAGGTGAATCATCTTGTCTGCTTGTGAAACGTGCAAACAGCGAAGCAGTAATTGCTGGCATTGGAACAGCGTTAGCAATACCTTCTTCAACTGTCCAGCGACCTTCACCAGAGTCTTCGACGTAACCCTTGATCTTGCTTAGGTTTGGGTCTTCTTCAAGAGCTAGCACTAGAAGATCTAGAAGCCAAGAACGAACAACTGTTCCTCGTTGCCAGGCGGCAAAGGTTCCGTGAACATCCTTGATGATGTCCTTCTTTTCTAGAAGTTCATAGCCTTCAGCGAAAGCCTGCATCATGGCGTATTCAATACCGTTGTGCACCATCTTGGCGTAGTGACCTGCACCAACATCACCGACGTGAACAAAGCCTTCAGCTCTTTCACCTTCAGGACGCAGTGCATCAAAGATCGGCATAGCTTGAGCCACTAACTTCTCATCGCCACCAACCATTAGACCGTAACCATTTTGCAGTCCCCAAACTCCGCCAGAAACACCACAGTCAAGGTAACCAATACCCTTAGGTGCTAACTGAGCAGCGTGACGAATGTCTTCGCTAAATCTAGAGTTTCCACCTTCGATGATTAGATCGCCAGCTGATAGATGCTTCTCAACTTCGTTGATTACATCGTCGGTTGGTTGGCCATGTGGGACCATGATCCAAACGATCTTTGGTGACGGCAGTGCCGCAATCATTTCTTCAATGGTGTCAACGTCAGAGACATCTTTGCTACGGGCATAGCCGGTAACTTCAATTCCTTTGTTGCGAAGACGGGTACGCATGTTGCCACCCATTTTGCCGAGGCCAATTAGTCCAATGTGCATTGTGGTGCCTTTCGATTTGTTAACTTTACGCTTAACGCTTGAGCATGTTTGGGTTTAGCAAATAGCGATAGCTGTCAGGCGAGGCTGCATCTTTGGAGGTTTGGCTTGACATGATGATAGGGCCAGGACGAGATGGGTCCCTTTGGTTCTTTGTGAATTCAATTTTAACAAATTCACTGGTGATCTGCGCTAAGCCATCATGGAATAACCATGGCTTAAAGCGCAAGCTTGTTGGGTTCCCGTTAAGTGTTGCTTCAACACTTTCGGTTGCATTGTTTTCAGAACTTGTGGATTCGAGATTTACTGACCCTTCTTCGAATGAGTAACGAATAGTGTCTTCAGATTCATTGACAACCAACTCAACTCTTCGGGTCGCATCAATTAGGTCTTGTTTATTTACAATCGCAGATTCTTCTAAATTGGTAGGGAAGTACTGATCAATGTCTGGGTAGTTTTCAATGTTTAGAACAATGGTGGTTACCACTCTGTTTTTCGCTTGGAAGGCAACCATCCCTCTTTCACCTTCACTGGCGATAGAGATATTAATTTCACCAAGGTTTGCAAAAGTCTTCTCAATGTCTTGCATTGTCTTAGTCAGCACAACTGCTGAGGTGTCATCCGCCACACTCTTACCCAACCAAGGAACCTGGCATCTAGCAATACGGTTTGGATCAGCCGCAGTAAACATAACCGAAGTGTCGTTTGCTTTAATTTGGATACCCTTTTGGAAAGGTCTAGTCGAGTCTTTAGCTGAAGCTACTCCAACTCGTCTAATAGCAGCAATAAAAGCTTCTCCATCAATAGTTCCTGTTACCGGAGGTATTGGCGGAAGAGTTGGGTATTGCTCTATTGGTAATGTTGCCAATTCAAATTTTGATGTTCCACAAGTAAGAACTGCTTTAGTTCCATCGATAACAATGTTTACCGGTTGGTTTGGAAGACGACTAACGATTTCATTTAGTAAACGACCTGAAACCAAAGCTGTTCCGGATTGCTCAACGTTTGCTACCAAGTCTGTTTGGGCTGAAACGTCATGATCGAAGACTGAAATCTGTAAAGAGTTAGCGTCAGCTACCAATCTCATACCTGAAAGGATTTGAGATGTCGGCTTTGATTGAAGCATTCTTGCAGCGAAAGAAACGGCATCGGCTAGAACGTCGCGATTTACCTGGAACTTCACAGTTCACCTTTCGTGGAGGGGTTAGTTAATCTTGGCACATAAACCAAGTTAGATGGGCACAGTTGACTCAAACCTAAAAGTTATAGGCTTTTCAATCTTTCTTTAAATCTTTAATAACAGTATTAACGTCTGTGGAATATGTGGATAACTGGCTAATCACCAATAATTTCACCTGAATAACAAGCGTGAAAGTTGTATACACAGTTGGGGATAAAAATGTGGATAACTAGACAGCTTGTGAATTAGGAATTTAGAACTAACAGGCTAATTGGAGTAATACACAGATTTAAGCCAATTTTCCACACTTTATAAACAGGCTATGTTGAGAAGTTTTACTTCAGACCAGCCATTACGTCGGTCACTTGGTTGTAAATGTAGCGGCGTTCCTTCATAAGATCGCCAACCTTTTTGATCGCATACATCACAGTTGTGTGGTCGCGACCACCGAATAAGGCGCCAATCTTAGGTAGCGACATGGTCGTCTTCTCACGGCATAAATACATGGCAATCTGTCGAGCTATAACAATGGCTTGAGATCTTGATTTACCAAAAAGTTCCTCTTGGGTGAGTTTGAAATACTCAGCAACAGCCCTGACTATCTCCATTGGAGCGATACTGTTGGCATCTTCGCCCAGTGGAACAACATCCTTTAGAACTGCCTGAACCAAAGGCATATCAATCTGGGTTCTATTCAAAGCCGCAAAAGCGGTAACACGGATTAGAGCACCCTCAAGTTCGCGGATGTTTGACGAAATACGGGCTGCCATGTAGTCCAAGATCTCGTCGCTAACCCTGATCTTGTCGTTTTCAGCCTTCTTACGAAGAATAGCGATACGGGTTTCTAGTTCTGGAGCCTGAATATCGGTCATTAGACCCCATTCGAAGCGGCTACGCATACGCTCATCAAAGCTGTTTAGGAGCTTAGGTGACACGTCGCTGGTGATAACTACCTGCTTACCCTGTTCATGCAAAGCGTTGAAAGTAGCAAAGAAAGACTCTTGAGTCTCTTTTTTACCCTGCAGGAACTGAATATCGTCAATTAGGAGAACATCCACCTGGCGGTATTTGGCCTGGAATTTGAAGCTGGTGTTGGTTTGGATGGCATTGATGAAATCGTTGGTAAACACTTCACTGGATACGTATCTGACCTTCTTACCAGGCCAATATTCGAGAACATAGTTACCAATGGCATGCAAAAGGTGGGTTTTACCCAAACCAGAGTTTCCATAGATAAACAAAGGGTTGTAAGCCTTAGCGGGTACTTCAGCAACAGCAAAAGCAGCGGCATAAGCAAATCTGTTTGAGTTTCCTTGAACAAAACTCTCGAATGTGTATCTAGGGTTTAGGCGAGAAGATCCCTCCACCGGACCAACGCTCTCCTGAGACGTGTAAACCGGGACTTCATCTACTGGATCTTCATCTAGAACAGAACTTTGCTGGCTAGCAGTGAAGCTGTCAGCCAGTTCAGGGTTCACCACGATTCCAATGTTGGTCGGTGATGGGCTAAGGCCAATCTGTTGCAAAGCATCCAAAAGCTCGTCTTTGATCCGAGTCTCGATAATTCCGCGGGTCATTTCGTTAGCCACCTGCAAATACAGGGTTTCACCAAGGATTCCTTGGATTGAAACAAGTTTTACAAAGCCCAGATGCTGAGCAGAGATCTGACCATCTTCCTTGAGGTGCGAAATAACTTCATCCCACTGTTCAGTGGTGATTCCAGTTACTTCGGCCATTAGGTACTCTCGATGTTCAATAAACTTGCGGGTTTCAGTTGGTTTTCCACAGATTATCTTAGGCGAATTAAGGGCTGTGGACACCTTGTGGATAACTCAAAAAGCAAAGTTTTTATCTGTGGATAACTTTACTACTGTATTCAAGTGCCTAAGTAGATGAAATTGCAAATCGAGATGGCACATTTTTGCCAATATCTCAAAAATGTTATGAAAACCGAATGCAGCTGGTTGGAAAATAAAGTAAAAAATATCCCAAAAAACTTGACCAGCAGGGCTTAATTGCCGTAAGTTTAACAAGTTGATCAGCTTTGGGTTCGCTGACAACTAGATAAACACTTTTGACTTGAACTCACCAGAAGCTTTGGAGTAACACCAAATGACTAAGCGTACTTTTCAACCGAACACCCGTCGTCGCGCAAAGACCCACGGTTTCCGTCTTCGTATGAAGACTCGTGCTGGCCGCGCCATCCTTGCTGCACGTCGCCGCAAGGGCCGCAGCGAACTATCGGCATAATCCACTTTGCTGGCTCGCGAGAACCGGCTGCGCTCAGCTGATGATTTTCGCTCGACCATGAGAACTGGTCGAAAGGCTGTCGCAGACCACATGGTCGTATATCTAAACCGGGATGGGTCACAAACTCAAGCCCGGTTTGGTTTTGTCGTGGCAAAGGATGTCGGAGTGGCCGTCAAAAGAAATCTCGTGAAACGCAGAGCAAGATCCGCGATAAGAGAACGAATACAAAAATTCAATCCCGGCGACCTTTTAGTTGTTAGAGCACTACCTGGATCGGCGGAATTAGATTGGCAGGAGTTCAGTTCTGAACTGGATTACTGTCTGAACAAATTGAGTAACTAGAAATCTGTTAATAAGGTTAACAAATGAGAGAACTAGCTTTGAACCTCTGGGTCTTACCCAGAAATGGTTTAGTTCTTTTTGTTGTGGGCTGGCGCAAATTTATCTCGCCACTTTATGGAGATGTTTGCCGTTATTACCCAACCTGTTCGGCTTACGGTCTAGGCTCAATACAGCAGCACGGTGTGATCTATGGGTCGCTTTTGACAACCTGGAGAATACTGCGCTGCAACCCGTTTGCTAAGGGTGGCGTTGACGAAGTGAAGCCTGGGCCTAAGTGGCTCAGCTTGACTAAAAATGGTTTTGTATATGCAAAGCAGGAAACTGCTTTGATTGAAAAGGAAAAATAAATGGACATTCTTGGTGCAATTCTCTGGCCGTTCAAATGGGTTTTGGAAGCAATTCTGGTTACCTTCCACTCAGTCTTCACAACCTTCGGTATGGGTGCGGACCAGGGTTACACGTGGGTAGCTTCGATTGTTGGTTTGGTTCTAGTTGTTAGAGCAGCCCTAATTCCCCTATTCGTAAAGCAGATTAAATCCCAACGCAGCATGTATTTGTTGCAGCCAGATCTGCAAAAGATTCAAAAGAAGTACAAGGGTAAGTCAGACCGTGACTCTCGTGAGCGCATGGCCAAAGAGCAAATGGAGCTATACAAGAAGCACGGTTCAAGCCCGTTCTCATCTTGCCTACCTCTTCTAGCTCAAATGCCTGTCTTCTTTTCTCTGTTCTCAACACTGACCGAAGCACAGAACTCAAAGCCAGGCGTTGGCTTGCTCAGCAAGGAGCTATCACAGTCGTTCGCCCAGTCACACTTCCTAGGTGCCAGCCTGTCTGAAACCTTCTTGACCGCATCAAACGTTTCAGTTCAAATCATTGCCGGGGTAATGATCGTTCTGATGACCGCTTCACAGTTCATCACCCAGAAGCAGATCATGGCTAAAAACCAGAACGCTGCCACACAAACTTCTCAGTTCGCTCAGACCCAGAAGATCATGCTTTATGTCTTCCCAGTTATCTTCCTTATCTCCGGTGTTTCATTCCCTCTGGGTGTATTGATTTACTGGCTTGTCTCAAACTTCTGGACCATGGGTCAGCAATACTACGTAATCCGTCGTATGCCTACCCCAGGTTCACAAGCCCATAATGAGCGCCAAGCTCGCCTAGAGAAAAAGGGAAAACTACCAAAGAGCGAAGCTCCTGTTGCAGAAGAAGAAGCTCCTCAAATACCTCAGCGCGTTCAGCCGGTATCCAAGGCCAGAGCCAAGAAAAAGCCTAAGGGCAAGAAATAGGACCCATGTCAGATCAAACAGAAACCCCAGAAGTATTGGAAGAAGTTACAGAGACCAAAGAAGCATCATCAGTAAAAGACCTTGAAGAAGAGGGCGAAGTAGCTGCTGATTACCTAGAAGAGCTGCTTGATATTTTCGATCTTGATGGCGACATCAACATCGATGTTCGTCAGGGCCGCGCCTACTTAGAGGTGACTGCAGATCAGGAAAGCAACCTACGCCTTATCTCCAATCCAGAGACTGTAGAGGCTCTTCAGGAACTCACACGTATCGCAGTCCAGACCAAGACACAGTCTTTCAGTCGTCTAATTCTGGACATTGCTGGTTCTCGTCAAGCAAAACTTGACTCACTAACCAAGATCGTAAACCGCATTATTGCCAAGGTCCAAGAGACCAGCGCACCTGTGGCAATGAAGCCAATGTCTTCTTATGAGAGAAAGATCGCCCACGATCTAATCGCTGAAGCAGGTCTAATTTCAGAGTCAGAGGGCGAAGGCAAAGAACGCCACATCGTGGCTAAGCCAGCTGAATAGTTTCACGTGAAACATTTAGCCAGGGCCTGCGCCCTGGCTTTTTGTTTTGGGTGCATGATTGGATTTAGAGATGTCAGATAACAGCGCAGAGGTGTTCCACCTCGAAGAAGAGCCAGCCGAGGCCGCCAAGGTATTTGGCGAACAACTCCCCTTAGCCCAAAAATATTCCGAACTACTTGCCAGAGACGGCGACCTTTTAGGGCTTATTGGTCCTCGTGAATTGCCAAAGCTTTGGTCTAGACACATCCTCAATTCTGCTGTTGTGGCCGAATATGTCGAAGATGGACAAAGCATCGCGGACGTTGGATCAGGTGCTGGGCTACCAGGAATTCCGATGGCAATAATGAAGCCGAACGCTAATTTCGTCCTAATTGAGCCCATGGAACGCAGATCTAAATGGCTAGCTGAAACAGTAGTTCCGGAGCTTGGACTAACTAACGTGAAGGTTCTTAGAGGCAGAGCAGAGGAAGCTCCGCTAGCAAACTATGACGTTGTTACCGCCAGGGCACTTTCGGCCTTGCCCAAGTTGTTGAGAATGCTAGCTCCCCTAGTTGTATCCGGCGGAACCATTTTGGCGCTAAAGGGGTCCAAGGCGGCAGATGAAATAGCCGAATCTAAACCCCTTTTGAAGAAGCTAAAACTGGCCAGTTTTGAGATTGTAACGGCTGGGGATAATCTTCTAATTGAGCCGACTACGATTGTTCGAGTTACGCTACTCTAAGAACCTAAGTCACGGAGATATTTTGACCAAAACAGCCCACAATTTGCCTTTGGCTGAGCAAACAGCCACTGCTAAAGCTGTCGTTGTCAGCGGGCTGGGTTACCCTAATGGTCGAGACATAAATAGCCCTGAACCAACCGGTTGGCTAGTATTTACAAGGGATATAACCCATATCGAGAAGCAGGTTTCACGTGAAACATCCAGATGAATTCGGTCAAGCCGGGGGATTTAAGGACGCACCTCTCGCAGCTGAACTGAGCGAAAATACCAGACGAATGGCGGCCGTCAGAGGTGCTGTTTTGAGCAAACCCGAGCACACCAGGATCTTTGCTATTTCCAACCAAAAAGGCGGCGTAGGCAAGACAACTACGGCCGTAAATATCGCTGTTGCACTGGCTGATAAAGGCTTAGAAGTACTGGTTATTGACCTTGATCCCCAAGGTAACGCATCCACTGCCCTAGGAATTGAGCACCACCTAGGCGTCAAGTCCATCTATGAAGTCTTGGTCAATAATGTTCTTCTAGCTGAGGTAGTGCACATTAGCCCGGAATCTCCTAGGCTCCGCTGTGTTCCGGCAACAATCGATTTGGCCACAGCAGAACTAGAACTGGTCTCTATGATGGCTCGCGAACACAGACTCAAGAACGCAATAGCCGCTTACCTTGCTCAAGCAGAAGTAAAGCCGGACTATGTCTTTATTGACTGCCCACCAAGCCTTGGCTTGTTGACTGTCAACGCCTTTACAGCAGCGACAGAGGTACTTATCCCTATCCAGTGTGAGTACTACGCTCTGGAGGGCCTAACCCAGCTAAAGCGCACCATCGAGATGATCAAAACCCAGCTAAATCCTGGTCTTGCCCTCTCAACCATTCTTTTGACCATGTTTGACTCAAGAACCAAACTAAACATGGCTGTAGTGGAGGATGTCAGGGCTCATTTCCCGACCCAAACCTTGCAAACCCTAATCCCCCGCCAAATTGGCGTCGCGGAGGCACCGAGTTACGGGCAATCTGTGATTAATTACGATAGATCTTCAAACGGAGCTATTTCATACATGGAAGCTGCAATTGAACTAGCCCAAAGAGGAGTAAACCGTGGCTGAGAAAAAAGGTGGATTAGGTAGAGGAATTGGAGCATTAATCCCTAGCTCCGGCCAAGATCGAATGGAAAGACCAGCAGATGGTAATCCAATCAGCGTTTTCTTTGGTGGCTCAACCAACGCCCCAGTGGATCTTTTGCCAGTACCGGGTGCAACTTTTGGGTATTTAACCATTGATGACATAACACCTAATGCCAAGCAGCCTCGAACAAACTTCGATCCAGATGACTTCGCTGAACTTGTTGGCAGCATTCGCGAATTTGGCGTGCTTCAGCCGATATCAGTTCGTTCACTTGGTAAACAAAACGGCGTTGATAAGTACGAACTCATTATGGGTGAACGTCGACTTAGAGCGTCTAAAGAAGCTGGTTTAAGCCAGATTCCAGCTGTTATTCGTGAAACTGGCGACGAAAACATGCTTCGCGATGCATTGTTGGAGAACCTACACCGCAGCGACTTGAATGCAATTGAAGAAGCTAGCGCTTATCAGCAACTTTTAGAAGAATATGGCTGCACCCAGGATCAATTAGCAGAGAAACTTTCTAGATCAAGACCACAAATCACCAACACAATCCGTTTGTTGCGTCTGCCTACTTCAATTCAAGCCAAAGTTGCCGGGGGTGTTTTAAGTGCGGGCCATGCCAGGGCCATTTTGTCACTAGATAATCCAGAACGCATGGTCGAAATCGCCGACAAGATCATCAACCTAGGTCTTTCAGTTCGCGCCACAGAAGAACTTCTAAAGAAACCTGCCAAAAAAGGCAAGATCAAAGCTGGTTCGCGTCAACAAGCGCTGAAAACTCTTGCCGATCAAATTGGAAATAGCTTGAATACATCTGTGCGAATCAAACTTGGTCTAAAAAAAGGAACAATCGAGATTGATTTCGCCAGTGTTGATGACATGAAGAGAATTCTTACTGAACTGGGTCAAGACACAAAGTTTTAATTTAACTTGTGGATAACTATCCACAAGTTTTACACAGGTTATCCACAGAATATAGCCTTTTACCTGTGGATAACTTATCCACAAGCCTAAGAAGCCAGCTCCTCGTTTATGGTTTTAGCTAGTCGCTCAACGCCAACTCTGATGTTTTCAGGTGTTGGGTACGAGTAGGAGATTCTAAGGAACTCTTGCCCTGTTCCATTCCCGTAAAAAGCGGTACCAGGTGTGTATGCGACGAGATTATCGACCGCTCTAGGAAGCATTGCCTTGGAGTTAACGCCTTTCGGTAGGTCTACCCAGAGGTAGAAGCCTCCACCAGGCCTTGTGGTGTTTAGATCTGGTAAGAATTCGTTCATTGCAGCGAGGGCAGCATCTCTTCTGGCTCGGTATTCACCTCTGAATACAGCAATTTGCGCCTTCCAGTCGTTTGTGGAGAGGTATTCCGAAATCATCAGCTGACTGAACTCGCTAGGGCAGAGCACTGCTGACTCATTTGCTAAGACCAACTTCTCTCTAATTGAAGGAGGGGCTAAGACATAACCAACTCTGAAGCCAGGAACGAGAATCTTGGAGAACGAACCTAGGTAAATAACCCCATCTTCGTCCAAAGATCTGAGTGCATCAGGTGCTCTGTCTTCGAAGTAAAGCAAGCCATAAACGTTATCTTCTAGAACCAAGATGTGATGCTTGCGACAGATCTCCAAAACTTTGGCTCTTCTATCGGCGCTGAGGGTCACGCCACTAGGGTTAGCAAAGTTCGGAACTAAGTAAAGGAACTTGATTGTTTTACCAGCAGCTTTAACTCTTTCGATTGTGGCTGAGAGAGCCTCAGGGGAGATGCCTTCAAGGTCTGTGTATACGTGTTCGATGTGAGCTTGTCTCGCTCTAAATACTCCAAGAGCACCAACGTAACTTGGGCCTTCTGCAAGAACAACATCGCCCGGGTCTAAGAAAAGTGATGAGACAAGATCAAGCCCATGCTGCGAACCAGTTGTGATGACGATGTTCTCGATATCACTCTTGATTCCTTCAAGGGCCATGATTTCTCTCACATGTTCACGAAGAGTTGGATCACCTTGACCACCAGAATATTGCAGCGCAATGTGTGAACGATCTTTCATCAGAGAGTTGAAACTTTCAATCATTCGTTCTTTAGGAAGAGCTGGAACAAACGGCATACCTCCGGCCAGAGAGACAACTTCAGGACGTGAAACAACGGCGAACAACGCTCGAACTTCAGAGGCTGAAAGCCCGTTCGCACGTGACGCGTAATTGTCAGACCACAGGTCTTTTGCCATCTTGATTCCTAGCTTCGAGGTTAAAGAAAAACGGCCATAGGGCGAAGGCCCCATAGCCGTTTTGCTTAGAAACTAATTTAGTTGATGAAAGCGTCTAAGTCTGCCAAAAGCGCAGGCTTTGGTTTTGCTCCAATGATTGCCTTCACTACTTCGCCACCCTGGAATACGTGCATTGCAGGAATTGAAGTGATGCCATACTTCTGAGCCAAGGCATGCTCTTCGTCTACGTTAACTTTGACGATGGTTAGTTTGTCTCCGTGCTCGGCTGAAATCTCATCCAAGATAGGTGAGACCTGACGACATGGGCCACACCACTCAGCCCAGAAATCTACTAATACAGGCTTGTCAGATGAAAGAACATCTGCCTGAAATGAATCGGTTGTTACGTGCTTTGCTGCCATGATTTTCTCCTTGTTTATAAAACTATTTTAGGCCGGTTAAGTAGTGTTCTGCATCTAATGCCGCAACACAACCAGAACCTGCCGCAGTGATTGCTTGACGGTATGTCGGATCGATAACATCGCCACAAGCAAAGACTCCAGGCAGGGTTGTCTTAGAAGATCTACCGTCAACTTTGATGAACTTCTCGCTAGTTAGCTCCAGTTGGTTTTCTACCAACCAAACCCTCGGGTCGTTACCGATGGCAATAAAGAGACCGTCAAGATCTAGTTGCTTCTCTGTGCCATCAACAAGGTTTCTCGTTGTGACACCAGTTAGTTTTCCTTCACCTAAGAGCTCGGCTATTTCGGTATTCCAAATAACTTCGATCTTTGGATTAGCTAATGCACGCTCTTGCATGATCTTTGATGCTTTGAATGAATCGCGTCTGTGAATCAAATAAACCTTGCTAGCAAAGCGAGTTAGGAAAGTTGCTTCCTCCATTGCGGAGTCTCCTCCACCAACAACCGCAATTGTTTTCTCTCTAAAGAAGAAACCATCACAGGTAGCACACCAAGAAATTCCGTAACCGCTAAGTTCCTTCTCTCGAGGCAAACCAAGTTCACGATAAGCAGCACCGGTCGCGAGAATAACTGTCTTAGCTTCGAAGGTTTTACCCCCACCTGTTTTGACTATTTTTGTGGTGCCAGTTAGGTCCACTTCAATAACGTCATCTAACAAAACTTCTGTTCCGAAACGCTCTGCTTGCAGACGGAATGATTCCATCAGTTCAGGTCCTTGCAAACCGTTAGGAAAACCAGGGTAGTTTTCCACCTCGGTAGTTTTCATAAGTTCGCCGCCGGCTTCAACTGATGAAGCAATAAGTAACGGGTTTAGCCCAGCACGAGCTGCATAGATGCCTGCGGTATAACCAGCAGGACCAGATCCGATGATGATGACTTCGCGCACGGTAACTCCAGATTTTGGGAAAAAGTCGAGGTGACTGAAGTATCAGTTTATCTATGCTCTATGAGCGTCCGAGCAAGCGCATAAGCGGTTTGGTAAGAGTTTCAATTTCTTTCACTTTTAGTAGCTTCAGGATGACGATATAGACCAAAGCCATCACGGAACCGATAAGAGCACAGGTAAGGGTTGAGGCCAGAATCGATAGCACAGGGAAGGCTCCCGGGTTGGCTCCGCCCATGGCTTGCAAGATGCCAAAGCCAACAAAACCAGCCACCACGGCAGCCCCAGCAAACTTAGCTGTTGCCAGGGTTAGGTGAGCGTGGCCAAGTGAGCCAAATCGACGCTTGAACATTAGGAAGGCAAGAACAGACTGGATCAAAATGCTTCCGCTGGTAACAAGAGATAAAGACACAACAATCCAAATATGTTCCACGTAAATCGCAACAAATACTGACCCGATGACATTCAGGATTGTCTGGACCAAAGTGAACATGAAAGGTGTTCTCGTATCTTCGAGTGAGTAAAAGGCACGTTGAATCATAAAGACATAACTAAATGGCAGTAGTCCGATGACCATCGCTATCACAACATTTCCTAGGGCGATAGCGCTAGGTATTTCACCGACAAATACGCGGGAAATTGGGTAAGCCAAAACAATAAGCCCTGCTGTAGCCAGAACGCTAATCATTGCAATGGTCCGAAGCCCATCGGATAAATCATTCTTGAGTTCATCAAACTTCTTTTCCATGGCATGCATAGACATTCGAGTGAAGTACGCGGTTGCGATGGAAACAGTTGCAACAGAGTGCGGCAACATAAATATCAACCAGGCGATACTCATAGCCGCAACCGATGCGATGGCTATCCCGTTATCAGCTAAAAACTCTCGACCACCAATTGCTTTAGAGGCAACAGCAGTCTGAACAACTCCGCCGATCTGAGTTATCAATAACATTCCAAGAGTCCAAGAAGCTGTTCTCATAGCCGGCGCTAAACCAACTCCACGCCAATTGAAGTTCAGATTGAAACCAAGCCCCATCTTCTTCCAGAACACAAAAAGAATAAGAGCTTGAGCTGCAACACCTATGGTTGCTGAACCAGCGAGCAGAGCAATTTGTGACTGGTTCCACTCTTCGACTGTTCGTTGACCGGTTGGGTCTAAACCAAACTGCCAAATAAAAGCACCCATACCGATGATGGCAACAATGTTGTTTAGTACCGGGGCCCACATAAAAGGACCGAACTTACTTCTAGCGTTAAGTACTTCACCTAGCAATGTGTACAGACCATAGAAGAACAGCTGCGGTAAACACCAGTAAGCAAAAGCTGTTGCAAGAGCTAGCTGACTAGCACTCCAACCATTGGTATAAACAGATACCAACAAAGGTGCAGTCAAAGTAGTGATAACTGTGATGCCACCGAAGACAACTATCGACATAGTTAGAAGTCGATCAATATATGCCTTACCGCCATCGACATGGCTTCTAGCTCTAACTATCTGTGGAACTAGGACGGCGTTCAGAACACCACCGACGATGATGGCATACACATTATTAGGTAGTTGGTTAGCAACACCAAAAGCGTCAGCAGCGTTAGTGGTAACACCAATAGTTGCGGCCAACATGATGGCTCGGATGATGCCTAAGAATCTTGAGAACACAGTTCCGCTAGCCATGATCAGTGAGGAACGTAGGACGCTCATGCGCTAGCTCCTGACTTGCTTCTTCTAATCATTCTTGAAGCACCCAATCCAACCAAGACAACTATTAGAGATCCGAAACCAAAAAGAATATAAAGTTCAATATCTGGATTAGCGGTTAGTTTCAAATCTGTTGTCCTACCGATGCGGATATCAGTGAAGGTGGTTACCCAAACCTTAACTTTGAATTCTCCATTAGAGATAACACTGATGGGTATTAGTGCATCTTTACGAGAGTTAGCTGGAACTGTTAGCGAAACATAGTCCTGAACATTTAGCTGAGCATTAGTCGAACGTGCATGCACTCTTATTCGAACTGCTCTGTCGTAGTTATTTTGAACGCCAACCGGGACTTTAGATTCACGGGAAACCATGTTGATATCAGACCCAGTCACAATGAAAACTTGTGCTGGCGGTAAAGCAGCATTAGCTGTTGTCCCAACTGAGACAAGAACTAAAACAGCTAAAAATACTTTGGTGAAGAACTTAGTCATTCTTAGCCACCCACTCTTGCACAATCAGAGCTAGTCGTCGCTCATTCTCATGAGCAAGTTCGTCAGCTAAGAGGTCGATAGAGATCCAACGGATATCCACCGCTTCATGATCTGGGTCATTTTCAATTGTTAGTTCCCCACCGGTTTGTTTCATCAGGAAATGGTGAACGGTTTTGCTGATGATTGCGGTGGGGGTTGAGAACTCGTAGTGGATTGAACCCAATGGTTCGATTATTTCTGCAACTAATCCAGTCTCTTCGGCTATCTCACGAAGAGCAGCCTCGGTAATGCTTTCATTACCTTCAGGGTGACCCTTAGGCACGCACCAGTCGATACGGCCACCGCGGCTGCGGCGTCCAATGACAGCGATACGGGGAGACCCATCAGCGGCTAAGACAAAGCCCCCAGCTGACATCTCCTCGACGCGAGGTTTCGGCCGAGAGTTCATCCATTAAGCCTAACGGCAAGCATTTGACGGGCATACTTAAATCCATGCGAACAATGGTTGAGGCCTTGGCCAACCTTCAGCGGACCAGTGAAAGTCCGCTCCTTCGCAAACTCGGGGAACTATTCACTAAGGCAGGCTTTGAGCTCTCCCTGGTAGGAGGACCGGTTAGGGATGCCTTTTTAGGCAGAGCGACCACAGATCTCGATTTCACTACCTCCGCCACACCTGATGAGATTCTTGAAGTTCTCAAAGGCAATGTCGATGCGCATTGGGACATCGGACGAGAGTATGGCACCATCGGCGCTCGTATCGGCGATGACATGGTGGAAATCACAACTTATCGAGCTGAAAGCTATGACGAGCAGTCCCGTAAACCTGTCGTTGCTTTTGGTAAAAACCTAAATGATGATCTCTTCAGAAGAGACTTCACTATAAATGCGATGGCGCTGCGTTTACCTGAAGGTGTCTTCGTTGATCCCTTTAATGGATTACAAGATCTAATTGATGGGGTTATCAGAACACCTGGCAAACCTGAAGATAGTTTCAGCGATGACCCGCTGAGAATCATGCGAGCAGCTAGGTTTGCATCTCAACTTGGTTTCCTAATCCATGAAGATACTTTTACTGCAATGAAGTCGATGGCAGAACGCATCTCAATCGTTTCTGTTGAACGAGTTCAAGTTGAACTATCGAAACTAATTCTTGGTGATAACCCAAGAGAAGGCTTAGAAGCACTAGTTGATTCAGGTCTAGCGGAAATCATGCTGCCTGAACTTCCAGCACTAAAACTAGAGATGGATGAACATCATCATCACAAAGATGTTTATGAACACACTCTTCGAGTTGTTGAGCAAGCCATTAGCTATGAGCCTGAATACGAATTACAAAAAGACTTAGTGTTACGTCTTGCTGCTCTAATGCACGATATTGGTAAACCAGCAACCAGGAAACTTGAAGGCAATGGTGCAGTGACTTTCTATCACCATGATGTTGTTGGCGCAAAGTTGGCAACTAAGAGATTGAAAGAACTGCGCTATGACAACGACACAGTCAAAGCAGTTTCAAGACTTATCGAATTGCATTTAAGGTTCTTCGGTTATAGCGATCAGGCTTGGAGCGATTCGGCTATCAGAAGATATGTTCGAGACGCTGATGATCAACTCAAGCGATTGCATGTGTTAACTAGAGCTGATGTGACCACCAGAAATCAAAAGAAATCTGATCGGTTAGCTCATGCGTATGACGATTTAGAGAAGCGAATTGTCCTGTTATCTGAGCAGGAGCAGCTCAATGCCATTAGACCTGATCTCACCGGTGAAGAGATCATGGAGATTCTTGGAATCACACCAAGCCCTGAAGTTGGTCAGGCTTACAAGTTCCTAATGGAATTGCGCCTCGATGAAGGCCCGTTAGGGACAGATGAAGCAAAATCACGCTTGCTTGCATGGTGGTCTTCACGGTAGAGTAGTGAAGTTGTCCTCTAGAAGACCCTGTGCTTCTTATCAAGGACAACATTGCATTTACCCTCCTGTCACGGAAACGCCGTGACCGTTCTAGTCCAAAGGAGGTGGGTTAATCATGCATAAATACGAAGTCATGGTCATTCTTGACGCTGAAATCGAAGAGAAAACCATCGGTTCGAGCCTTGACAAATTCCTCAACGTAATTCGCAACGGTGGAGGCACCGTTGACAGCGTTGACATTTGGGGTCGCCGTCGTTTTGCCTATGAAATCAACAAGAAAACTGAAGGCTTTTACGCGGTGCTATACCTGACCTGTAAGCCAGCAGAAGTTCTTGAGTTGGATCGTCAACTGAAGCTATCTGAAGCAGTAGTTCGCACCAAGGTTTTGCGTGCCGAAGATGCTGTTTTCAGAATCAATGCAGTTGTTGTTCCTGAAGTTACTGCTGCTGAGAAGGCTGCTGACGAGAAGCCAGCGAGGGCTAAGAAGCCTGTTGCTGCTAAGTCTGCGGAGTAATTCAAATGGCCGGCGAACTTTCTATCACCGTTGTTGGCAACCTAGCTAACGACCCTGAGTTACGCAACACAAACAGCGGAATTGCTTTTGTTGGTTTGAACGTGGCATCAACCCCACGCACATACAACAGAACCACTTCAACTTGGGAAGATGGCGAGACCGTTTGGGTGCGTTGCACCGCTTGGCGCGAAGTCGCCGAGAACGTAGCTCGTTCACTTACCAAAGGAACTCGCGTTATCGTCACTGGAAGACTGAAGCCAGCATCGGCTTACCAGTCAAACACAGGTGAAGCTCGCGCCTCAATTGAAATTGAGATCGAAGAGATTGGTCCATCCCTACGCTATGCAACTGCAGCAGTTACCCGCAGAGCACGCGAAGGCCAGGGAGCAGTTGACTCAAACCCATGGAACAACGCCCCACAAACCACTGCAGCCCCAGCTGCAACTGGTGACGCGTGGGCCAACCCAGGAGCTGGAGACGGTGGCTTTGCCGCTGGCGACAGCACTCCGTTCTAAGAATTCATAGGAGATAAAAATGGCAGCAAAAATTAACAGCGACAGAGTCAAGAAGGGCTCTCGCAACGCTAAGAACTTGAAGCTAGCTCCGGCTAAGCCAATCAAGGTCGGCGTTATTGATTACAAAGATATTGCGACGCTACGTAAGTTCGTCTCAGATCGCGGCAAGATTCGTTCACGTCGCATCACCGGTGTTTCTGTTCAGGAACAGCGTCTAATTTCCAAGGCTGTAAAGAACGCTCGTGAGGTTGCTTTGCTTCCTTACGCAGGCGCTGGCCGCTAGGAGGGACTGAATAATGTCTAAAGTAATTCTGACTAATGAAGTATCAGGTCTAGGTTCAGCAGGCGACGTCGTTGAAGTTAAGAACGGTTACGCTCGCAACTACCTACTACCTCGTGGCTTTGCAGTTATCTGGAGCAAGGGTGGCGAGAAGCAGGTTGCATCAATCAAAGCTGCTCGTGACGCTCGTGCGATGGCGACTGTCGAAGAAGCACAAGCGTTCAAGGATCGCCTCCAGGCAAACCCAATCAAGCTAACCGTCAAGGCTGGCGTTGGTGGCCGTTTGTTCGGTGCAGTCAAGACCGGGGATGTTGCAGCAGCAGTTGCAGCAGCAGGTCTAGGCGAGATCGACAAGCGGAAGGTTGCCTTCTTCGCACCAATCCGCACCACCGGAAACTTCGAAGCTACCGTCAAGTTGCACTCAGACTTGACAGCAACTTTGAAGCTACAGGTTGTCGCTAAGAAGTAAGTTTTTAGGTAAAGAAGGCGGGCTTTCGAGCCCGCCTTCTTGCTTTAAGCCCGACACGCCGTAGGCTGTGGATAACTTGTGGATAACTACTGAAATTTGAATGAAAAACAACGTTATTTCATAACCTTAATGCACAGGTTTAGAGTTTTATAAAAATGTCTAGAATATCGGTAAATCCCTTATAAACATTGGGATGCAGGGCCACAGAACCTAGTTATGCACGGGGTTATCCACATGTTATCCACATATCCCTCGGCGTGTTGCCTTAGTTATCCACAAAATAGATAACAGCCATGCTTGTTCAGAGGATGTCTATGGTGGATGCTACACATAAGTTTCCATAGTTTTAGTCTTCCCAAGGAAAGAAATACATGTCTATTGCACCTACCGGCAAGGTCTTCAGATCTGAAGATCGCTTGCTACCTCATGACCTTAACGCTGAACAGAGCACCCTCGGTGGCATGCTGCTCTCATCTGACGTAGTTCACTCCATCCTGGCCGATAGCAAAGTAAACCCTAGAGACTTCTATGCGCCTAAGCATGAAATCATTTTTAGCGCCATCATGGCTCTTGCTAATCACGGTGAACCGACAGATGTTATTACTGTCAACGCAGAACTTGTAAAACTTGGCAAGCTCGCAACTATTGGTGGGGCTGAATACCTTCACGAATTAACTTCTATTGTTCCAACTGCAGCTAGCGCTAACTTCTACGCGAAGATCGTTCGCGAAAAAGCAATTCTTAGAAGATTGATTGAAGCAGGAACCAGAATTGCTCAACGTGGTTATGACGCTGAAGGTGAGATCGAAGACCTAGTTAACACTGCACAAAATGAAATCTATACAGTTGCTGATGAATCAACTGGTGCTGACTGGGTTCGTCTCAGTACCGCATTACAAAGTGCAGCAGATGAGATCGAACTCATTCAGAAAAATGATGGTGCATCCGGTATTACTTCTGGCTTTACTGAACTAGACAAGATGACTAATGGTTTCCACCCAGGTCAACTAGTGCTTATCGCAGCTCGTCCTGCTCTTGGTAAGTCAACTCTTGCGCTAGACATCGCACGTGAAGCTGCTATCAATAAAAAGCATGCAACTGCTGTTTTCTCACTGGAAATGAACTCAACAGAAATTGCGATGAGATTACTATCTGCTGAAACAGGCATTTTGTTGCAGAGCATGCGTAAGGGAAGCATCACAGATAACGAGTGGGCCATCATGGCTGAGCGTAGAAGTAACATCGGCGCTGCTCCTTTAGTTATTGATGACAGCCCTAACCTCAACATCGTTGAGATCAGAGCTAAGTGCCGCAGAATGCTAAAAGAATTTGATTTGAAACTTGTAGTTATCGATTACATCCAGTTGATGACTTCAGGTAAGAAAGTTGAAAACCGTCAGCAAGAAGTTTCTGAGTTCTCAAGATCACTAAAACTGCTAGCTAAAGAACTAAAGGTTCCAGTTATTGCACTTTCACAGCTGAACAGAAAATCAGAAGACGGAACTAACAAACGTCCTGAACTTTCTCAGCTACGTGAATCTGGATCACTTGAGCAGGATGCTGACGTGGTTGTTTTGATTCACCGTGATCTCTCCGGTGGTGAACAAGCAAGACCAGGTGAAGCTGAACTTATTCTTGCGAAGCAGCGTAACGGACCTACCGGTTCTGCGACAGTATTGTTCCAAGGACAATACTCAAGATTCGTAAACCCTAAGGAATAACCTAAATGCGCTCAGTAAACATTCTTCGTGCAAGCATCTTTGCAATAGCGGCAGCATTTCTTATTTTCAATCAAGACCACTCAATAACAATTGGCACAACTGTCTTACAGTTCGTAACTGCAGGAATTGCTTTTGGCGGTCTTGTCCTAATCAAAACAGAGACCAGCACTAAGCGCAGTTTGATAATTGTTCCTGCAGCTATTGCAGCATTCGTGCTTGGTCTAACATTTATCTTCAGCTCAGGTGGAACCGACGAATCAAATCTCGCTGTGTTCACGGGGTTGGTAGCGATCCTTGCAGGAGGAACAGCTATTGCTGAATTTGTTTCCTCTCGCCAAGCAGTTGATGGTGACAAGTTAGAACTTCGAATCTCAAGTGCTCTTGGTTTACTTACCGCTTTAGTATTTTGGCTTGCTCCACTGGATGCACTCAACGCTGTTGGTTTTCTTAGCGCATACTTGAGTGTGTCTGCAGTGCAGAGAGCGATCTGGGCAGCTGCACCGATGAAGAGGAAAGAACAGTAAATTGGCTAAAGCAAAATCAGCTACTTCACTTTTATCTATGGCAAAACTAGGTTTAGTAGCCGGAGTGTTTTCAGGAATCATTGCGTGGGGAGCGCTTCGTGATTGGAATAAGACTTTGTTCGTTGCAGGCGCGGCTTTTCTAATCGTTGCAATCGGGTTCTTAGTTATGAATGCATTGGCCAAAGATGAGAATGTCAAACCCGGGGAACCAAGACTTAAGTAGTTTGTTAAACACTGAAGGCCACCTCAAACGAGGTGGCCTTCAGTATTACTCTTTGGTTTAGCGGTTAGTTCTAGTAACTAGAACTGAACCAGCAACTAGCATCATCAGAGCTAGAACAGCAAGAGCGATAACTCCGCTGTCAGCGCCTGTGTCAGCGATTTCTGGATCTGGCTTGGGCACGTAGGGGATCGTAATCTTTTGGATACTTGCCGCACAAACTTGGTCTGAATTAGTACCAGTCAGTGTCGTGCTTGCTTCACCTGAAGCGACAGCCTTACCAGCTGAGTTTGTTGAAACGGCAGTGACTTGAATTAGACCATCTGCAACGCTTAGGTCACCTTCGATTGGTGTGAATTCAGGACACTTCGCTGAAACATGCAGATCGAAGCACAACTGCGGAGCTGCTGCTTCGAAGCTAACTATTGCAGTTAGTTGAGCCAGAAGATCCTTATCCACTGTTCCTGCGCTTACCTGTAACGAAGGCTTGGTTCCAGATACCGCAACACTCAAGGTGCGCATGTCTATGACACCTTGCGCGTTCGGTGTGACATCTGTCCAACCTTCGATTGGGTTACCGCGGGTATCAAAGATTGAAACCTTTAGCTGTGAAATCGAGATTCCGCTAGGGGAATTGAACTTCATTGAACCCCAGGTCAGCAAACGACCAGTCTCATCACATGCCATTCTCGGTGCAATAGCACTGTATGGCATTTCAACAATTGGGAATTCCATGGTGCAACCAAGCACACCGGTCTTTCCGCTGAATGTTGTGATTCGACCTGCGTCACCGTTTGTCCAGAGACAGTTAGGTACTGCTGGGTCAGCAATGATTGAGTAAATATGAACACCAACATCAGTTCCGGCAAAACCAACACACTCTGCTCCAGTTGTGTAGTTGAAACAAGACACATCTCCGGAGAAGCCGTCGCGGAAACCATCATTCAAGTAGATTCGGTTGCCCTGTTCAGCCCATTGCCCGACATTTAGCTCGGTTACATTTCCGATTGGGTGCGCGCTCATCCAACTAGACATAGCAGGGGTTATCACATCAACCACTGCCCCTGATCCGTTGATGCACTGCTTAGTAACGAATGTGCACATACCGAGTAGAGCCCCATTCACATTGCGGACAGGGAATAGGGGATACTGCCCAATTGTTGAGCTGATTTCAACTGCTGTTCCACAAAGTGCGTTGGTCTTTGGGTTGTAGCAACCCATCTTGTTATAAGTTGACCAGTAGACCTTTCCATCTCCAGCGCTAGCTGCTCTTCCGTAGTAATAAACGTTTGGGTTGTATTCAGCGCTAGCAGGCAACTGGAAACCATTATTTGCACAAGCAGCTCCTGCTTTAATGTCTAGACACATCAGCTTGAAAGATGTGCCATTGACGATATATGCTTGGTCTCCAGATCGAGTTGAAATACCAAGAGCCTGCGCGTTGTCAACCTGGCTTAATGCAACAAATTCAGTAGGGCAAAGACTTGCTGTTGATTTGCTGAAATCAACACAGGTAAAGCCACCCTGGTTGTCGCTCTGACGCATAGACGCGACCCATAAGCGAGACTTGCTTCCATCCCAGTAAGAACTTGAAGAGTTACCGGTGGAATATCCTGAGAAAGCGTTAATTCCGCCGAAACAAGATTCTCCAGTTGCTTTCAAGTGACAGTCAACTCGCACTTGTCCGTCGTGGTGAAACACGTTGAAGACGTAGTCTCCACCAAAAGTTAGATCGAAACCGTCGCCACCAGATGAACCTTGGAAGTTTTCTTGTCTCACAACAATTCTGCTCTTCGCAACTGTCACGAAGACGTTGTCTCCATTTGACTTGAGGTCACCAACGGCACGAACACCTGTAACAGTGGTTAAGTCTTCAGGCGCTGAAGAGACCCAAGTGGCTTCACCATTCTGGTATTCCAAAGTCCAACCATCAGGTGCAATGATCGAGGATGTGTCAGTAAGTTGCAGTGATTCTTTCGACCACACGGCCGCAAGTGTTTGATTCAATTCTCCTGATACATCAATCGGACTTGAATTAGTGACACTGATTGTGTCACCCGATTGGATGGAGGTAGCAGCGCTACCGTTTTTGGTAACACCGATTGTTGTCTCTGCGGCTATCGCCATGGTTGGGAATCCTACAATTGCAACAGCGAGAGCTGCAGCCAGGATTTTTCTAGTTATTTGCATTTAAAACTCTCTGGTTGTTGGGTATGTAAGCACAGAAATAAGATCGAAAATATTCGATTTATCGAAACCAATTGTGCCAGAAATGACTAAATATTCGCAAATTAGTACAAATTTGACAGTGTGTCGGAATTCAATTGGGAACGAATTCCGCAGGCCTTACTTAGTAATAATCTCTACAAGAGCAGAGGCCAGACCTGTATAGGTATTTGGCTTGAGCAAGATAAGACGGTCTTTAGCCTCCTGGCTAATGTTTAGTCCATTGACAAAACTGATTAGGTCTTCGCCGCCGATTCTTCTGCCACGAGTCAGTTCCTTTAGAAGCTGATAAGGGTCAGTGATGTCACTCTTACCGGCAGCAACTTCAGCTCTAATAACAGTCTGAATTGCTTCTGCTAGAACTTCCCAGTTCTCAGCTAGATCGGCTTCTAAAACAGGTTGAGATAGTTCAATCTCACCAAGACCTCTAGTTGCATTATCAATAGCAAGTAGCGAGTGACCTAAACCTAAGCCGATGTTTCTCTGTGCAGAAGAATCGGTTAGATCTCTTTGCATTCTTGAAGTAACAAGTGTGCTGGCTAGTGAATCAAGAATTGCATTCGAGAGCTCAAGATTTGATTCTGCATTTTCAAAACGAATCGGGTTGACCTTATGAGGCATAGTTGATGAACCGGTAGCACCAGCAACAGGAATCTGCTTGAAATAATTCATTGAGATGTATGTCCAGATGTCTGTGCAGAGGTTATGCAGAATTCTGTTGAAGTGTGTGACTGCAACGTATAGCTCTGCTTGCCAGTCATGCGATTCAATCTGTGTTGTTAGTGGGTTGAACTTCAAACCTAGGGATTCAACAAAAGCCTTTGATTCGTTGAACCAATCAACATCAGGCGCAGCAGCTAGATGAGCAGACCAGGTTCCGGTAGCACCGGAGAACTTACCCATGTATTCAGTTTTTTCAATGCGCTGGATCTGACGTTCAAGTCGGTGTACAAACACAGCAAGTTCTTTACCCATAGTTGTTGGGGTTGCTGGTTGACCATGAGTTCTTGCAAGCATTGCTGCATCTTGATACTTAATCGCCAGTGCTCTAATGGTGTCGACTAAGTTCCTAGCCTTCGGCAGCCAAACATCAGTGACTGCATTTTGAATTGTTATTGCGTAAGAAAGATTGTTGATGTCTTCGCTGGTGCAACCAAAGTGAGTCAGTTCAAGAAGATCGTCTCTACCAAAGCTGGTTAGACGATTTCTGATGAAGTATTCGATTGCTTTGACATCATGCTTGGTTTGAGCTTCTGTTGTTGCTAGTTCCAAAACATCGTCGTCGCTGAAGTTTGCAACCAGGTCTCGAAGCTGTTGCATCGCAACGTTATCGACAGGGGTATTAGTGCCTAGGAGGTTACGGTTGGCGACGAAAATAAGCCATTCAACTTCAACCAGGATTCGAGCTCTGTTCAAACCAGCTTCACTTAGGTGCAAGCCAAGACCTGCAACCGCTGCTTGGTAGCGCCCATCAAGCGGGCTTAGTGGTTGATTTGAAAGTTTGCTCACATATCTATATTGCCCTGATTTATGCACAGAAACTGCTACTTAGCCAATGTTGTTAGAGAAGTTTAGGCAGATTATTGCAATGAACATATTCAATAATCACTTAGCAATCACTGTTGCCTTGCTCCAGCATGCGCAACCTAGTCCGCACCTCTGGCAAGGTGCCGCGGCAGATAGCTGTCGTCTCGAAATGCAGAAACTCTCACATCAACTCAAGTCTTTGATGTGGCAAATGCAGTTACTGGGGTTGATTCCATGAACAACCAAATATGCACACCAATTCTTACCCCGGTAGTTGTTGTTGCCACTCACGAAGAACTAGTTAGAAGCGCTAGAGATCTTTGGGCAGTTGCAGTTAGCTTGCTGACTGAACTTACTCCAGACAAGTTTGCTACTGCTCCGTGGGCGGCAGGTCTTTTCACAGTCGAACTACCTTTTATTCTCGCTAAGCTCTGGCACATACAACAGGGAATAATCACTTCAGCTCATTCATATATGCAGACGGAGACAATGCTGCAAACAATCATCGAGACGATAGATGTTCCAAAGTTGTTGCAAGAGTTCAGCTCATGGGCTGTCGAATTAGCACCGCTCAAAGACTTACCTCTGGGTTTTAGTCAACATGTTCCACCGGTAAGCATCATGCCCCCAACAAGCGTGGACATCATTCAACAAAGATTTCAAGAGACTACTTGGTCAAGCCAAGCGCTGATTAGGCAAGAGACCTATCAGCTAGATAACGGGGATGCTTCACATTGGTTCTATCTACCCAAAGAACAAGATTGGGCCGTAATCAACAGCTACTCATTACCGAATCCAGTTGATGAAAAGTTGGAGGGTTTTATCAAGAACAGAGTATTTGACTCAGATCATGTCTTTTTTGTCGGTCAAAGAGATGGAGAACTTGTAATTCCAAACGCGAAGGTTATGCAAGAACACAGCACCGCCGTAAGCGGTGAGGTAAATGTCTACCGGATGGTTTAGAGAATCTTTAGCGCTTTGAAAAGACCGCGGCCGATAAATGAACAGACACTCATAACTAGGGCTGCCAAAATAGCCCAACCTAGTGAGGTAACAGTCAGTCCAGCTGAAGTAAACCCGTCGATGGTGAAGGTAGTTGGACTTAGTTGCTGGCTAATCCAGGCAACTAGAAGCAATAAAGCACCATTTATGACAAATGAGATCAACCCAAAGGTCAGAATGTATAGCGGAATCGCAATTACTTTGATAACTGGGGCTATAACTGAGTTAATCAGCCCGAAAATAGCTCCAATAACCAACAAAGTGATTACTAACTGCCAGATTTCATTGCCGCCGTATGGGTGCAATTGAACACCAGGGATGATTGCTGAGACTAGCCAGAGGCCCAATCCGTTGATGACTGTGGAGACCAGAAAACGTTTCATGGTTCGATTGTGCCACCACTGAAGTAAATTGGTCTATGTGACTGCCCAATCAACAGATATTCCTATGGTGCAGCTGTTATCGGTTGATGGCGATTTCAGTGTTCCTAAAGAGCACGCTGGCTATGCCGAATTTGTAAGAGACCTTAGAGAAGCTGACTTCCTGAAGTTCTATCGGGACATGGCTCGCATCCGTCGCTTCGATAACGAGGCTACTGCTTTGCAGCGCCAAGGTCAGATGGGTCTCTGGGTTCCAGCCGTTGGTCAAGAGGCAGCGCAAATTGGATCTGGTTATGGCGTTGGTCCTAACGATCACATCTTCCCTTCTTACCGTGAGCATGGAGTTGCCATTACTCACGGCGTTGACTTGATGTCAATCGTGAAAATGTTTAGAGGAGTTAACCACGGTGGTTGGAATCCTCATGAAACTAGATTCCATTTATATGCGATTGTTTTAGGAACACAAGCGCTGCATGCAACCGGTTATGCGATGGGTTTGAATTTTGACGGCAAAGTTGGAACCGGTATTCCAGGAAACGATCTTGCTGTTATTACATACTTTGGTGATGGTGCAACAGCTGAGGGAGATATCAGCGAATCATTCTTGTTCGCCGCCTTACACAAAACTCCTCAAGTATTTTTCTGTCAGAACAACCAGTGGGCTATTTCATCTCCGGTTGGAACTCAAACTACAGTTCCACTTTTCAAGCGTGGTGAAGGTTTTGGTGTTCCTGGTGTTCGCGTTGATGGTAACGATGTTCTTGCCTGTTACGCAGTTACTAAAAAACACATGGATGATGCCAGAGCAGGTCTAGGTCCAACACTTATTGAAGCTCTCACATATCGCATGGGTGCACACACAACGAGCGATGATCCTTCTAAGTATCGTGACACTGAAGAGCTAGCTCATTGGCAAGCTAAAGATCCAATTACACGTTTTGAAAAGTTCTTGCGTAAGCAAGGCGTCGGTCAAGATTTCTTTGATGAAGTTGAACAAGCAGGTATTCAACTAGCAGCAGAACTTCGTGAAGCAACGTTTGCATTACAAGAACCTGAACTTGAATTGATGTTTGATCACGTTTATTCAGAACCACATCCAGTCATCGAAGAACAACGTGCCTGGCTTCAGGGCTATGAAGAATCTTTAGGTGGCCATGCCCCTATTGATGATGGCGATGACGCAGTAAGTTACGGAGGTACTCACTGATGAGTAACTCTGTTGAACTTTCAATTGCAAAAGCAATCAACGCTGGTATGCGTAAAGCTATGCAAGAAGACGAAAAGGTTTTAGTTTTCGGTGAAGACGTTGCAAGACTTGGTGGTGTTTTTAGAGTCACTGAAGGTCTGTTAGATGAGTTTGGCGATAAGAGAATCTTTAACTCTCCTATTGCTGAATCTGGAATTGTTGGAACAGCTATTGGTTTAGCAATGCGTGGCTTTAGACCTGTCGCTGAAATTCAGTTTGATGGTTTTATTTATCCTGCATTCAACCAGATCGTAAGTCAGTTAGCAAAACTAACTAACCGTTCTGAAGGTTTCTTCCAGATGCCGGTTGTTATTCGTGTTCCTTACGGTGGTGGCATTGGTGCTGTTGAACACCACAGCGAATCTCCTGAGGCATATTTTGCACACACCGCAGGTCTTCGAGTGGTTAGTCCTAGCAATGCAAACGATGCTTACTGGATGATTCAGCAAGCTATTCAATCTAAAGACCCTGTGATGTTCTTTGAACCTAAGCGTCGTTACTGGCAGAAGGGCATGGTCAACCTAGATCAAGCAGAGCAGCCGTTACACGCTGCTGCCACCCTGCGCCAGGGCAAAGATGTCACCATCGCTACCTACGGCCCAATGGTTGTTACAGCCCTGCAGGCAGCTGAACTAGCGGCAACCGAGGGTATCAACATTGAAGTCATTGACATAAGATCAATGTCACCTATTGATTTCGGTCACATCGTTGAATCAGTCAAGCGCACTGGAAGATTGATTGTTACTCACGAAGCAGGAACTTTTGTGAGCATCTCGTCCGAGATTGCTGCGAAGATCGCTGAACTTTGTTTCTATCACTTAGAAGCACCTGTGCTTAGAGTTGGTGGCTTTGATGTTCCTTACCCTGCAGCAAAACTTGAAGAACTATATTTGCCAGATGCCGACCGCTTGATGGAAGCTGTCGATCGAGTGTTGGCTTACTAAGGCGGAATGAATAATGTCTCAACTTGCATATTTTGATTTGCCAGATGTCGGCGAAGGTTTAACTGAAGCTGAAATTGTTACTTGGAAAGTAAAAGTTGGCGACATCGTTTCTGTGAACCAAATCATTGTTGAAATTGAAACAGCTAAATCTTTAGTTGAACTTCCTTGTCCTTTTGCTGGAACTGTTGCTCAACTTATGGCTAATGAAGGTGACACCGTAAATGTTGGTAGCCCAATCATTGCTGTAACAGTTAGCGAAGCAACGGCAGCTGTTGCAGCAGCAACCTCTATGCATGATGCAGTTGCAAGCAATGCTGTTGTTACTGAAGCAATTCAAACTGTTAGCGATGTTGCAGCTTCTAGTGTTGAAGAAAAACCTCAACCTAATCTTGTTGGTTACGGTGTTTCATCTGCTGCTCCAAGTCGGAGAAGAAGAGCAGCTGCTGGTGTTGTTGCTACTGGTGCTGTTCAAGCTGTTGTCAGTAGTGCAGCTCCTGCAACAGATCTCATTGCAGTTGTTCCTTCCGGTGATGCAGTTTTAGCTAAGCCACCTATTCGCAAACTTGCTAAAGATATGAACGTTGATATTTCTAAAGTGAAACCAACTGGTTTATCAGGGGAGGTAACTAGAGAAGATGTAATGGCTGCTGTTCAAGTTGCCAGTGTTTTCAAAAACCAAACAACACCTGAAGCTAAAACTGAACGTGAAGAGAGAATTCCTGTCAAAGGTGTTCGTAAAGCAATTGCATCTGCAATGGTGCAATCAGCTTTCACAGCTCCGCACGTGAGCATCTTCGTTGATGTTGATGCAACTAGAACCATGGAATACGTTAAGCGTTTGAAAGCTAGCGCTGATTTCGCTGGCGTAAAAGTAACTCCACTGTTGATTATGGCTAAAGCAATGATCTGGGCAGTTAGAAGAAACCCAATGGTTAACTCAACTTGGACAGACACAGAAATCATTGTTCACAACTTCGTCAACTTTGGTGTTGCAGCTGCAACACCTAGAGGTCTCATAGTTCCGAACATCAAAGATGCAGATCAGATGTCAATGCTTGAACTTGCGATGGCCTTAGAAAAACTTGCTGCTACCGCTCGTGAAGGTAAAACAACACCACAGGATATGCAAAACGGAACTATCACCATCACCAACATTGGTGTCTTCGGTGTTGATACCGGAACTCCTATTTTGAATCCAGGCGAAGTTGGAATCGTTGCCCTTGGATCAATTAGACCTAAGCCTTGGGTTGTTGACAACGAGATCTTGGTTCGTCAAGTAACTACTATTGGAGCAACCTTCGACCACAGAGTGGTCGATGGAGATGTTGCCAGCCGCTTTGTGCAGGATGTTGCTTCGGTTATCGAAGAACCCGCACTTTTGCTAGACTAATAAACAGTTCCAGCAGGGGGAAGGAAAGAAGGAAACCATGAGTGAATACACACCACAAAACAACCAGTCAAACGCAGACAGCCCGCTACCTGTCCTAGCCCTAGTCTTTGCCTTCGTGGCACCGCTAGTTGGAGCAATCCTGGGTCACGTAGCTCTAAGCCAGATGCGTCAAGGAAAGATCAGCTCAACCAACATCGGTCTTGCAAAAGCCGGAATGATTTGTGGTTGGGTGTTTACCGGTCTTTACGCTTTGCTAATCGTCTTATACATCGTGATCATCGTTTACGCAGTCTCAAACGGATACGACTACAGCGACTTCTAAAACTTATTGATATTCATTATCAATAAGGTAGAGTTGCCTCAACGAATAAAAGTTGGAGGCAACAATGCACCTTATTCAATTGGCAGCTGAAGCACATTCCTCAACAGAGGGCTTGTGGGAAGAAGCTTGGTCGATTTTCACCGATCCAAGTCACATCATTGCTGAACTAGGTTGGACACTAATCCAGGACGTTGTCCTGATTTGGCTGCTCTATGGCACTGTCTGGAAGAAAATGATCCTGCCAAGGCTTCGCAAAGAAATCCATAAGGAAATAGACGAAGAGCACAACATCAGTCATGACGACCACTAGTTCCTCCCCAGCTAGAAGACAAACCTGGCAAAAAGACGCTGTTTTGCATGCCCTGGGCAAAGCCCAAGGGTTTGTCTCTGCTCAACAGTTGCATAAGCAGCTAACTCAGTACGGATCAGTAATAGGTTTGGCAACCGTCTATAGAACCTTGAACTCCCTGGTTGCCGATGGGCTGGCTGATTCCCTTGTTAATGCCGGGGAAAGCTTGTTTAGAGACTGCTCTAAAGACCATCATCATCACCTGATTTGCAATGTCTGTGGGGTTGTCGTTGAGATAGAGGCAGAGCAGGCGGAGGCCTGGGCCGCCAAGGTAGCTAAAGATCACGGCTTCACGGATGTCTCTCACACCATCGACATCTTCGGTTTATGCAGTTCCTGCAGTAAATAGTCTCTAAAAATCAAATATTTAGGCTCATTAGGACTTGCACACACCACCCAAACAGGTCTAAACTTGGGTGGTTGCCCGAAATCTTTGGGTCAGCCACAATCAGGTTTTTATAAGACCTACCATCATTTTTAACACGGAGGAAGACGATGTCTGCTTACTGCCAGGTCACACAGACCCGCCCGCAGTTTGGACACGCTGTTTCGCACGCTCAGAACAAAACTAAGCGTCGTTTCAACCCAAACATTCAGAAGCGCACATATTTCGTGCCTTCACTAAAGCGCAACGTGACACTTAACCTTTCTGCCCGTGGCATCAAGGTTATTGACGTACGTGGCATCGAGTCTGTTGTTGCTGAGCTAAAAGCTCGCGGCGAGAAGATCTAAGGAATAGACCATGGCTAAAGACAGAGACATTCGTCCAATCATCAAGATGAAGTCAACAGCGGGAACTGGTTACACATACGTAACCCGTAAGAACCGTCGTAACGACCCAGACCGTATCGTGCTAAAGAAGTACGACCCAGTTGTGCGCAAGCACGTTGAATTCCGCGAGGAGCGCTAAAAATGGCTAAGAAGAGCAAGATTGCACGCAACGAACAACGCAAGGTTGTTGTTGCACGCTACGCAGAGAAGCGTCTAGCGCTAAAGAAGGCTTTGGTTGACCCTAACTCAACAGACGAGCAGCGCGAAGCTGCACGTCTAGGCCTACAGAAGCTTCCACGTAACGCATCTCCAACTCGCGTTCGTAGCCGTGACGCTATCGATGGTCGTCCACGTGGTGTTCTAAGCAAGTTCGGTGTTTCTCGTGTCCGTTTCCGTGACATGGCACACAAGGGCGAGCTACCTGGTATCACCAAGTCTTCTTGGTAAATCCAACAGTTTTCAAGAGATCCGCTGCCTAAAAGCAGCGGATTTTCTGCTTAAAAGGGTCAAAACCCGCTAATCCACAGGAAAAGATTCTAAAGAGTTATCCTCAACACGCCGAAACCCTAATAAACACAAGGGTTCTAGGCGTATAGGGTGAAACCGACATCCCGTCAAGCACTTTGAATGTCCAGGAGGACCAAATGTCAGCACTAAACAAGAGCGAGCTAGTAGCCGCTATCGCAAGCCACACCGGTGAATCACAGGCTGCTGTCAACCGTACCGTTGACGCATTCTTTGAGATCATCGCAACAACTGTTGCTAAGGGCGACAAAGTAACAATCCCAGGTTGGTTGTCAGTTGAGAAGGGTTTCCGTGCTGCACGCGCAGGACGTAACCCACAGACTGGTGCAACTATCCAGATTGCTGCTTCAAACACCGTAAAGGTTTCTGCAGGAAGCAAGCTAAAGGCTGCAGTTAAGTAATTCAAGTTACACAAGCAGACGACGCACTTCGGTGCGTCGTTTTGCTTTAACTTAGGCTTATTCAATGACCTCAACAACAACCTCTAGGACTTATGTCCTTAGTTTGTTGTTACTCGGCTTAGCTGTTGGTTTAGTGGTTGGAATGTTTGTTGGTGGGGCAGCTACCCCTAGTTCTTTAGGTGATGTTGGGGAAACTCTGCGCTGGGTGACACCAGCGCTTCGATCAGTGAGTGATCTATCTGAAGCGGTAACCATTGGTTCCCTAGTCTTCGCAGCTTTTGCATTAGAAGCAAAGAGCAAAGCTTTTACTAAAACAGTTTCTTTGGCAGCGAGCGCTTCAGCAGTGTGGGCCTTAGCTGGAACAGCTTATTTAATCTCTACCTATCTCACTATTACTGGCTCACAGTTTTCTTTTGAAAAATCTTTTGCTGACCAGTTCTATAT
>CAILDA010000005.1 GCA_903832875.1 uncultured Micrococcales bacterium | reverse complement strand
TGCTACCTTCTTGGCTGCAGGCTTAGCTGCTGCCTTAGGTGCTGCCTTAGGTGCTGCCTTCTTGGCTGCAGGCTTAGCTGCAACTGCCTTAGGAGCATCGTTGTTTAGACGAAGACCTGAAGCGATGTCGAATACGTGAGTAATGCCACCTTGAGGCTTTAGGTAAACCTTGTCACCTAGACGCAGGCTGCTCTTAGCCCCAACACGAGCAATAACATCAACCTTCTCGCCATCTACTTCAGCAGTTCCGTAAAGGAATGCATCAGCACCTAGCTCTTCGATGATGTTCACGTGAACAGCAATACCGTCGTTCTTGGTGATAACTAGATCTTCTGGACGAAGACCAACAGTTACCTGCTTAGCCTTGGTCTTAGCTAGAACAGCTGAATCAATCTTGATAGTGGTGTTACCGAATTGAACTCCACCTGAGACGATCTTTAGCTTCATTAGGTTCATCGCAGGAGAACCAATGAAACCAGCAACGAATACGTTGGCTGGACGCTCGTAAAGTGCACGAGGGGTGTCAACCTGCTGAAGTAGTCCATCCTTTAGAACTGCAACGCGGTCACCCATGGTCATAGCTTCAACCTGGTCGTGAGTTACGTAAACAGTGGTAACGCCTAGACGACGCTGCAATGAAGCAATCTGAGTTCTAGTTGCAACACGTAGCTTTGCATCAAGGTTAGATAGTGGTTCGTCCATGAGGAAAACCTCAGGCTTGCGAACAATCGCACGACCCATAGCAACACGTTGACGCTGACCACCAGAAAGAGCCTTTGGCTTACGGTCAAGGTATGGCTCAAGGTCCAGAAGCTTTGCAGCTTCTAGAACACGAGCAGCACGCTCGTCCTTCTTGACTCCAGCAATCTTTAGAGCGAAGCCCATGTTCTCGGCTACGGTCATGTGTGGGTAAAGTGCGTAGTTTTGGAAAACCATCGCAATGTCGCGGTCCTTAGGTGGAACCTGGGTTACATCGCGGTCACCAATCAAGATACGACCTTCGTTGACCTCTTCAAGGCCAGCGAGCATACGTAGGGTTGTGGTTTTACCGCAACCAGAAGGGCCAACAAGAACAAGGAATTCCCCGTCTTTTACGCTTAGCTCGATCTGGTCTACTGCTGGGCGAGTTCCGCCCGGATAAAGCCTTGTGGCCTTATCAAATGTTACTGATGCCATGGTAATACTCCTTCAGCGGGAGGAACGACCCGCACGATCCGTTGTGAATAAGTGCCTGAGGCAAATACCTCAGGTTTATCTATTATCGCATTTCTGGCTTGTCGTTTAGACTTAGAAACCTATGCTTTTGGCAAAAGGTCAAAATAACCCCGATTTAGAGGTGAACAGAAATGTCTCAAACTCCACGTCCAACTCGTTCAGAGCAACGTGATTTAGCTCGAGCCAAGGCTCGCGAATTGAGAGAGCAACGAGCAAAAGGCGACAAGCGCAAGCGCGCCTTAATCACAACTGGTGTCACCTTGGCAATCATTGGTGTTGTTGCAGGAGTAACTTTTGCTATCTTCAACTTCGCTTCAAACAGTTCAAACACCACTGAGAATGCTAAAAAGGTTCCAGCAAACGTAACCAAGCTTGGTGGAGTGATCCTGGGTGAAGGGCTGCTTCCAGCAACACCTGCTCAGGTTTCATCAGCTACTCGAATTGTCATTTACCAGGACTACCAATGTCCTATTTGTAAATTGTTTGAAGACCCTAACTCAGCACAGATTCGCAAGTGGGTTGATTCAGGTTTAGCAACGGTGGAATACCACCCAATCTCATTCCTTGATGGACAGTCACTAAACAACTATTCTTCGAGAGCCGCAAACGCAGCTTTATGTGTCGCTAATTCACAACCTCAGAACTTCTTTGACGTCAACGCAGCGCTTTATGCAAAGCAGCCTGACGAAAACACTGCAGGCCCATCGGATACTGCAATCAAAGACACTATGCGAGCAGCAGGCGCTGAGGTAAATGATGAGATCAACACCTGTATTGATCAAAAGAGATATTCAAAGTTCCTAGAACTTAGAACTTCTGAAGCCTTCAGCCAACCAGCTGTAAGCGGAAAAGCTGTTCCAACCGGTACCCCATATATTCTCGTCAACGGCAAGGTATACGATTGGGGAGGCGTTTACGCTGACCTAATCAACCCAGGTCGTTTCGCCCAGTTCTTTGCAGCACACCAAACTAAATAAAAAACTAACGTTAGGAAATACATTGAAGAAAAGCATTTTTGCAGCAGTTCTAGCAACAGTTCTAGCAGTCACGCTTGCAGCTTGTTCACCAACAGGTGCTAAGCAGATTGTCTTGCACCCAGCTACAGGTGAAACTGACACATACACTCTTGGTCAGCGTGCGAACGTTGTCGGCGATCTAGATCTAAGCGATGCCAAAATCACTAAGTTCGATGTAGTTATTGAAGAGCTAGTTCCTGGTGGTTCATGGACACAGTTCCGCAAGTTTGTAGCTCACAAGGGTTCAAGCAGTATTGGATTCGCTCTAGTTAAGAACGAGGTAGGCGACTTCCAGTACCGCGCAGTAATCAGTGGCAAGGAGTACGGTCCATTCACCTCAGCTCCTATCACCGTTCACTACAAGGCTAAGAACTAGTAAAGCTTTAGAAGAGCCGAGTCCTTTGGGGCTCGGCTCTTCTGCTTTAACAAAGGTTTCTAGTGCAGATATGTGGCTTATTAGTTAGTCTTCTTAAAGAAAGGTCGCAGACATGAACAAGTTTCGTGCAAGGGTTACAGCTTTGACCTTATCTGCGCTGTTTATAGGTTTTCTGCCCGCTCAAGTCGACGCTGCATTTGCATACCCAAGCTGCACAATCAATGGCACAGCTGGAAACGACTCCATCACAGGAACGTCAGGTAACGATGTTATTTGCTTAGGAGCAGGTGAAGATACGGTCAATGCTGGCGCTGGAAATGACATCATCATCAAAGGTGCAGGAACAGCGAACATAATCTCAGGCATAGGCAATGACACCATCGATGCTTCTCTCGCGAGTTCAGTAACAATGGATGCAGGAACTGGAGATGACATCGTCATCGGTTCTGTTGGTAATGACACAGTCGATCTTGGTGATGGTGCTGATGATGTTGAAGCTGGAGATGGCGATGACATTGTTTACGGTGGCTCTGGTGATGATGCCATCGATGGTGGCTTAGGGGATAACACTCTCTATGGTGGCTTAGGGGATGACATTGTTTTGGGGGATGAAGGTAAAGACACTATCTTCGGCGATGGCGGCAACGACGTAATTGATGGTGGGGATGAGACCGATAACTTATCTGGTGGTTCAGGCGATGACACTCTGATTGGTGGTATCGACAATGACTTACTTTATGGTGGCGATGGTAATGACCTTCTATATGGTGATGCGGGCGATGACCAGATCTATGGTCAGGCAGGGTTAGACACATTAAGTGGTCAACTGGGAGATGACTTACTAAGAGGCGGAATTGGTATTGACAACCTCAATGGTGGAGTTGGTAGTAACACTTGTGACTTTGATGAAGGTGAGAAAAGAACCACAACCTGTGTGTATGAAGAGCTGCCTCCTGTTTTATCAATACCAGGAGCTCCAACAGATTTAGTTCTAAGTGAGCTCACAAGTTCAAGTTTCAATTTGAGCTGGAATGCTCCAGTTGATAATGGTGGATCTCCGGTAACTAATTACAGTGTCGAAATATCGACAGATAACGGCAACAGTTGGGTCAATGTTAAAACTGATCTTTCGTCCGGCACACAATTCAGCGTTCAAGGTAAATCCCCTGGGGTCACTTATCTAGTGAGGATAGCCAGCGTCAATTCGGTTGGGGTAAGTACTTACCTAACTGGATCAGTTGCTACTCTGCTGGCAGCTGCATCAGCGCCAACAGGTTTAGCTCTAAGGTCAGTAACCAACACCACAGCAACTCTTGGCTGGTCGTTGCCAACTAGTGCTGGCGGCTCACCGATCACTGATTATGTAGTCGAGCTCTCTGCTGATTCAGGTGCAACTTGGAGTGTGGTTACACACAATGTAACGACAGCTTTAGGAATAGTGGTGCCATCCTTGACTCCAGGTAATTCCTATTTAGTCCGAGTTTCTGCAATCACCTCATTCGGGATTGGGTTAGCAACCAACCCGCTAAGCGTTGCTATCCCAGCTATCCCAGAACCAAATGCTCCAAATGAGTTCAAAATATCTTCAGTGAAATCAACTGGCGTAGCGATTTCGTGGAAAGCTCCGATGTCGCAGCCGGGCATAAGAATTACAAATTACTTGGTCGATATTTCCCATGATGGTAAGCCTTGGACGTCAGTGCCAAAGAAGGATTCTCCTTCGACAAGCTTGTCTATCTCAAACTTGTCAGTTGCAACTAACTATCAGGTAAGAGTTTTAGCTGTTGCTAGCAGTGGTCTTAGCGGTTACCTGTATGGCTCATTCACGACACTGGCAACTGTTCCAACAGCACCGAACTCCCTGAACGTTTCAAACATCGCAGCTAACTACTTCACATTGCACTGGGTACCAGGGTTCAACGGTGGATCGAATGTGACTAACTTTGTGGTTGAGATAAATGGTGGTGGCTACGCTTGGGCTACCGTGCCACATGAGAATTCAACTAGTCAAAGCTTTGAGATGAGTAACCTGCTTCCAGCAACCAAATACTCAGTTCGAGTTAAAGCTGTGAATGGCGTTGGCTTCTCAAAAGTCAGTCCAACATTTAACATCACAACATTGCCAACTACTCCAGGTATACCGAGTTTGCTCGCACTCAAGTCACTTACTACCAAGGTGGCTGTAATAACTTGGAAAGCAGGGCTCACCGGGGGAGCCAAGATAGCTGATTATCAAATCAGGTATTCAAGTGATCAGGGTCTAACATGGATAACTTTGGTGAAGCCAGCATCGACAGCAACGTCCTTGAGCATCAATGGACTGAAGGCTAAGACTAATTACTGGTTTGTAGTTGCAGCTAAGAACAGTGCTGGACTCTCAGCTGAATCTCTCGCCCTGGTCATCACTACTCCGTAGAGTTCTTCTGGGTTTTACGCAAACCCGCCAGACTAGGTAGTATTTACGAGGAACAAATCTTTTTGTTCCGAGCCGACCTGGCGCAATTGGTAGCGCATCGCACTTGTAATGCGAGGGTTAGGGGTTCGAGTCCCCTGGTCGGCCCCAATAAGAAAAAATGCCTCCCAGATTGGGAGGCATTTGTCTTTTGGAGGAATTATCCGCCTAACCCTTTGAGAGCTGCATACACCAAGAACGCTGGCCAAACCAAGGCCTTTAGTAGCCCTAGAACACCCATCCAGAAATCTGTAGCGGTTGAGACGTAGTAAATAGCTGCACCGATTGCACCAACAAAATAAACAGAACCTTTGTTGTTGATGGTGTAGTTCTTGTTGTTGATTATGTTCTTCTTGATCTTTTTCTTTAGCTTCTTCTTGAACTTGGAGCTGTCGGATTCTGTCATTTCCCTTACTTTCAATCTAGTTTTGCAATTGCATCTACTGTATTCAGTATCTCAGCAAACTCACCGGAAAGATTCACCGCGGTGGTCTTGGAGAGTTCTTCAGCAGATATCTTCACACCATTGAACTCCTTGGCAAAGGTGTGTGTTGCATCGAGGATAAACCAGGTGTCCAGCCCCAGGTTCCCAGCCATTCGGGCTGTTGTTTCACAGCACATGTTGGTTTGAATGCCGCAGATAGCAACAGAATCGATGTTGTTCTCCTTGAGCCACTCGTGCAGATCTGGCTCTCCATAGAAAGCTGAGTTCACACTCTTTGTTACTAGTAGATCAGGAACCCCGGTGATGATGTCTTTGAAATCATTACCAGGTTGGTTAGGTCTTAGCACTGATGTCTCAGATTTTGAATTGTGTTTGACATAAACCAAGGGAAGGTTTTGTTCACGCCAAGCATCAATAAGTTTGACGACGTTATCTTCACAGTATGGGTTATTTCTTTCACCCTTGACATCAAATTCAGTGAAACCCTTTTGAACGTCAATGACGATAAGAGCTCTTTTACTCAGCTTCAAAAGTAATGCTTACTGAGTTAATGCAAAAGCGATCTCCAGTTGGAGTTTGCGGAGCATCTTCAAAGACATGACCTAAGTGAGAACCACAAGCACGACAGAGAACTTCAACTCTCTTCATGCCATGACTGGTATCTTCTCTTAGTTCGACAGCATGGTCTTCTTTTGGTTCATAGAAGCTTGGCCATCCACAGTGTGAATCAAACTTGGTGGTGCTGGTGAAGAGTTCTGCATTACAGCCACGGCAGCGGAAGGTTCCCTTGCGTTCCTCGTTGAGGAGCTCTCCGGTGAAAGCTCGCTCAGTGCCAGCTTCCCTGAGGATGTGGAATTCAACTTCGGTTAGTTCTTCTCGCCACTGTTGTTCTGTCTTTTCGACTTTACGTTCGGTCATCGGGTGCCTTCTTCAGATTTTTCACAGGTTAGGAACCTAATATAGAACAGTTATCCAAATCCTAGGAGTCAACTAAGTGTCTAAGCCGAAGCGCACCGATGCTATAGATCTGCTAAAAGCAGACTATGAGCACGTCGGTCGCCACCGTGCCCGAAAGACACCCAGAGAGAGATGGATAGAGCTAGCCTGGTTGGCCTTAGCTTCGGTAATTCTCAGTTCAAGTGGCTACTTCGGGTTGCAATATGCGGTTAACACTTTTGCAACTCCAGCCCCTACCCAAAACATCGTTGATGGCATTGATCTTGCAGTCCCAATCACTGTCATTGATGGCAGCGGCACCAGAGAATTTGCTTCTCGGGTCGGCCAAGTCCTGTTGGATGCTAGTTATGTGGTCCCATATTCAAGGAC
>CAILDA010000004.1 GCA_903832875.1 uncultured Micrococcales bacterium | reverse complement strand
GCCATAGGCCTTATTACTGGTATTGCGAATGACAAATATTCAGTTGATGAAATATCCAAATGGATAAAGCAGAGAATGAGACCTTTGAGATAGAGCTAGCTCTTACGAAAACTAATCTGTTTAGCAGCCATGATTACTTTGATTCTGGCAATGGAGGACTTTGCTATGCCAGGGATGGCTTTGAGTTCCTCCAAGCTTATCTTTCTAAGATCAGAGACTTTGTATAGCTTGGCTTCAACTAAAGCTCTTCTGGCTGGAGCGGTTAGGCCTATCTTGAACCATTCAGCTTCAAGCTTTGCTTGATTCTTTTGATCTTCAGTTGCCATATGTCGAGTGTATTAGAGAAGATGAGTCATGATAGAGGTATGGAATCTTTAGCATATTTAGTTGTTGGTTTACTGCTAGCTCAGTTGGCACTAGGTGTTGTGCCTTTGGTGTTCTCTTTGATTTATCGAATCAAAGGTAAGTTCGCCAATACTTCTCAGGTGCTTATCATTCTCTTAGCTCTAGAGACAATTTGGGGATTCACCATTAACAATGCCTTCGGTATCCCTGGATTTGTCTTTGTTATTACAGCAGCTTTGATTAGGTACTTACCTAAGAAGTAACTACCTGGTAAAAGTGTTTTGCGAATGAACTAGTTCTGAGTAAGCACCGTTAGCCGCAAGTAACTCTGTGTGAGTTCCTTGCTCTACTATTTCGCCATGGGCTAGCACCAAAATCAGATCAGCGTTCACGACAGTGGAGAGTCTGTGCGCAATAGCAATAGTTGTTCTATTAGCTGTTGCTGCATCTAATGTTGCTTGAACAATTCTTTCGCTGTTGGTGTCCATAGCGCTGGTGGCTTCATCGAGGATAACTACTGGTGGATCTTTTAGTAAGACACGAGCAATAGCTATTCTCTGCTTCTCACCACCGGATAGTCGGTAACCTCTCTCACCAACCATGGTTTCGTAGCCCTTAGGGAAACTCATGATGACATCGTGAATGTTTGCTGCTTTTGCTGCTGTCTCTATTTCTTCTTGAGTAGCTCCTGGCTTAGCGTATGCAAGGTTTTCACGAATGGTGTCATAAAACAAATAGGTTTCTTGGTTCACAATACCGATTTGGTCTATGAGCTCTTCTTGATTTAATTCACGAACGTCAACACCGCCGAACTTTACTGATCCTTCAGTTACATCGTAGAAGCGAGGAATCAGGTAGCTGATAGTTGTCTTACCGGAACCAGAAGCACCAACCAGAGCTACATATTTACCAGCTTCTACTTTGAATGAGATCCCTTTTAGTGTTGGCTCAGTCTCTTCGCCAGTTTCAGGGTATGCGAACGTCACATTTTCAAATTCGATGGAACCTAGTTTGTCGTTATCAACATGCTTAGGAGTCTCTGGGTTTTTGATGCTTGCGCGTAAATCAAAGTATTCAAAGATTCTTGCGAACAAAGATTGTGAGGTCTGCAAATCAAGACTTACCTGCAACAGATTCATCATTGGGAATAACAATCTGGCTTGAGCTGTTGTGAAAGCAACAATAGTTCCTATGCTGATGGGATCAGCTTGAAGAATTAGAACTCCAGCACAAAGGTAAATAACCGCTGGGATCGATGACATAAATACTTGAACAACAGCAAAGAAGGTTTGGCCGCTCATGGTCTGTCTTACTTGCAAACCAATCTGGGTCTTGTTCTCATTCGAATAGCGTTGGACTTCACTTGATTGACGACCAAAGCTCTTGGCCAAAAGGATTCCACTCACGCCTAAAGATTCTTGAGTGATAGAAGACATCTCAGATAGTGACTCTTGAGTCTTGCTAGCTATCTTGGCTCTTACCTGACCTACTTTCCTCTGCAGCAAAACCATTAGAGGAAGCATGATCAAAGCAACGATGGTTAGTTGCCAGCTCAAAAGCAACATGGCAACCATAGAGGCGAGTACCGTTACAGAGCTACCGAGCAAACTGCTTATGGTGTTACTGAGCACCCCAGCAACGCCACCAACATCGTTTTGTAAACGAGACTGGATAGCTCCAGTCTTGGTCTTAGTAAAGAAAGCTAACTCCATGGATTGAAGGTGAGCAAACATTCGAACTCGAAGAGAGCCCATTACCTTGTTACCAACAGTTGAAGTTAGGTAGGTCTGCCAAACACCCAGGGATGCAGCAAGTAACCAGATACCAATCATGCTAAAAACGAAGGTAGTAAGAATCCCTAGATCAGGCTGACCTGAAGGTGGAAATAGGCCTTCATTGAAAGCACCTTGGATTAGTAGTGGTGGCAACACAGATAAACCTGCACCTATAAGCACCAGTGATATGGTGCCAATTAGAGCTGTTTTATAGGGTGTGAAGAGCTCAAAGATGCGACCTATAAGATTTTCAATCTTTGGGGCTTCAGCGTTACGGGCTTTTATCTTGTCTGGATCTGTTGAAAAACGACCCATAGGACCGCCACCATGCATGCTCATAGGGGTAAGTCTATTGCCAGCGAGGTGGTGAAGATTTTTTACTAGTTACCCAGTATCGGTCTGACCTCAACCTTGCGGTTACATGCTTTAGAACCTAAGCTCGCTAGCTCTTGAGCTTGTTCCAGGGAATCAGTTTTAATCAACCAAAAACCAGCCATGTATTCTTCAGTGTTATTAACGGGTCCGTGAGTTAACAGACCAGCGTCTAACCTGTTGTCAATGACAACAGATTGAGCTGGATCATCTATTCCAACAGCAAGAATGAAATGTCCGTGGGCTTGCAACATGTCATTGAATTCATCAATTGC
>CAILDA010000003.1 GCA_903832875.1 uncultured Micrococcales bacterium | reverse complement strand
AACTGGATTACCAGGGCTTGCCTTTAGCCTTGTGGTTGCCGGATACACCTCAACTTTTATCTCAGGTTGGTTGGGTAATAACCCTGACTACTCACAGTGGTCATTTATGCTCATGCCAATTCCAATGTTCTTAGTTGGTGTTGTTGGGCTATTTGGTCGCGAAGGTAAAGACGGAGAAGATCGACCGCTTAAGAAACCAGGGCTGCGTTGGGTCTATCGAGTTGGTGGAATTGTGGTCCTAGGACTCACCATGAAACTAGCTGGAGTTATTTGATTTTGTATTGAGCTAGCAAAGCTTTTACTTCGGCCTGACGTCTAGCGATGTATGCAATCGATCTTGTCTGTTCTTTATGAGCCAAAGTTAGAGTGTCTTTGTCATTTGCGTACTGAGCTGCTAGCACAGGTTCAATAACTGCCGAAACTGCTCTCATCTGGGCACCCAGTTTAATCTTGGTAGCCATAGCTGAAACGGCTTTTAGTTCTAATAGATACTGTGTTCGGCAAGGCTTGTAATTGATGCACTGAACATAGAGCTTTCCTCTGTAAAGGTTCTTAGCCCAAGGCTGATCTGCGCGCTCAGATAAAAGCGGAAGATGAAACGTGTCACCTAAAACTTCAGTTTTTCTATTCTCACCAAAGGTTTGGTCTGTTCCCCAAGGAATATAAGTGAACTTATTTTTAGTGTTACTTCTGAGGAAGTAGTTGTTGATATCTGGTCCCGAGTATGAATCCCAGTGCCCTAAGAAGTTTTCAACCGCAAAAGCTCTAATGAGCAATGCTCTGTCTGTAACAGTTAGTAAACCCTGGTACCAAGTCTTATCTTCCCAGTCACTTGCGTAGTTGATGAGCTTCGTTAGGTCATTCTTGTTTGGTGTTACCTTCCAGCCATAGTCGGCGAGGAAGCTTCCACTGTCAGCACCACCATTGTCGTTACCGAGTTTGAGGTCTTTGAAAGCAACACCTTCATAAATATGTTGAGTAACATCTTTGAAGCGTTTAGACATGAAGACTTGGTCAGGCTGTTCAACGTTGACGTACAGACCTCTATCGACTCCGTTGATGTATAACCTCACCCAACCAGTCTTTGACGCTGGTATCCCCATGGCATTGAAAAGGTTGTATGCACCAAACTCATGGATCTTGCTGTTGTCCTGAACCAAGCCATTGAGAGTTAGTCTTCTAAGCCCCAGATAACCTAGCCCAGTTGGACCTTTTTTGAATTTGATCTTGAAGCTAGGGGTCTCATCAAGGCTGAACATGGAAGTTGAACCTTTGAGCCTGATGGTGATCTCTTGGGCTCCGCTGGTTCGGCCATCAACACTCAGGATTAGGGTACCTGGCACATAGACCTTGAAGGTGGCTGAGTTGTTCAGCGATGCCACTGATTCAGCAGGTAAAGACAGTTCCGCCTTGAGCACTTTAAGGGGGTTATAGATGTCTGTGAGCTTCAAAGCAGTCGCCGCCCGAGCAGGAGAAGAGAGTAAGCCTAATAAGACCACAGGAGCTAGAAACCCTACTGTGAGCCTTCTAAATAGTGCCATTTTGTCCATTTGGGCTAGTCTAACCTTGTGACCCCAATTGATTACCCTTTATTGTTTGCCTCGTTAGGCATTGACCTTGTTTTGTTATTCTTGCTGGCCTATGTCTTCTTCTATAGAAGACATAAGCGCAGAGATGTCTTTGTTGCCATCTCCCTGATTAACATCACCCTCTATGTCCTAGGTGGTGCGCTTGGCACATTCACCATTTCCCTTGGTGTTGGTTTTGCCTTGTTCAGCGTTATCTCCATTTTCAGACTCAGGTCAGAAACCCTGGGTTGGAATGAAATTGTCTATCTTCTAGTGGCCTTGGCTATGGGTCTGAACCTAGGACTACCGGCATATGACCTAGGTGTCCAGAGCATGTATGCAGTGCTACTAGTTGTAGCTGTTTATGTGGTGGATCACCCTAAGGTTTTACGATCTAAAGTCACCCAACAATTCTCTTTGAGTACCGATTACATCGAGATTGAACCAGCAGCTCTGAAGACCAAAGTTGAGACTCAGCTAGGTCACCAAGTTCAATCAATCAAGGTTCGTTCGGTTACCACTACTCCCGCAGGAATGAAACTAGAAATCGAGTCCTAATGGCAGGCAAAGCCCCAAACTCTAAATTCAAGTATGTTCAGCATCCTCACGTCGAAGGACGTAAAGCTCACAGAGCTACCAACGCTGATGAAGTGATTGCCGATGCTAAACCTAAAAGTGTTAATCAAAGACTTGGGCTTGGGATAACTAAAAGAGTTGGCACAATGTGGGCAGCGTATGCCTTCTTTGCACTAACACTGGTATCGCTGCCAGCAGTAATCATGAAAGGTGATTCGGTCCAGATTGTTGCTTGGATAGCTCAAACATTTCTTCAGTTAGTGCTATTGCCAATCATTATTGTTGGACAGAACATTCAGGCAGCAGCAGCTGAAAAAAGAGCCATCATGACTTATGAAGATTCTGCTGCGGTCTTAGCTGAAGCTATTCAAATTCAAAAACACTTAGACCACCAAGATAAATCCTTGGAACATTTGATTACTCGCATTGAAGAGCTTGAAACAAAGCTAAATAAGAAAAAGTAAATGCGTTTAGTCATTGCCGACTGTTCAGTTGATTATTCTGGCAGGCTTACCGCTCACCTGCCAAAAGCTCGAAGACTGCTAATGCTCAAAGGTGATGGCAGCATTCTTATTCACAGTGAAACAGGCTCATATAAGCCTTTGAACTGGATGAACCCACCTTGTAATTACTCAACCCATGAACCTGATGAAGAGCAGCTAGGTAAAGGAGTAAAAGAGATTTGGCGAGTTAGCCAAGCAAAGACGGCAGATATCCTCTGGGTGCAGATCTATGAAATCCATACCGACATCAACCATGAATTGGGTAAAGACCCAGGACTTATCAAAGATGGGGTTGAGGCTCATCTTCAAGAGTTACTAGCAGCTCAGATAGAACTCATTGGAGCAGGCAGCCAGTTAGTCAAACGTGAATATATGACACCGATCGGCCCAGTAGACATTTTGGCGAAAGATAGTAGTGGCCAATCAGTCGCTATTGAAATTAAGCGCAGAGGCGAAATTGATGGCGTTGAGCAGCTAACTAGGTATTTAGAACTTATGAATAGAGATGCAGCACTTAGTCCAGTCAGAGGAATCTTTGCAGCTCAAGAAATAAAATCTCAGGCTAGAACTCTCGCTGAAGATAGAGGTATTGAATGCCTCATTCTTGATTATGAACAGATGAGATCTGAGTCAGTAGATCCAGACGCTTTATTCTGGTAAACCGGCAACGCGAATAAACTCACGAACAGCAATCACTCGAGCACTGGTCTTAGATTCAGCATCGATTCCAGCAGCTGAGATAGCTCTGTTAACCAAGTTCTCAACTGCTCGAAGACTTGTTCCACGAGCATCAGCGATTTGCTGGTTTGACATGCCTTTGGCAATCATTCGCAACACATCCAACTGAATTCTTGAAACGTTTACCAGTGGATGAGAAGGCTTAAGGTCATCTCTAAATTCAGGACCAACTCGGTCGCGCAGAGCAGCTTCAATTGCTGCATTCAAAAGGTTGGGATCAGATAGTCGCTCTTTTAGAAGGTAAGCAGCGTTCTTAGGAATGGACTTCACATCTAAGCCAAAGATTCTTGGCTCAGGAACGTGGGTTAGGAAAACCAAAGCTAGCTCCGGGTGCATCTTGTGGAGGGCAATACCTAAGTCAAGACCGTTAGGTCCAGCACCTAGATCGATGTCCAAAATGACTATGTCTATGTCTTTGGTGTCGGCAATTTTGCGAGCTTCTGCTGCAGATGCAGCGACTTCAACCTTGAAGCCATCGCCTTTTAGCTTGTCTGAGACTAGACCTCTGATAAATGGCTCATCTTCAACTACTAGTACTGACCGCTCGTACAATATTGAACCCTCCCTAAAAGTTTCTTTGGTTAACAACCACTCTGCCACTAACTCAGGCCTAAACGGGAATAATGTTCGTTTTTTGGAATACAACAAACTGGCAGGATAGATTAGGTTTTACACCCTAATCAAGACGTCAGGATCCCCTAATGGCACTTCAAGACCGCAAAGTATGGCGAGGCTTCGCTAGCGATAATTACGCCGGTGTTCACCCTCGTTTATTCGAGGCAATGCAATCAGTCAATGATGGTCACGAGATGGCTTACGGGGATGACTTTGTTACAGCTGAACTAAAAGAGATCTTCAAGCAAACCTTTGGACCAGCCGCAGAAGTTTTCCCAGTCTTCAATGGCACTGGGGCTAACGTAATCGCATTAGCGAGTGTTTTAAAGAGATGGGAAGCAGTTATCTGTGCTGAGACAGCTCACATCAACAGTGATGAGGGAGGAGCTCCGGAGAAGATGGCGGGGATGAAACTATGGACCATCCCAACGCCAGATGGAAAACTAACCCCAGAACTTATCAAGCCACATCTATTTGATATCGGTTCAGTTCATAGAGCACAGATTGCTGTAATCAGCATTACCCAGACCACAGAACTTGGAACGCTTTATTCGATTGCAGAAATCAAAGCGCTAGCTGATTTTGCTCACGAGAATAATCTCTTCTTACATATGGACGGCGCAAGACTATCTAACGCAGCAGCTGCCTTAGATGTTTCTTTCAAAGCTTTCACAACGGATGTAGGGGTTGACCTGGTTAGTTTTGGTGGCACCAAGATTGGTGCCCTTGCTGCTGAAGCAGTTGTTGTTCTCAATGACAAGACCATTGCAACTTCAATTCCGTTTCTTAGAAAAACTTCAATGCAGTTACCTAGCAAGATGCGTTTTGTGAGTGCTCAGCTAATCGCATTACTAGAAAATGATTTAGCCATTAACAGTGCTAAGCATGCAAACGCGATGGCTAAAGCATTAGATGCTGGAGTGCGAAAGATTGCAGAGAAATCTCAAGGAAGAGTAAGCGTTCCTAACCCAACTCAAGCCAATGCTGTCTTCCCGATGCTCCCTAACGAAATAATCGAAGAACTACAAAAGAAGTACTGGTTCTATGTTTGGGATTACAGAACCGGTCAGGTTCGTTGGATGTGTGCCTGGGATACCAAGCCTGAAGATGTTGAAGGGCTGTTATCTGCTCTGAGTGATGCTCTTGGGGTTTAGGCTTTAGTTATGCAACCAAACAAAATAGCCGTTACCGCTGCCCCTATTGCCCCTGTTCTAGCCGAACGCTGGAGCCCTAGATCTTTCAACAGAGATTACATTCTTAGCCAAGATGAGGCGCTATCTATTCTTGAAGCTGGCCGCTGGGCACCGTCATCAAACAACATTCAACCTTGGCGTTTTGCTTACATAAGCAAAACAGATCCATTACACAAAGAGATCTGTGAGAAGGGTCTAACTGGTTTCAACCAGGCTTGGGCACCTGATGCTTCAGCACTTATTGTTGTTGCATCCATAATCAACCTGCCAGATGGCAGAGAACACACTGGCCGCAAATACGATGCCGGACTTGCAGCATCCTTGATGCTGGTCCAAGCACAAGAACTTGGCCTACACACTCACCACATTGGTGGCATTGTTCGTGACGAAATCGTAAAGACTCTAAAGCTTGATGAGAACCACGAAGTGTTAGTTGTTATTGCAGTTGGCAAGATTGCTCCTGCAGAGCAGCTCGAAGGCCCTGCTTACGAGCGTGAAATTGCCCCTAGAGTTCGTCACACTCTTGACGAGATAATGTTGCACGGAAAGCCGTAATTGCAAATAGTTATTCATAGCTCAATTAGCGATCAAATCGTTGGTTGGTTCCCAGACCTTGGAGCAAATCTCTTCTATTTAGCGGTTTGGGGTTTGGTCTTTGCAGGTACTGGTTTATTTGTTGGAGCTTTTATTCCTTTTATTACCGGCGATTCCCTAGTCTTTGCTGCTGGCCTTATCGCAGCATCATCAGCGAACAACGTAAACATCTGGGTAATGGCAACTGGTGTTGGTATTGCTGCCTGGCTAGGCGACCAGGTTGGTTTTACTCTCGGTCGACACTATGGCAGACCATACCTGGATAAACGTAAAGGCAAATGGATCAAAGCTGGTATTAGTAAGAGCGAGAACCTTTTCAAATCATGGGGTTGGTGGGCGGTT
>CAILDA010000002.1 GCA_903832875.1 uncultured Micrococcales bacterium | reverse complement strand
TGCTGCTCAGGTTCTAACTAAGTTAGGTGCAGACACCAACAAGGTTCGTGCTCAGGTGCAACAGATGTTGCAAGGTTTTGATAACAAGGAGACCGCTACCGTTGGTGGCGAAGCTATTCCTCAGAAGGGCTCACAGGTTCTAGACCAGTTTGGTAAGAACTTAACTGCAGCTGCCGCTGAAGGAAAACTAGATCCTGTTATCGGTCGTGAAAAAGAAATCGAACGCGTAATGCAGATTCTTTCTCGCAGAACTAAGAACAACCCAATTCTTATTGGTGAACCAGGTGTTGGTAAGACTGCTGTTGTTGAGGGTCTTGCTCAAGCAATCGTTGCAGGTAACGTTCCTGAAACTCTTAAGGGTAAGCAGCTTTACACTCTTGACCTTGGTTCTTTGATTGCCGGTTCTCGTTACCGTGGTGACTTTGAAGAAAGACTAAAGAAGGTCATCAAGGAAATTAAGGGCCGAGGCGACATCATCACTTTCATCGATGAGATCCACACTCTTGTTGGAGCAGGTGCTGCTGAAGGTGCAGTTGATGCTGCCTCTATCTTGAAGCCAATGCTTGCTCGTGGTGAACTACAAACCATTGGTGCAACTACTTTGGATGAGTTCAGAAAATACTTTGAGAAGGATGCCGCTTTAGAGCGTCGTTTCCAATCAATTCATGTCAATGAACCAACAATTCCTCAAACCATTAACATCTTGAAGGGTCTTCGTGATCGTTACGAAGCTCACCACAAGGTATCAATTACTGATGGTGCGATTGTTGCTGCTGCAAAGCTTGCTGATCGTTACGTTGCTGACCGTTACCTACCGGACAAGGCGATTGACCTAATTGATGAAGCTGGTGCGAGATTGCGCCTTTCTATTCTTTCTTCACCTCCTGAGCTTCGTGATCTTGAAGAGAAGATTGCCGCTGTTCGTGTTGATAAAGAAAAGGCTATTGAAGGCCAGGACTTTGAAGGCGCTGCCAAGCTTCGTGATGACGAGAAGAAACTTCTTTCTGAGCGAGCAAAGCTAACCAAGCAGTTCCGTTCAGGCAACGTTGCCGCTCACGGTGTTGTTGACGAAGGTCTTATAGCTGAAGTATTGGCCGCTGCCACTGGTATTCCAGTGTTCAAGCTATCTGAAGAAGAATCAGCCAAGTTGGTCTTCATGGAAGCAGAACTACACAAGAGGGTCATTGGTCAGAAAGCTGCTGTTGAGTCAATCTCTAAGGCGATTAGACGCCAGCGTGCGGGCCTTAAGGACCCTAACCGCCCTTCAGGTTCATTCATCTTCGCTGGTCCTACCGGTGTTGGTAAGACTGAGTTGGCTAAGGCTCTCGCTGAGTTCCTATTCGATGACGAAGGCGCTTTGATCTCTCTAGACATGAGCGAGTATGCAGAAAAGCACACCGTCTCACGTTTGTTTGGTGCTCCTCCTGGATACGTTGGATTCGATGAGGGTGGTCAGCTAACTGAGCGTGTTCGTCGCAAGCCTTTCAGTGTTGTTCTTTTCGATGAAATTGAAAAGGCTCACCCAGATATCTTCAACTCTTTGTTGCAGATTCTTGAAGAAGGTCGCCTAACTGATGGTCAGGGACGTGTTGTTGACTTCAAGAACACAATCATCATCATGACTACCAACCTAGGTTCTAAGGACATCTCTAAGGGAGCTCTTGGTTTTAACCTTGAAGGCAACCAGCAGAATGACTTCGAGCGTATGGCCGCTAAGGTGAACGAGGAATTGAAGAAGAGCTTCAAGCCAGAATTCCTCAACCGTGTTGACGATGTAATCGTCTTCCCTCAGTTGAGTAAGCCTGAACTACTTGAGATTGTTGATCTATTCATCAAGAAGCTAAACGTTCGTCTTGAAGAAAGAGACATCACTCTTACTCTTACAGTTGCTGCCAAAGAGCGCTTGATTGAGCTTGGCTACGACCCAGCGATGGGAGCAAGACCACTGCGTCGTGCTGTTCAGCGTGAAATCGAAGACAAGATCTCAGAGAGCATCCTCCAGGGAGTAGTCAAGAATGCAAGTGATGTTACGACCGATGTCGTTGCCGGTGAGTTCATATTCACCTCAAACGTAAGAGTCGTTGCTAGCATTTAGCAATGCCCCACAACGAATTCATTCTCAGACCAGCTAGGACTAGCGACATTGTCGCTATCCAAGCCATGCGCGCTCCGCTAGTAAGCACCAATGTCTTGCTGCAGCACCAGTTGGTGTCCCTCTATGAGCGCGTTCAGGAGTTTGTAGTTGCAGAACACCGTGATGGTCGTATCTTGGCTGCGGGTGCATTGCATGTGATGTGGGGGGATTTAGCTGAAGTTAGATCTCTTGTTGTCGATGATTCAGCTCGAGGCATGGGTCTTGGCAAAGCGATCGTTGAGGCTCTAGTTGAGCGGGCTTATTCCCTTGGCGTCACTCGTGTCTTCTGTCTAACCTTTGAGGTTGATTTCTTTAGTAAATGTGGCTTCGAGGGCATCAGCGATGTCCCCGTTGATGAAGCTACTTTTGCCCAGATGGTCGAATCAACCGATGACGGTATTGCCGAGTTCCTTGATCTTGCCCGTGTAAAAGAAAACACACTTGGCAACACCCGCATGCTGCGACTGCTCTAAAGCACACCTCGCTGGCAAAATGAACTCATGCCGCAAAATTACCCAACCCCAAGTGTTGTCCGAGCTCGTCGTATCGTTGGCCTTCTAGTTCTAGGAGGTCTTATTTGGGGGGCTATCGCTGGAGTTACAGCGGTATATAGCTTCGTGAATGGGTTCTTTAACCCGAACCAGAATTCAACTTTGGTAGCTGGTGCTGATTGTCAGCCGCAGTTGCTCTCACTTGAGGCCCATGTTGGAACGGCTAACAGCGAACTCCAAAATGCTTTCAACCCAGGCGATGCGCCTTACTTTTGGTTCACTATTACAAACACTGGTCCCGTTGAGTGTGTTTTCAACCTAGGGTCGAGCGTCACCTTCTATTCAGTTACCAGCGGTAGCGATAACGTGTGGAGCTCTAAGGACTGTAAAGCTGTTCCTCGTGCAGACTATGTAACAACGCTTCTGCCAAATAAGCCACTGAGTAATCCGCCAACTGATTGGCAAAGAGTTAGATCAAGTGGTTCAGGATGTTCAATAACTGATGGTCAACCAGTAGTTCCTGCCGGTGGAGCAAGTTATGTCTTACGTGCAGAAGTAAATGGCGTTATCAGTGAAAACACAACCCAGTTTGTGTTGAACTAGTTCTATGCAAGATAACACTGTTGCCATCCTTGGTGCCGGCTCCATGGGAACCGCAATCCTGGCTGGAATGATCAAAGCTCACATCAAGCCTGAGCATGTCAAGGTAACGGCAAGAAGAGTTGAAAGCGCTGATGCTCTAGCCAAGAAATTTGGTGTTACTGCTTACGCCACTAGCTATCAACCAAATGCCAACTCTTTAGCGGTTGCAGGAGCACAAGTTGTTTTACTTTCAGTAAAGCCCGCATACATTATTGAAGTATTAGATCAGATCAAAGATGTCATTGCTAAGGATGCTTTAGTCATCTCTGTCGCAGCTGGTGTTACAACTGCAACCATTGAGGAACATCTTCCTGAATCTGTTGCTGTTATCAGAGCTATGCCTAATACCCCAGCGCTTATCAAGTTGGGGGTCACAGGTATCTCAGTTGGATCTAGAACAACTCCGGAGCATCTAGCTATCGCTACTGAACTATTCACTGGCGTTGGTAAGACCTTGGTTATTCCTGAAGAGCAGATTGATGCCCTTTCAACAATCTCAGGATCAGGTCCTGCCTATGTTTTCTATTTCATTGAAGAATTTATTAGAACAGCTGTTGCTCAAGGCTTTAGTGATGATGAGGCTTATCTCATGGTCTCTCAAACATTCTTAGGAGCTAGTGAATTACTAGTTCAAACTCAGGGCGATCCTGCTGAACTTAGAAGACAAGTCACCAGCCCTAACGGAACAACCATGAAAGCAGTTGCCATTCTCGAAGAAGGCAACCTGCATGACCTCTTTTTCAAAGCAACATCCGCTGCACTTCAACGTGCTCGAGAAATAGCCCAGGAGCACAAATAACATGACCGATGTTTTCTCAGCACTATCTGATGCTAAACGCAGATCCATACTTGAGCTAGTTGCTAGCGAACCCAGAACAACAGCTGCTCTTACTAAAGCAACCAAGTTATCTGCAACTGTTTTAGAGAAGCAGCTAAAGGTTTTAGTTAGTGCATCACTACTAAAAGTTGAAACCAAAGGCAAAACAAAAACCTATTCAATTGATAATTCAGGTTTCGGCGAAGCAGCTAAATGGTTTGGCAAGTTCGGTTCTGCTTTTGTTTCTGGTCAAGCTGATGTTCTTGGAGAAAACCTAGGCAACTTAATTGCAACAGCAGCCACCTGGCTTGAGAAGAAGGTCGGAGCCAAGATAGATCTAGATTTCGATCCAGAACAAGTTGGCAAAGAACTTGGTAAGAAACTCTCTGATGCTAAAAGAGGAACAGCCGCGAAAGTAAAAGATGTTGCTAAGAAAGCGAAGAAACCTGTTGCTAAGAAAGCGAAGAAACCTGTCGCTAAGAAAGCACCTGCGAAGAAACCCGTAGCTAAGAAGCCAGTGCAGAAAACTACTCGCTAGTTCTTAGCGTCTATTTCTGCAACAAGAGCTTCTACGAGTTCACGAATCTTGTCTCTGATAGGTCGAACAGAATCTAAGCCTTGACCTGCAGGGTCATCTAATACCCAGTCAAGATAAGTCTTGCCAGGGAACCAAGGGCACTCATCCCCACAACCCATAGTGATTACATAATCACTCGCTTTGACTGCTTCATCGTCTAAGACTTTAGGTGTTTGGTCGGCAATGTTGATTCCAACTTCAGCCATAGCTTCAATAGCAACAGGGTTTATCTCATTCTTAGGTTGAGTCCCTGCTGATCTAATCTCAATTCGATCGCCAGCCATATCTTTCAGGAAACCGGCTGCCATCTGTGATCGTCCCGCGTTGTGAACACACACAAACAAGACACTTGATTTATAAGTCATGTCTCAAGACTAGAGCAGTAATGCCCCTAACCAGTTTGGTTAGAGGCATCGCTGTAGTAACTAAAAGTGAATTATTTCTTCTTCTTAGCCTTTTTGACGTCGCCATCGAGGACAACGACATAGATAAGAGCAAGTAATGCACCAGCAAACTCCGCTAGAACTATCGCTAGATGGTTCTGGGTAAAGCCGTCTCTTAGCATCAGAGCAAAGGTAACCGCAGGGTTAGCCTGAGCTCCGGTAAGGGTGAAGGTGCTAGCTGCAAGAACCCAGATACCAACAGCAAAAGGAATAATCGCTTCACGCTTGGTTGAAGCCAAGCGAGCGATGATGATAACTAGCACTGTTGTTGCCATGACCTCACCAATGATTGCTCCTGATTGAGAAATACCGGCAGGAGCGGAAACAGCTGCTACTGAACTACCAGATAGCGCGAAGCCAAGGTATAAACCAAGGGCAGCACCTGATAGCTGAGCGACCCAGTAAACAAGCAGTGTCTGAAGATCGATTGCTTTGCGAGCAAAGAAGAAAAGTGAGACAGCAGGGTTTAGGTGGCCACCTGAAACAGTTGCTGTTATGAGAATCATCACAACTAATGTTCCGGCGAGAGCGATGTTATGGAAGGTCGGGTTGTAGTTAGCAGCAACGATAGATGTAATAAAGAGCATCACACCCATAGCTTCAGCGATAGCGCTTCTTAGAACTTTATTGATTTTCATTAGTTTCCTTTCGAGGGGTATCCATCAAGTGCAATTATTGCTTCGTTTCTTCTTAGAAAACCTGGTTTCCAAGGAGGGTCGAACCGGGCGTAGTAGGGATCGCCAACCGCTTTGAGGCCAGCGCTTTTGACATTAACTAAAAGTTGATTGCCCAAAGTCTTGAAATGTTCGTAGTCAGCTAGGCCTCTGAACTTAACAGCTGCCGCAAAATGCCCTGGCACTTCAATGGTGCTCACTTGAGCATCCATCGGTATTGGCAGATCTTTTAGAGATACATCTTTAGGTAGCACAAAGCTAACGGTGTGATTTGTGGCTTTCTTATCTGGCGCATGTAATACCGGAGCTGTCATAGCGAACTTCTCTTGGGCTCTATTGTTGCCACTTATGTAATTCACCAGCGGTCTAAAGGCTCGGCTAGCAGCTGAGGAGAATTCACCCTTGGTCTCAACCTGAACTAAAACATAGGTCGGATAATGCCTGACCTCAAAGCCAGGGTATTTGGCTATCAGGGTAAAGGGCTGTTCTTCTGTCATCGTAAGTGAGTTTATTCTCAAAGGCTGTGAATCTGGGGCAAGGCAGAGAATCTAGAAGTCGGCTAGAATAAAGCGAACCGTAAAAACCCCTGAATTTCGGGGGTTTACCTAAATAAAGAGGTCTTTGTGGGATCAGTTGTTAAGAAGCGTCGTAAGGCTATGTCGAAGAAGAAGCACCGTAAGTTGCTTCGTAAGACTCGCCACCAGCGCCGCAATAAGAAGTAGTTCTTAGGAACACAATAAAACCCGTCACTTGATGACGGGTTTGTTGTTTAACCGCGTTTACCTATTTTGATTTCTTTTTTAGCGGTCTTCTTTTGTAATCTCAGTTCTTTGCGCTTGAAGTCGTAAATCTTCCAGCCAGCTGACTTGGCATATATTTCAAGTAACTTATCTGGGTTCACTGCAACAGCGTGGCCAACAGAGGTAAGCATTGGAAGATCGTTGTGGCTATCGCTGTATGCAAAAGACTTTCTCAAACTAAAGCCACGGTCTTTAGCCAGTTTTCGGATGGCTTTTGCTTTTTGCTTACCGTGCAAAGGCTTACCAACTATGCCACCGGTGAAGATTCCGTCAACGTGTTCTAGCAATGTTCCAAGAGCTCCGGTAAGCCCTAGCTGCTTAGCAATCTCTTCACCCATTTCTTGAGGGGCTGCTGTAATCAACCAAACTTCTCGCCCAGCTTCAATATGCTGCTTCGCAATTTTTGCTGTCTCTGGCCATATGCGCTGCTTGATTTCACCGTTATAGACTTCAGAAACTAACTTGATCATCTCGTCGTAGCTACGACCTTTAACAAGGCCAAGAGCTCTGTCCTTGATGGCTGAGAGCATGTGCTCTGTTTCACCTTTGGTTAGGAACCTAATCTGATGCCAAGCAAAGGCTATGAAGTCTTTACGTGGGAAGAACTTACGGCGATACGCCACTTTGCCAAACTGAAAGCTCGTCGAGCCACGCACTAGCGTGTTGTCAACGTCAAAGAAAGCCGCAGCAGGCTTTTTAGGGGATTTGGCCACTAGATAAGTTTAGGTTGATAACTGGAATAATCTGGACGTATGACCACAACGATTGACCTAACTCTGATTGGTAAAT
>CAILDA010000001.1 GCA_903832875.1 uncultured Micrococcales bacterium | reverse complement strand
TGGATGGCTGTCTCTTCTTATGGTTCAGGAACTCAGTCTTCAGGGGTTGTTCGTATCCTCAAAGACCTAGATGCTGATGTTCTTGGCAGGCATGTTCTTATCGTTGAAGACATTATTGATTCAGGTCTAACTCTTTCTTGGTTGGCAAGTAACCTCTCTGCTCGTGGAGCAGCTTCAGTTGAGATTGTTGCCTTACTGCGTAAGCCAGAGGCAGCCAAGGTGGATGTTGCTGTGAAGCTGGTTGGCTTTGACATCCCTAATGAGTTTGTTGTTGGTTATGGTCTTGATTTTGATGAGAAATACCGCACCCTCAAGGATGTTGGGGTCCTAGACCCTAAGGTTTATAGCTAAACATCACTATCCTGATGTCTTCCACTGGATGCTATAGCATGGGGAACAGCGTATTCGTTGCAAAAGGGGAACAATGAAAAATCATCATAAGCGCGCTCACAGTAAATCTCTTTTACGCCTGATAGCCACGGCCATTACTATCCCTTTAATTGTCATTAGCTTGAGTGGTTTCGTCACACTGAACGGACATAAGCTAATCGGAGGCGTTCAGAACCGAAAATACTGGCTCGATGGTTCTGTGAATTCAAGTCTCGAGTCCAAGATCTATTCCGCAAAATGGCTTTGGGGAAATGCTTCACCAAAAATTTCGCTGAACAAGTCGACAGTAAAATCAGAATCCCAAATTCTCTTGTACGAAAGCTCAACGATCATTGAACGAGATATATGCGGCATTGCCTTCCCAACTGATTCAAATTTGGTCAACGTTGATTACAGGGCGAGGGATTGGAATAGGGGAAAAATTCTTCTTGCTGATGAAGTAAAAACCAACAGTTCACCGTGTATCAATGGGCTTGGAATTGTTACACATGAATTCGGCCACATCTTCGGCTTGGATCACTCTGACCAAATTGTTGCAATCATGCGGGAAGACGTCTTCAATGTGTCATTCTTTGGGCCGAAACAGGATGACATAGACGGAATAAATCAAATTTACAACTAACCCATTAGTAAGGAAAAGAGAAATAATGGTAAAAGTAGCTCGATTTTTTGCTGTAGTGATGGCTCTCACTGTGTTGACTAGTTGCACGCAAACTCCAGAAGCCAAATTAATACTTGAGAAACCAGACAATATTGTCGCAAATTCGATTCATGCTATGGCAACCTTGGCCAACATAGAAGTTGACCCTCATAAATATCTAGATCCGCAGTTACATGGAGATGTTCTCGGTGCAGTACAGGGCCAAATAACCGATGTTCAGTACTCTAAAGAAGATTTGACTGCAGGTGAAGACAACAGGGTTCTTGGCAGTTTGGCCCAGAGTGTTATGACGGTTAAAGTATCCAACAGCACCTTTGGTGCACCTCAAGTGATTACTGTTGCCACAAGCGGAGGATATCTCTCACCCACAGTAATGGGCGTTCTCGGTCGACCTTCAGGAGACTTGGGCGATAAGGGTGTTGTCGAATATGAGACTTTAGGCGGGGCTAGGCCACCTGTCAAAGGAGACAGAGTTATCTTGTTTGTTCGAGCAGCTGGAGCGAGCATCTCTCCCGATGCAACTTACTCCGTTGTTGGGGCATCCTACGGAAGGTTCACATTAGACCCCGAGACCGGCGGATTTACTCGACAAATGCGCGAGACTGGGGAAAACGACTTCTTTGAGCCTGGGGAGGTCGTCAAATCATTCGGCTAGTTTTCACTCCGCCTAAGTGTCAGAACTCTTTAATCTGACTGCGAACAAGGGGCAGACAGCCAACAGTCGAACAGGTAGCCTATTAGTTGGTGTTCTGGCAATAGAAAGGTAGGGGCTTAGCCTCTCGTATGAAATCACGCAAACTTTTTAGAGGTCCTTTTATCTGGATTGCTTTAGCTGTTGCAGCCTTGGTCATTGGGTTCAACTCAATGAATACCACAGGCTTCAAACAGGTAGACACCTCTGTTGGTCTTCAGTTCATCAAAGATGGTGCAGCTAAGTCTGTGCTCATGATCGATAGCGAACAGCGCGTCGATGTCACTTTGAACTCTCCTGATACAGAGTTTGGCGAAAAGATTCAGTTCTTCTATTCCCTATCTCGTGGAACTCAGGTTGCAACTACCGTTGCAGAAGCTTCCATTACTGATGGTTTCAATGACCAAGTAACTAACACTCCTTGGTATCTCTCACTTTTGTTTAGCATCCTGCCATTCCTTCTTATTGTCGGTATTTTCTGGTTCATGATGTCTGGTGCCCAAGGTGCTAACAACAAGGCAATGCAGTTCGGTAAATCTAAGGCAAAGCTTTATAACAAAGACATGCCTAAGGTCACCTTCGCAGATGTTGCTGGTGTTGATGAAGCTATTGAAGAACTGGAAGAGATCAAAGAATTCCTAAAAGAACCACAAAAGTTCCAAGCAGTTGGTGCGAAGATTCCTCGCGGTGTTTTGCTTTACGGTCCTCCAGGAACCGGTAAGACACTGCTCGCTAAAGCTGTTGCCGGTGAAGCTGGAGTTCCGTTCTTCACTATTTCAGGTTCAGACTTTGTTGAAATGTTTGTTGGTGTTGGTGCTTCTCGTGTTCGCGATCTTTTCGAACAAGCAAAGATTGCATCTCCTGCAATTATTTTCGTTGACGAAATTGATGCTGTTGGTCGTCACCGTGGTGCTGGCATCGGCGGCGGTAACGATGAGCGTGAACAAACACTCAACCAGTTGCTAGTTGAGATGGATGGTTTTGATTCAAAGACCAACGTAATTCTTATTGCTGCAACTAACCGTCCAGATATTCTTGACCCTGCACTTCTACGTCCTGGTCGTTTCGATCGTCAGGTTGGAGTTTCAGCTCCAGATTTGATTGGTCGTGAACAAATTCTAAAAGTTCACTCCAAGGGTAAGCCTGTTTCAAGTGATGTTGACATGGCAATGGTTGCTAGAAGAACACCTGGTTTCACCGGTGCTGATTTAGCTAACGTTCTAAACGAAGCAGCTCTGCTAACTGCACGTAATGGTGAGAAGCAGATCACTAATGAGATTCTTGATGAATCAATTGATCGTGTTATCGGTGGTCCTGCTAAGAAGACTCGTCTGATGCAGGATGCAGAGAGATTGAACACTGCGTATCACGAAGCTGGTCACGCACTTGTTGCAGCATCACTAAATCACAGCGATCCTGTTTCTAAGGTAACCATCTTGCCTCGTGGACGTGCACTTGGATACACCATGGTCTTACCTCTTGAAGATCGTTACTCAGTTACTCGTAACCAGTTACTAGACCAGATTGCATATGCAATGGGTGGTCGCGTTGCTGAAGAGATTGTTTACGGTGACCCAACTACCGGTGCATCTAATGACTTCGAGAAAGCAACCTCTATTGCTAAGGCAATGGTTATGCAATACGGAATGTCTAGCATCGTAGGTTCAGTTTCTTATGGTCAAGCAGGGGAAGTATTCATCGGCCGTGACATGGCTCACACCAAGGAATACTCAGACATCACAGCTCAGCAGATTGATAAGGAAATCCGCGGCATCTTGGATGCAGCTCACGATGAGGCATACAAGGCAATCAACCTAAACCGTAAGGTTTTGGATGCTCTTGCTAAAGAACTTATGGAGAAGGAAACCTTGAACGCTGAGGAGATCGCCAAGATCTTTAAGCCAGTAAAGAAGCTTCCTAAGCGCTCACAGTGGCTATCAAAGAAGTCAAGACCAAAGCCTAAGCAAGGCCCTATCGCTATCCCGGCTAAGGGTTCAACGGCTTCTAAGCGTGCAGCAGCAACTGCTCAGGCTAAGAAGACCACCAAGACTAAAAAGGCCTAGTTAGATGGTTGACGCCGAGAGAATCAAGGCAGCAGTTCAAGAACTGCTCCTAGCTATCGGCGAAGACCCTAACCGTGATGAACTAAAAGCAACTCCTCAAAAGGTTGCTGATGCTTATGCCGGTTTCTTCTCTGGTGTTGGGCAGGATCCGCTAGAAGCTCTAAAAGATACTTTCCCAGCGGAACAAAACGATGTTGTGATTCTCAAGGACATTGAATTGGTGAGCATCTGTGAACATCACCTGCTTCCGTTCACAGGGGTCGCACACATCGCTTACCTGCCAACCGATCGAGTTATTGGTTTAGGAAGATTACCTAAGCTAGTTGAAATACTTTCAGCAAGACCTCAACTACAAGAGAACCTAACTGCTCAAATAGCTGATGCTTTAGAGCAAGGTCTTGGAACTAAAGGGGTAATTGTTGTGATTGAAGCTAGACATCACTGTGTTGCATCTCGTGGCGCTAGACAACCTGAAGCAAACACTGTGACGATGGCATCTCGAGGTGTTTACTCAGAGGCAGTTAACCGTGCTGAAGTAATGGCGCTTATCGCAAAATGAAATACAACCCAACTGCCCCAAAAGCAAAACCCGTAGTTATGGGTGTTCTAAATATCACTCCAGATAGTTTTAGTGATGGCAATCTATACACATCATTGGATGCTGCATTAGATCACGCCAGATTACTTGCCATCAGTGGCGCTGACATCATCGACATCGGTGGTGAATCAACTAGACCAGATGCTGAACGTATAACTATCCAGGAAGAACAGGAGAGAGTTCTTCCAGTTATCAAGAAAATCATTGACGCTGATTTAGGTGTTCAACTAAGTATCGACACCATGAATTCTGAAACAGCTCAAGCTGCTGTTGCTCTTGGTGTTTCAATAATCAACGATGTTTCAGGAGGACTTGCAGATCCTGAAATGTTTAGAGTTGCCGCAGAAACAAATGCAACTCTAGTTATCTCGCATTGGCGTGGACACAGCAACATCATGAACACTATGAACTCTTATCAAGATGTTGCAGTTGAAGTCGCAGAAGAATTACAACAAAGAGTCGATGCAGCTGTTGCGGCTGGTATTTCAAAAGACAAGATAGTTATTGATCCAGGTCTTGGCTTTGCTAAGGACATGAAACAGAACTGGCAGTTAGTTGCTCGTTTAGATGAGATAGAGAAACTTGGCCTACCAATACTTGTTGGAGCATCTCGTAAGAGATTTATTGCTGGCGCTTTAGATGAAGCTGAACCAAATACTGTTTCAATGGAAAGAAGAGATGTTGCAACAGCTGTGCTGACGGCTCTGCTGATGCAGCGCAAACTCTGGGGAGTTAGAGTTCAC